>DASVAP010000075.1:0-59873 GCA_036376275.1 Planctomycetota bacterium | reverse complement strand
GAGGAGGCCCGGGCGCGGGCGGCGCGGATCTTCGACGGGCCGATCGAGCTGGCCCGCGACGGGCGTCTGTTCGTCCTCTGAATCGGCGCCGATTCCGCGCCGCGGCCCGTGGACCGGGCCGCGGCGATGCGCACAATGGCCGGGCGATGTCCCCCGCGCTGCTGCTCCTCGGCCTGCTCCTCTCCCAGGAGGGCCAGGACTTCGAGGCCGGCTTTGCCAGCATCAGCGAGAAGGAGCTGCTCGTGCACGTCACCGAGCTGGCCGCGCCGCAGCTCGAGGGCCGCGACTCGCCCAGCGAGGGGCTCTTGCGCGCCGGCGAGTACCTGATCGGGCGCCTCCAGGCCGCGGGCGTCGCCGGCGGGATGCCGGACGGCGGCTTCCGGCACGGGTACTCGCTCGAGCGCGAGGCGCCGGCGCCGGAGCGCTGCTTCCTCGCGCTGACCCCGGAGGACGGGACCGAGGTGGTCTTCGTGCTGGAGGAGGACTTCGTGCCGCTGCCCGGGACGGAGGGCGAGGGCGAGGGCCCGCTGGTCTTCTTCGGCTTCGGCATCACCGAGGCCGACGACAAGCGCTACGACGACCTCAAGGGCAAGAACTGCAAGGGCGAGGTCGTGATGATCCTGGAGGGCGAGCCGCGCTCGAAGAAGCTCTTCCAGGGGCCCGAGATCACCGAGGCCGCGGACGTCTTCAGCAAGGTCCGCGCGCTGGAGGAGCGCGGCGCGCGCGGCGTGCTGATCGTGCGCCGCCCGCCGGCCGAGGAGCCCAAGGGCCTGGACGGGAAGCCGGTCGCGCCCGTGCCACTCGGCTTCCGCCACACCTGGGCCGAGTGGGTCGGCGAGGGGCGGCGCGTGGAGCGCTCGGCCCCGCGCATCCCGGTCCACGAGATCAGCGCGGCGGCCGCGGCGCGCCTCCTGGGCGAGGACGTGCTCGAGCTGGCGCACAAGATCGAGGCCAGCGGCAAGCCCCTGCGGCGCGAGCGCAAGGACGTGCGCGTCACGCTGCGCGCGGCCACGACGCGCCGCTCGGTCCCGCTCGACAACATCGTCGGCCTCGTGCGCGGCAGCGATCCGGAGCTGGCCGGCGAGCACGTCGTGCTCGGCGCGCACTACGACCACATCGGCGTCGACCCCTGGGGTCGCATCGGCTGCGGCGCGGACGACAACGGCAGCGGCTCGGCCGGGCTGCTCGAGATCGCCGAAGCCATGGTCAAGGCGCGCCCGCGGCGCTCGGTCCTGTTCTGCTGGTTCAGCGCCGAGGAGGACGGCCTGCACGGCAGCGCGGCCCTGGTCGAGCGCCCGCCGGTCGCGACCACGAGCATGGTGGCGATGCTCAACGTCGACATGATCGGGCGCCTCGAGGAGGACGAGGTCTACGTGATCGGCGCGCACGTCACCCGGGCCTTCGAGGACGTGCTCAAGGACGCGAAGAAGCTCAAGCCCACGCAGCTCAAGAAGGTCTTCACCGACAAGGGCCTCGACCTGTGGCAGCGCTCGGACCACTACAACTTCTACACCAAGGGCGTGCCGGCGATGTTCTTCACCGAGGGCGCGATCGACGCGGAGAACGTCGACTACCACCGCTTCACGGACACGGTCGACAAGCTCTCGCTGACCAAGATGGCGCGCATCTCGCGCTTCATGTTCAACACCGCATGGCTGATCGCCAACGACCCCAAGCGCCCGCCCGTGCCGCAGTAGCCGCGCTGGCCGCCGGGCTCCTGGCGCTGGGGTGCTCGGGCGAGGCCGTCGCCGCGGTGACGGCCCCCGCGCAGGCGCAGGAGCCGCGTCCGGCCGAGGCCGCCGCGCCGCGCCCGACGGTGCCGGCGAATCGCCACGCCGGCGTGCCCTCGGCGCGCGCGCGCGCCCTGACGGACGGCTTCCGCGCCGCCATCGCGCGCTGGACCGACGAGGCCCGGCGCCTCTCGAAGGGCAAGGCGCACGGCGGCAACGTGCGCGTGGCGGCCTGCGTGCGCGCCCTCGACTCGGGCGAGGAGCTGGTCGCCCTGCGCGCGGACGAGCTGCAGACGCCGGCCTCGAACATGAAGCTCGCCACGACCGCCGCGGCCCTGATCCTGCTCGGGCGCGGCGCGGAGTGGGTGACGCCCTTCGAGGCCGCGGGCGCGCTGGCGGGCGGGACGCTGAGCGGCGACCTGCTCGTGCGCGCCGCCGGGGATCCGCTCTACGACGCCTCCGGCCGGGGCCAGGTCGAGGAGCGGCTGCGCGCCGTCGCGCGCGAGCTGCGCGGCCAGGGCCTGCGGCGCGTCACGGGCGACCTCGTGCTCGACGAGGGCACCTTCGAGACGCCGGGACCCGGCCCCGCCTGGCCCGACCCGAGCCAGCACTGGGCCGAGTACTGCGCGCTCTCGGGCGGCTTCAGCGCCAACGCCGGCGTGCTGGTGGCCGAGGTGCGCGCCGGCGCGGTCGGTGGCGCGGCGCGGCTGGCCGTGCACCCCTCGCCCCACGGGCTGGCCTCGGCCTACGGCGTGCGCACCGTCGCCGGCGGCAAGGTGGACGTGCGCGTGGGCGCGACGCGCTCGACCGTCACCGTCAAGGGCACGCTGGGCAAGGACCTGGGCGAGTACCGGGCCGAGTTCGCGCACCCGGACCCCGTGGCCTGGTTCGGGGCGCTGGTGCAGGACGCGCTGCGGACCGAGGGGATCGCGCTGGAGGGAACGGTGCGGCGTGCGCGCGGGCTGCCGGCGGGGCGGGTCCTGGCCACCCTGCGCTCGCCGCTCGCGCCCTGCCTGGACGGGATCAATGCCGAGTCCCGCAACGCCCTCGCGGACCAGGTCTTCCTCTCGCTGGGCCACGCCGTGGCCGGCGCGGGCACGCGCGCCGGCGCCGCGCAGGCGGTGCAGGGGGCGCTGGAGCGCCTGGGCCTCCCGGCGAGCTCGGTGCGCCAGGTGGACGGCTCGGGCCTCTCGCGCGAGGACCGCGCCTCGGCCCGCGCCCTGTGCGCGCTGCTCGAGCGCGTGCTGGGCTCCGACCCGGCCACCGCGCGCCTCTACCGCGACTCGCTGGCGGTGATGGGCCAGAAGGGCACGCTCGAGGGCCGCCTGCGCGGCAGTCCCGCGGAGGGCCGCGTCTTCGCCAAGACCGGCTGGATCGCGGGCGTCTCGGCCCTGTCCGGCTACGCCGAGCCCGAGCGCGCCCCGCGCTGCGTGTTCTCGATCCTGATCGAGTACCCGGAGGAGCTCGGCGGGCTGAACACGAGCTGCTTCAAGCCGCTGCAGGACGAGCTGGTCGCGCTGCTCTTCGACGAGGGCGCCTGATGGCGGGCCTCTCCGCCGCGGAGCGCGAGCACGCCCGCGCCGTGGCCCTGGAGGCGGCGCGCGCGGCCGGGGAGCTGCTGATGGGCTACCTCGGGCGCCTGGACCGCGCGCGCATCGGCACGAAGAGCGCGGCCCGCGACCTCGTGACCGAGGCCGACCTGGCGGCCGAGCGCTGCCTGGTCGAGCGCCTGCGCGCGGCCTTCCCCGGGCACGCGATCGAGTCCGAGGAGGAGGTGCGCGATGCCGACTCGGCCCGCCCGCGCTGGTTCCTCGATCCGCTCGACGGCACGGTCAACTTCGTGCACGGGCTGCCCTGCTTCGCCGTCTCGCTCGGCCTCTACGCCGAGGGCCAGCCGGAGGTCGCGGTGGTCCACGCCCCGCGCCTGGCGGAGACGTTCCACGCCGTGCGCGGCGGCGGGGCCTTCCTCGGCGACGCGCGCCTGGCCGTCTCGCCCTGCGCGGCCCTGGGCGAGGCGCTCCTCGCCACCGGCTTCCCGTACCGCCGGAACGAGCTCTCCCCGAACAACCTCGAGAACTGGAACGCGCTGTTCCTCGAGGTGCGCGACCTGCGCCGCATGGGCTCGGCGGCCCTCGACCTCGCCTGCGTGGCCGCGGGGCGCGTGGACGGGTTCTGGGAGCTCTACCTCGCGCCCCACGACGTGGCCGCCGGGGCGCTGCTGGTGCGCGAGGCCGGCGGGCGCGTGACCGACCTCGACGGCGGCGAGGACTGGCTGCGGGGCGGACACCTCCTGGCGGCCGGGCCGGCGCTGCACGCCGCGCTGCGTCCGCGCCTCGTGCACGCCTGAGGCGTCCCGGGGCTGCGGGGACGGCCAGATCGCCCCTCCTGGCGCCTTTCGAGGCCCCCGGCCGGCCGCTACCATGAGCTGTCTTTCCCTCGGCGGGAAAGGCCCCGACGACCCCCTCCGCCCGGCGGGGGGTCGGGGATGGAAACCGCAACGTCGACCGCAGGAGACACCAGGACCCGCACCCCATGACGGCCGGAGCGATCGAGATCCGCGGGGCCCGGCAGAACAACCTGGCCGGGGTCGACGTGGACATCCCGCGCAACCGGCTGGTGGCGATCACGGGTGTCTCCGGCTCGGGCAAGAGCTCGCTGGCCTTCGACACGCTCTTCCGCGAGGGCCAGCGGCGCTTCCTCGAGACCCTCTCGGCCTACGCGCGCCAGTTCCTGGGGCGCATGGAGAAGCCCGATGTCGAGCGCATCTCGGGCCTCTCGCCGGCCATCGCCGTCGACCAGCAGGCGGTCCAGCGCGGGCCGCGCTCGACCGTCGGGACCGTGACCGAGATCGTCGACCACCTGCGCGTGCTCTACGCGCGGGCCGGGGTGGCGCACTGCCCGGAGCACGGCGAGCCGCTCGCCTCCCAGACCCCCGAGGCCATCGTGCAGTCCGTGCTGGGGGCCTTCGCGGGCGAGAACGTACACGTGCTCGCGCCGCTGGTGCGCGACCGCAAGGGCGAGCACCTGGCCCTGCTCCAGGACCTCCAGCGCAAGGGCTTCGTGCGCGTGCGCGTCGACGGCAGCGTGCAGCGCATCGAGGAGGTGGGCGCGCTCGCGCGCTACAAGCGCCACACGCTCGAGGCCGTGGTCGACCGTCTGAAGGTCGTGCCCGAGGCCCTGGCGCGCCTGCGCGAGGCGGTGGGCGGCGCGCTGGAGCTCGGGCAGGGCGACGTGGTCGTGCTGGCGAGCTCCGGCGAGCGCGCCTGGTCGCTGCAGAGGACTTGCCCGAAGTGCGCGCGCGAGGCGCCGCCGCTCGAGCCGCGCCTCTTCTCGTTCAACTCGCCGCACGGCGCCTGCCCGCGCTGCGAGGGCCTGGGGCTCCTCAAGCGCCCCTCGCCGCGCCTGGTGGTGGGGGACACGACGCGCTCGATCCGCGAGGGCGCCCTGCTCGTCACGCGCGCGAGCGGCGGGGCGCTGCTCTTCCCGCACGTCGACTTCGCGTTCCTCGCCAAGGTCGGCAAGGCCCATGGCTTCGACCTCGACACGCCCTGGCGCGAGCTGGCGAGCGAGGCGCGCAGCGTGATCCTCAAGGGCACGGGCGAGCAGCGCTACGCCGCCACCGCCTCCTGGTCCGGGAAGAAGTACCAGGGCAAGGTCTCCTTCGAGCGCCGCTACAAGGGCGTGCTGCCGGCCCTCGAGAAGGCCTGGAAGCAGGGCCTGCGCAAGGCCTTCGTCGAGCGCTTCCTGGAGGAGCGCGCCTGCCCGGACTGCGCCGGCAGCCGCCTGCAGGAGAGCGCCCGCGCCGTGCGCGTCGGCAACGTGACCCTGCCGGAGCTGACGAGCGTGGCGATCGATGCGCTCGGGACGCGCCTGGACGGGCTGCGTCTCGGCGGGCGCGAGGCGGAGATCGCCGCGCCGCTCTTGACCGAGATCCGCCGGCGGCTGGCCTTCCTGCAGGAGGTGGGCCTGGGGTACCTCGCGCTCGACCGCTCGGCCGACACGCTCTCCTCGGGCGAGGCCCAGCGCATCCGCCTGGCGGCCCAGCTCGGCGCGCGCCTGCAGGGCGTGCTCTACGTGCTCGACGAGCCCTCGATCGGCCTGCACGCGCGCGACCACGGGCGCCTGTTCCGCGCGCTCGAGCACCTGCGCGACGGCGGCAACACCGTGGTCGTGGTCGAGCACGATGAGGCCACCCTGCGCCAGGCGGACTGGCTGATCGACATCGGACCGGGGGCCGGGCGCCACGGCGGGCGCGTGGTCGCGCAGGGCACGCCGGCGGCCGTGCGCGCGGCCGACTCGCCCACCGGCAAGCTGCTGCGCGGCGAGCTGGCCCTGCCGGCCCCGGCCGAGCGCCGTCGGGGCAACGGCAAGCAGCTCGTCCTGCGCGGCGCGCAGGGCTTCCACCTGAAGAACGTCGACGTGGCCTTCCCGCTCGGCACGCTGACGGTCGTGAGCGGCGTCTCCGGCTCGGGCAAGTCGACGCTCGTGCACCACACCCTGCAGCGCGCCGTGGCGCGCCACCTGGGCCAGGACGCGCCGCCGCCGGAGCCGGTCGAGCGCGTCGAGGGCCTGCAGCACGTCGAGGAGCTCGTGTTCCTCTCCAGCGCCCCGATCGGGCGCACGCCGCGCTCGAACCCGGCCACCTACACGGGCGCCTTCACGCCGATCCGCGACCTCTTCGCGAGCCTGCCCGAGGCGCGCATGCGCGGCTGGGAGCCCGGGCGCTTCTCCTTCAACGTCGCCGGGGGCCGCTGCGAGGCCTGCCAGGGCGCCGGGGCGCGCTTCGTCGAGCTGCAGTTCCTGGCGCCGGTGACGGTGCCCTGCGAGGAGTGCGGCGGCCACCGCTTCCAGGCCGAGACCCTCGAGGCGCGCTACAAGGGCCGCTCGATCGCCGACGTGCTGGCCCTGACCGTCGAGGAGGCCCACGAGCTCTTCCAGGACCTGCCCAAGGCCGCGCGCCCGCTCGCCGCGCTGGTCGAGGTCGGGCTCGGGTACCTCCAGCTCGGCCAGCCCTCGACCACGCTCTCGGGCGGCGAGGCGCAGCGCGTCAAGCTCGCCACCTACCTGCAGAAGCGCTCGGCGCGCCACACGCTGTACCTGCTCGACGAGCCGACCACGGGCCTGCACCAGGCCGACGTGCTGCGCCTGGTGGCGGCGCTGCAGCGCCTGGTGGACCAGGGGCACACGGTGGTCGTGATCGAGCACATGCTCGAGCTCGTGCAGGTGGCCGACCACGTGATCGACCTCGGGCCGGAGGGCGGCGCGGCGGGTGGCGAGCTGCTGGTGGCCGGCACGCCCGAGGAGGTGGCGCGCTGCAAGCGCTCGCACACCGGCGCGGCCCTGCGCGCGCGTCTGGCGGGCACGCCCGAGCGCGACGTGCCCGCCGCCCCGGCCGTGGCGCCGCGCGAGCGCCTGGAGGTCTTCGGGGCGCGCACGCACAACCTCAAGGGCATCGACGTGTCGCTGCCGCGCCGCGCGCTGACGGTCGTGACCGGCCCGAGCGGCTCGGGCAAGAGCTCGCTCGCGCTGGACACGATCCACGCCGTCGGGCGCGCGCGCTTCGTCGAGTCGCTCTCGACCTACGCGCGCCAGTTCCTGGGCGACCGCGACCGCCCGCCGGTCGACCGCATCGAGGGTCTCGGGCCGAGCGTGGCCGTCGAGGCCCGCACGGGGGGCTCGCACCCGCGCTCGACCGTCGCGACCACGACCGAGATCCACGACCTGTTCCGCGTGCTGTGGGCGCGCGCCGGGACGCCGCGCTGCCCGGAGCACGGCGAGGAGCTGGCGCGCACCGACGCCGGCGCCGTCGCGCGCCGCATCCTGCGCGAGCACGCCGGCCAGAAGGGCTGGCTCGTCGCGCCGGTCTTCGGGCTGGGCGGCGTGCGCAGCGCCGAGCTCCCCTCCGAGTACGCGCGCGCGCTGGAGGCCTGGAAGGCGGGCGGCTTCGCGCGCGTGCTGGTCGACGGCCTCGAGCGGCGCCTGGACGACCCCGCGCCGCTGCCGGAGGGCGCGACGCGCATCGACCTCGTGCTGGACCGGCTCAGCTTCGCGCCCGAGGCGCGCGGGCGGCTGGTGGAGGCCCTCGAGCAGGCCGAGGCCATCGCCGCCGGGCGCGCCAGCGTGGTGCTCAAGGGCAAGGACTCGAGCGCGCGCTTCGAGTACAGCACCAAGGGCGCCTGCACGCAGTGCGGCTTCCAGCTGGCCGAGCCGCTCGAGCCGCGCCACTTCTCCTTCAACACCCACGTCGGCGCCTGCCCGACCTGCGATGGCCTGGGCGAGCACTGGCGCTGCGCGCCGGAGCACCTGATCACGCACCCCGGGCGCGCGCTGGTGGGCTCCGAGGAGGAGGGCGGCGGCGCGATCGGCGGCAAGCTCGGGCGCTACCTGACCAAGGGCAAGGGCTACTACGAGTTCCTGCTGCGCACGGTGGCGGACGAGCACGGCCTGGACCTCGAGCGGCCCTTCGGCTCCTACGCCCCGGCCGAGCAGGAGCTCCTGCTGCACGGCACCGGCGCGCGGCCCAGCTACCGCGTCAAGATCGCCAAGGAGGGCGCCTCCTTCTCGCTGGAGGAGAACTTCACCGCCGCCTGGCCGGGCCTGTGCGGGCACGTCGACCAGTGGCACGCCAAGTCGGAGGACCCCGAGTGGCGCGCGATCCTCGAGCGCACCATGCGCCAGACGACCTGCGATCGCTGCGGCGGCGAGCGCCTGGCGCCGGCCCCGCGCGCGGTGGTGGTGGGCAAGAAGCGCCTGCCGGAGGTGCTGGCGCTCGACGTGGACGCGGTGCACGCCTGGCTGGCGCAGCTCGCGCTGCCGGCGCGCGTGCGCGAGGGCGTGGCACCGCTCCTGGCCGAGCTCGCCTCGCGCGTCGGGCTGCTGGCGCAGGTCGGCCTCGGCTACGTGACCCTCGACCGCACGGTCAGCACGCTCTCGGGCGGCGAGTCGCGGCGCGTGCGCCTGGCCTCGAGCCTGGGGTCGAAGCTGGTGGACGTGTGCTACGTGCTCGACGAGCCCACCGTCGGCCTGCACCCGGGCGACGTGGCGCGCCTGACGGACGCGCTGCTGGCCCTGCGCGACGGCGGCAACACCGTGATCGTGGTCGAGCACGACGAGGCGCTGATGCGCCGCGCCGACCACGTGCTCGACCTCGGCCCGCGCGCCGGGCGCTTCGGGGGCGAGCTGATCGCCAGCGGCACGCCGGAGGAGGTCGCGCGCCATCCGACCTCGCTCACCGCCGCGGCCCTGCGTGGCGAGCTCGTGCTGGAGCGCCCGACGCGCGCGCGCGACGCGTCCCTGCCGAGCCTGCGGCTCTCCGGCGCGCGCCTGCACAACCTGCGCGGGCTGGACCTGGAGCTCTCCTTCGGCGAGCTGCTCGGCCTGTGCGGGCCCTCCGGCTCGGGCAAGAGCACGCTGGTGCTCGACTGCCTGGTGCCGGCCCTGCGCGGCGAGGCCCCGGCCGGCCGCTGGCGCAGCCTGCGCGGCGGCGGCGAGGGCACGCGCCTGGTCGTGGTCGACGCGAGCCCGCTCGGGCGCTCGCCCAAGAGCATCCCGGCCACGGCGGTCGGGATCCTCGAGCCGCTGCGCGAGCTCTACGCGCGCACCCCCGAGGCGCGCGCGCGCGGGCTCTCGGCCGCCTACTTCTCCTTCAACTCGACGCGCGGCCGCTGCCCGGCCTGCGAGGGTCGCGGGAGCGTGCAGGTCGAGATGCAGTTCCTGGCGGACCTGTGGCTGACCTGCGAGGAGTGCGACGGCAAGCGCTACCAGCCCGAGGTCCTGGCGGTGCCCTACCGCGGGCGCTCGATCGCCGACGTGCTGGCGCTGCCGGTCGAGGGGGCGCTCGAGTTCCTGCGCGACGTGCCCGAGATCGCCCGCCCGCTCGAGACCCTGGTCGCGGTGGGCCTGGGGTACCTGGGCCTGGGGCAGAGCTCGACCACGCTCTCGGTCGGCGAGGCCCAGCGCGTGAAGCTGGCCGGCGAGCTGGCGCGCGCGGCCGGCGGGGCGCGGGCCGTGATCGTGCTCGACGAGCCGACCACGGGCCTGGCGCGCTGCGACGTGCTGCAGCTCTACGAGGTGCTGCGCAAGCTGGTCGAGCGCGGCGACGCGGTGCTCGTGATCGAGCACCACGTCGATCTGCTGGGCGCCTGCGACCGCCTGGTCGAGCTGGGCCCGGGGGGCGGCGCGGCCGGCGGACGCCTGCTGGCCACGGGCACGCCGGCCGAGCTGGCCGCCGATCCGGCCTCGGTCACGGGCCCCTGGCTGCGCGCTGCGCGCGGCGGCGACGCCGCCCCGGCGCGCGCCGCGCGGCGCGGCAGGAAGGTGCGCGCGTGAGCTTCGCCGTCGACAAGCCGCTGATCGTGCAGAGCGACCGCTCGCTCGTGCTGCACACCGTGCGCACCGTGGTCGACGAGCACGGCAAGGCCCGGCGCGACGAGAAGGGCCAGCCGCTGACCGAGGAGCACCCGCGCTACGCCGCCGCGCGCGACGCCCTGGCGGCCTTCGCGGAGCTCGAGAAGAGCCCCGACTACCTGCACACCTACCGCATCACGCCGGTCTCGGTCTGGAACGCCGCCGCCCTGGGCCTGACGGCGGCGGAGATCCTCGGGCGCCTGGAGGAGTTCTCCTGCGTGCCCGTGCCGCGCAACGTCGAGACCGAGATCCGGACCTGGATCGAGCGCTACGGCCTGCTCTTCATCGAGCGCGACCCGGCCCACGCCGACCGCTTCGAGCTGCGCTCCGACCGCGTCGGCGCCCTGGAGGACGTCCTGGCGCACCCTGGCGTGCAGAAGCTCCTGACGCGTGACGACGCGGGGCGCGCCTGGCTGGCCGAGCACGATCGCGGCTCGCTCAAGCAGGTGCTGATCAAGCTCGGCTACCCGGTCGACGACCGCGGCGGCTATCTCTCCGGCGACGCGCTGTCGATCGCGCTGCGCTCGCGCTCGCGGGCCGGCCAGGAGTTCGCTCCGCGCCCCTACCAGGTGGCTGCGGCCGAGGCCTTCTACCGCGGCGGCACCGTGCTGGGCGGGAACGGCGTGGTCGTCCTGCCCTGCGGCGCCGGCAAGACCGTGGTGGCGATCGCGGCCATGGCCCTGGTGGGGGAGAAGACCCTGGTGCTGACCACGAACACGGTGGCCGTGCGCCAGTGGCGCGACGAGCTGCTCGACAAGACCGAGCTCACCCCGGAGCAGGTCGGCGAGTACACGGGCGACGAGAAGAGCGTGCGCCCGGTCACGATCTCGACCTACCAGATGCTCACCTGGCGCCGCGCGAAGAGCGAGGCCTTCGAGCACTTCGCCCTGTTCTCGCGCGAGAACTGGGGCCTGGTGGTGTACGACGAGGTGCACCTCCTGCCGGCCCCGATCTTCCGCGTCACGGCCGCGCTGCAGGCCCGCCGGCGCCTGGGCCTGACGGCCACGCTGGTGCGCGAGGATGGCAAGGAGGACGAGGTCTTCTGCCTGATCGGCCCGAAGCGCTACGACGTCCCCTGGAAGGTCCTGGAGGACAAGGGCTTCATCGCCACGGCGCACTGCACCGAGGTGCGCGTCTCGCTCGATGCGACCCTGAAGCCGGCCTACGCCAGCGCCGGGGCGCGCGAGAAGTTCCGCGTGGCCTCCGAGAACCCGGCCAAGATCGGGGTCGTGCAGCGCATCCTCTCGCGCCACCCGGAGGGGCGCGTGCTCGTCATCGGCCAGTACCTGGACCAGCTGGCCGAGCTGGCGCGGCACCTGGGCGCCCCGCTGATCACCGGCAAGACGCCCAACGCCGAGCGCGAGCGCCTGTACGAGCGCTTCCGCCGCGGCGACGAGCGCATCCTGATCGTCTCCAAGGTCGGCAACTTCGCGATCGACCTGCCGGACGCCAACGTCGCCATCCAGATCTCGGGCACGTTCGGCTCGCGCCAGGAGGAGGCCCAGCGCCTCGGGCGCATCCTGCGGCCCAAGTCGGACGGCTCGGCCGCCTCGTTCTACGCCGTGGTGACGCACGGCTCGCGCGACCAGGAGTTCGCGCAGAAGCGCCAGCTCTTCCTGACGGAGCAGGGCTACTCCTACGAGATCGTCGATTCCACCCAGCTGGAGGCCTCGCTCGGAGCGTGAAGGAGAACCAAGGAGTCGATCGGGAGCCGCGGCTCGCGCCCAGCCCGGAGGCGAGCGACGCGGCCCCGCGCAACGGGCACGCGCGCGCGCCGGGCACGGCGGGCTTCGAGCTCGTGCGCTGGCTGTCCGGACGCCGCCGTGCGGACCTGATCGAGCTGCACCGCTTCTGGGGCGGCAAGGCCTGCGAGCCGCCCAGCGGCGACGACGACGAGCTGCGCGCGCGCGTGCAGCGCTGGATGCGCGACCCGGGGCGGCTGGAGGAGCGCGTGGGCGGCCTGGGCCGGCGTCTGGCCACGGTGATCGAGGTCCTGGCGCACGCGCCGCGCTACCAGCGCAGCTGGAACGAGCTGGCGGCCGAGCCGGGCCTGGCCAGCCTCTCGCCCTACGAGCTCGAGGCCTGCCTCCTGTCCCTCGCGCGGCGCGGCCTGGTGGTCGAGGGCGACGACCGGCGCTTCGAGAGCTTCGGCGAGCGCGTGCTGGGCCTGCCGCTCGAGCTCGGTGACGGCCTGCGCCTGCGCCGGCGCGAAGGCCAGGGCGGCCTCTTCGCGATCCTCGCGCTGCACGGGCACCTCGACCAGACGACCCAGCAGGCCGGCGAGCGCCCGCCGCCGCGCCGCCTGCGCGAGCTCTACAAGATGTACTCGCAGGAGACCGCCTGCGTGGCCCGCGTCGGGCGCCTGCCGGAGGGCCTCCAGAAGCTGGTCGAGAAGGCGATCCTCGAGTTCGGCGGCATCCTGCCGAAGAGCTTCTTCGAGCGCATGGAGACGCGCGAGCTGCACTGGAACGCGCGCCGCTGGCGCCTGATCCTGGAGCAGTCGCTGGTCGGCACCGTGCGCGAGCTCGACCTGACGCCGCACGGCATCGCGCTCGACGACGAGACCCTGGTGGTCTTCAACGAGGTGGCCCTGGCCTGGCTGCGGCGCGTGGCCGTGCCCAGCGACCCGGACCGCCCGCACGAGGAGCTCTCGGCCGGCATCGACCTGGCCTCGAACATCTCGCGCTTCCTGGCCTACCTCTCCGAGAACGGCGTGCGCTTCACGGTGCGGGGCGAGATCTTCAAGACCACCGAGAAGCGCATCCTCCAGCACCTGATCCCGAACCCGGGCCGCGAGCTCTCGCGCGACGACATCCTGCGCTTCATCTTCCGCTTCGCGCGCCAGGCGGGCCTGATCGACCGCACCGGCAGCCGCACCTTCGCGGTGACGGCCCGCGGACGCGAGTGGGACGCCCTGGAGCTGGCCGAGAAGCAGCGCCTGCTGCTCGACTTCGCCCTGGCGGAGGGCGGACCGTCGGGCGAGCCGCTGCACCAGGTCGCGCTGCGCCAGCTCTTCCTGCGCATGCTCAAGCGCGTGCAGCCGCTCGTCTGGTACGACCTGATGTACCTGCCGTTCCTGGCGCGCAACACCTACCTCCTGAACCTGGAGGACGGCAAGGCCGAGGAGCTCCTGGCCGAGCGCACCCTGCACGGACGCCTGACGGCGCTCGAGGACCCGCAGCGCCTGGCCTGGAACCTGATCCGCTGGGCCCGCGAGCGGCTGTACCTGCTGGGCCTGATCGACCTCGGCTACGACAAGGCTGGACGCCCGGTGGCCATGCGCCTGACCTCGAGCGGCGCGCGGCTCCTGGGGGTCGAGCTCTCGGCCGGGCTGCCGCCGGGCGCGCCGAGCCTGGTGGTGACGCCGGACTTCGAGGTCGTGCTGTTCCCGAGCGGCGACGATGGCGAGCTGATCCACGCGCTCGACCGCTTCTGCGTGCGCGAGAAGAAGGAGGCCCTGTTGCACTTCCGCATCTCCCAGGAGGGCATCGTGCGCGCCCTGCGCGGCGGCTTCGCCCTGGCCGAGCTGCTGCGCCTGCTGGAGGTCCACTCGCGCACGCCGGTGCCGCAGAACGTGGCCTTCTCGATCAAGGACTGGGCCCAGCGCGCCGGGCTGATGCGCCTGGGACCGGACCTCGTGCTCTCGTGCGAGGAGCCCGACGTGCTGCGGCGCTTCCTGCAGGACGCCGGCACGCGCCGGCACCTGGGCGAGATCCTCGACGAGCGCCGCGTGCGCCTGAAGGGACGCGTCACGCCGCGCCGCATGCAGGCCCTGCTGCGCGACCTCGGCTACCTGGTGGACCTGGGCGAGCTCGCCTGACGCCCGATGGGCGTCCCGCTCCCGCGTCTCGTCGCCCTCTCCCCGGGAACGCTCGCGCCCGGGGGCTCCGGCCCGTTCCTGGCGGCGCTCGCGCGCGCGCTCGCGGCCGGGCTGCCGGGCCTCCTGCTGCGCGAGCCGGGCCTGACGGATCGCGCCACGCTGGACCTGGCGCGCGAGCTGCGCGCGCGCTGCAGCGCGGCCGGGACCTGGTTCGCGCTGCACGACCGGGCGCACCTCGCCGAGGAGGTCGCGGCCGACGCGGTGCACCTCTCCTTCCGCTCGCTGCGGCCGACCGAGCTCGCCTGGCTGCCGCGCACGATCGCGCGCGGGCTCTCGACCCACGCCTCCGACGCGGCGCACGAGTGGGAGGGCGCCGACTACCTCTTCCACGGACCGCTGCATGCGGTTTCCGGCAAGCCGGAGCCCGTCGGACTGGCCGGGATGGCGCGGGCCCGGGCGCGGAGCGCGCTCCCGCTGCTCGCCCTGGGGGGCGTCCAGCCGGCCGACGTGCCCGCGCTGCGGTCCACGGGCCTGCACGGCGTGGCGGTGCGGGCCGGGATCCTGGGCGCCCCCGATCCGGCCGCCGCGACGCGCGCCTACCTCGAGGCCCTCGCGTGAAGGCCCCGGGCGAGATCCTGCGCACGGCGCGGCGCGTGGTCCTGTTCGTGGCCCTGGCGCTCGTGCTCTACGGCGTGGCGCGCTTCGACCTCGTGCTCCTGCCGGAGGGCGCGCGCTCGCCGCTCTACGGGCTGCACGCGGGCGACCGGCTGCTGGTCGACCGCCACGCGCGCCACGGAGCCGAGGAGGAGACCTGGCTCTACCGCGGCGCCGCGGGCGAGCTCCTGATCGGGCGCGCCACGGCCCCGCCGGCCGGGCTCGAGCCCGCCGCGCGCGCAGCGCTCGCGGCGGGCGGGCTGTGGATCGTGGCCGAGCGCGACGTACCCGGCGTGGCGGACAGCCGCACGCTCGGGCCGATCCCGGCCGAGGGGCGCGTCGGGCGCGTGCTCCTCGTGCTCCCGTGGTGAGCGCCCTGCTCCGGAGGAAGTGCGGCCCGTGGCGAGCCCGGACCCGCCGCCCGGACCCGTGGGGCGTTCGGATGGCGGCTCGGAGCGCGTAGCATGGCCACGATGGGCTGGAACGAGGCCGAGCTCCTGCGCTGGCTCGCGCGCCGGCCCAGGCCCGCGCGCGTGCGCGGCTCGTGGGGTCACGACGCGGCCGTGCTGCACGGGCTGCGGGGCGATCCGGTCGTGTGCGCCGACCAGGTCGTCGAGGGCGTGCACGCCGAGCGCGGCACGTCCGGCCGGCACCTCGGGCGCAAGGCGGCCGGGCGCGCGCTGTCCGACCTGGCGGCCACCGGGGCCGAGCCGGTGGCGCTGCTCCTGTGCCTGGCCGCGCCGCGCTCCGAGGGCGCCGCGCGCCTGCGGGCGGTGATCACGGCGGTCGACGCGAAGGGGCGCGAGCACGGTGCGCCGCTGGTCGGCGGCGACCTGGCGGGCACGCGCGGCGCGCTGCGCCTCGCGGTCACGGCCCTCGGGCGCTTCCCGGCGCGCCGGCGGCCGCCCGGACGGGACCGGGCCCGGCCGGGCGATCTCGTCCTGCTCAGCGGCCCGACCGGCGGCAGCCGGCGCGGGCGCCACCTCGATCCGCGCCCGCGCCTGGAACTCGGCCGCTGCCTCGCCGCGCACGGCGTGCACGCCTTGATGGACGTGAGCGATGGCCTCGCGCTCGACCTCGCGCGCCTGGCGCGGGCCTCGGGCGTGCGCATCGACCTCGAGCGCGTGCCAGTGCACCGCGACGCGCTCCTGCTGACCGGTGGCGATGCGCGGCGCGCGCGCCGCCGGGCGCTGGACGACGGCGAGGACCACGAGCTCCTGGCGACCCTGCCGCGGGCCGCCTGGGCCGTGCTCGAGCGCCGCCTGCGCCGCCGCTTCGCGGGGCTCGAGGTGGTCGGCCGCGTCCGCCGCGGGCACGGGCTGTGGCTGGCCACGGAGGACGGCGGGCGGCTCGCGCCCTGGAGCGGTGCAGGAGGCTTCGTGCATGGCGCGTGAGCTGGCCCTGCACGCGCTCTCCCCGGCCCCGGAGGTGACCGAGGCCCTGGGCGAGCGCCTCGGGCGCGCGCTGGTCCCCGGCGCGCTCCTGGCGCTGGTGGGGGAGCTTGGCAGCGGCAAGACCACCCTGGTGCGCGGCCTCGCCCGCGGTCTGGGGGTCGAGGAGGCCGTGGCCTCGCCGACCTTCACGCGCATGCGCGCCCTGCCGGGGCGGCTCGCGCTGTACCACTTCGACGCCTGGCGCGGCGGGGCGGAGAGCCTCTTCGAGGAGGGTGGGGAGTTCCTCTCGGGCGAGGGCGTGGGCGTGGTCGAGTGGGCCGACCGGGTGGCGGCGGCCCTGCCGCGCCCGCGCCTCCAGCTCGAGCTGCGGCACCGGGGCGAGGGCCTGCGCGAGCTCCTCGGGCGCCTGGTGCCGGCCGAGCCGGGCACGGCCGGGCGCGCGCTGGCCCTGGAACGGGCCCTGGCGGCTGCCCTGGAGGGCGCCGCGGCGACCCCGGGGCTCGAGCACCTCCCCGACGCGTGAACCCGGGCCCGGGCGACAGCGTTGGGAGGGACGGCGGCATGGACCGCTGGAAGCTCCCGCGCGATCCCTTGCTCGCCCTGCGGGAGGGCGATCCTGGCCCCTTCGAAGACCTCGTCCGCATCCACGCACGCACCTTGGTCGCCTTCTTCCGCCAGCGCGGCGCCACCCTCGGCCGGGCCGAGGACCTGACCCAGGAGGTCTTCCTGCGCCTATTCCAGAGCGCTGCGCGCTACCAGCCCGAGGAGCGCTTCGGCGCCTACGTCTTCCGCGTGGCGCGCAACGCCTGGATCGACGAGTGCCGGCGGCGCGGAGCGCGGCCCGAGGCGGCCAGCACCGCCGAGGCCGAGGACGAGCTGCCGGCCGAGCCGGCGGATCCCGGCGCACGCGTGACCTCCGAGGAGCAGGAGGGGCGGCTCCTGGCGCTGGTGGCGACCCTGCCGGAGGCGCACCGGGCGGTCTTCGAGCTGGCCGTGCTGGGCGAGCTCGGCTACGACGAGATCGCGCGCCAGCTCGGGATCCCCGAGGGCACCGTCAAGTCGCGCATGTTCTACGCCGTGCGCCGCCTGCGCCGCGCCTGGATCGAGGCGCAGCCGGGAGGGGGGGCCCCGTGAACACCGGCGAGCACGACGAGCGTGCCCTGGCGCTGGCGCTCGAGGCCCTGCTCGGGCGCGCCGAGGAGCGCGCGCGCGCCGGGTCCGAGCTGGCGGCACGCCCCGAGGGGCGCGCGCTGCGCGCGGAGGTCGCGGCGGAGCTGGCGCGCTCGGCCGACGAGCTGCGCCGCGCCACGCGCTGGAGCGAGAAGCGCGAGGCGCGCTGGCGCGCCGAGCTCTTCGCGCGCACGACGCGCCGCGACCTCTCGTGGCGCGGCGACCTGGCGCTCCTCTGGGACTTCCTGCGCCAGCGCCTGCGCGCCTCGCCGGCCCTGCGCGTGGTGGCGGCGAGCCTGGCCCTGCACGTCATCGCCGCGCCGGCCGTCGCCTACTGGATCCTGCGCGAGCCGCGCCCCGAGAAGCGCGTCACGCTGCGCGTCGAGCTGCCGGCCGCCGAGCCCTTCCTGCCGGAGCCGCCGCCGCCGGCGCTGACGGACGACGAGCTCCTGCGGCTCGCACGCGCGCAGGAGGCGCGCGAGAACGAGCGCGCGCGCGAGCGCTTCGTCCTCGCGCAGGCCGCGGCGCAGGTCCCGGCCCTGGAGGCGGAACCCGGGGCGGCCCCGGCGACCATGCTGCTGGCGCGGCGCGCGCTCGCCCTGCGGGCGAGCCAGCCGGCCGAGGAGGCGCAGGACTGGCGCGCGCTCGATCCGCTCGCGCTCGCGCTGTGGCTCGAGCTCGGCCTCGACCAGCACGTGCGTCACGGAGCCACACCGCCGGAGCTGGGCCTCGCCTGTGCGCGCGCCGAGCACGAGGCCCGCGGCCTGGCCGATAGCCGGCCGGGCACGGCCGAGCTCCTGCGCGCCGCCTGCGCGCGCGCGAGCCGCCTGGGCCTGCTCGCGGGCGGGCCCGCCGGGCCCGAGCTCCTGGGCGCGCCCTGGTTCGCGGCCCTGGAGCGCGCTGGGCGCGAGCACGACCTGGCGGCGAGCCCCGTCTGGCGGGCATGGCTCGCGTGGAGCGCGAAACAGCCCCGGTAGTGCTTCCGTAGGCGCGGCGCGCGGGCGTGGCTTGCCCGCGCGGCCTCCCGTATGCTCTCGCGCCCATGTCGTCCCGCACCGCCCGGCATGCCCGTGCCGGAATCCGGCTCGCCCTGGTCCCCCTGGCCGCCCTCGTCCCTGGCCTCCTGGCGGCCCAGGACCGCGCGCAGGGCGCCCCGGCGCGGGATCCGGCCCAGGACCCCACGATGCAGGAGGCGCGCGCGACGCGGGTCCTGAAACTGTCCCTCGAGGACGCGCTAAGGGTGGCGTTGCTGAACAACTTCGACCTCGAGGTGGAGCGCCTCAGCACGGCCCAGGCGCGCTACAACGCCATCGGGAGCTGGGGCGCCTTCGACCCCTTCTTCCGCATGGACGGCACCGCTGCGCAGAGCGAGACCGAGGCCCAGAGCTCCCTGATCGGCACCGAGGAGAACGACCTGCGCTTCGACTCGTCGCTGTCCTTCCCGCTGCTGACGGGCGGCACCCTCGACCTCGCCTACGGGCACACGAACTCCGAGACGGACGCGCCCTTCGCGATCTTCGACGTGTCCACGCGCGACGTGATCACCGTCTCGCTGACCCAGCCGCTGCTGCGCGGGGCCTGGCGTCGCTACGCGACGATCGAGCAGCGCGCCACCGAGATCGCGCTCGAGCGCCAGATCGAGCGCGAGCGCGAGGTGCACGCGCGCCTGCTCCTGGACGTCGCGAACGCCTACTGGACCGTCGTCAGCGCCCAGGAGGAGCTGGCCGTGCGCCAGCTCACCCTGCAGCGCGGCCAGCAGCAGCTGGCCCAGGACCAGCGCCGCCTCGAGGTGGGCGCCGGGACCGAGGTGGACGTGCTGCAGTCCGAGACCAACGTGGCCACGGCCGAGCAGGGCCTGCTGCAGGCCGAGTACACGCTGCGCGAGGCGCGCGACGCGCTGCGCCGCGTCCTCGCCCCGCGCCCCGGCGAGGACTACGAGGCCTACCTGGACGCCTGGGACTGGCCGATCGAGACGCTCACGCCGCTGCCCCAGGACCCGCAGGCGGCCCAGCCCTGGCGCACCTCGCTGCGCTCGGCCCTGGAGCGGCGCCCCGAGCTGGCGCAGGTGCGCCTGGGCATCGAGGCGGCCGAGGTCGACCTGCAGCGCGCGCAGTCGCTGCGCCTGCCGCAGCTCGACGTGAACGTCTCCTCCTCGAGCGCCGGCTTCGACACCGACCCGGCCGAGGCCTTCGACAAGGCCGCCGGCTGGGACTTCCCGAGCTCGTCGGCCGGCTTCACCTTCAGCCTGCCGCTGTGGAACCGCACGGCGCGCAACGCCGAGTACTCCGCGCGCGCCGCGCTGCGCCAGGCGATGCTCCTGTTCGACCGCCTCGAGCTCGATCTCCTGGCCGAGGTACGCCTGGCGGTCAACGAGGTCGACCGCCAGCGCGACGCCGTCGAGGCCGCGGTCAAGAGCCGCACCCTGGCCCAGCGCCAGCTCGAGGCCGAGGAGACGCGCCAGCAGGTCGGGCTCTCGACGACCTTCCAGGTCCTGCAGTTCCAGGAAGACCTGGCGCGCACGCTCTCGGCCGAGGTCTTCGCGCGTGCCGCCTACGCCCGGGCGCAAGCCCGTCTGGCCTTCGCTGAAGGCCGACTGGAAGCCCCGGAGAGCGAGGGACGTTGAGGCCGGCCGCGCTCCTCCTCGCTGCCGCGCCGGCGCTGACGCTGTCCGGCTGTCGCGAGGAGCGCGCGCCTCCGCCGGGGGCGGCCGCCGACGTGCTGGCCGAGGACCGCCGCCTGGCGGAGCTCCTCGGCGGCTGCGTGCGCTCGGAGTTCTACGACCGCGACCTCTCCGACCTGGTCCCGGTGCTGGTCGAGAAGCTGGAGCGCGGGCGGCCGGATCCGCTGAAGCGCGCCAAGGAGGAGCTCGGCGCGCTGGGGACGCGCTCCATGCAGGACCTGGCCAGCGCCTTCCATGCGAGCTACACCGACCCGTCGCGCTCGCCGTACCTCGAGAACGCGCTCGACGCCCTGGCCTTCAACGCGACCGACGAGTCCCACGAGCTGCAGCTCACGGCCCTCCAGCACCCGCAGGAGAGCGTGCGCTCGAAGGCCCTCGACGGCCTCCTGCGCTCGGCCCGTCCGGCGGACTTCGGGCTCCTGGTGGAGCGGCTCGCGATCGAGACCTCGGAGCTGCGGCGCCAGTCGGTGGGGGTGCTGTTCCAGGCCGAGCGCGCGGCGGCCGAGGACCTGATGCTCGGATTCCTCGAGCGCGGCGAGGCGCGCGACCTGTGGATCTACGCGGCCCCCGAGCTGGCCGAGACCGAGCGCCCGGAGGCGGGCGCACGCTGCGCGGCCCTCTTCGGCGGGCTCGACCCGAAGCTGGCGCCCTACGTCGCGGCCGGCGCCGCGCGCCACGGGCACGCGCCGGCCCTGCACTTCCTGCGCGAGGAACTGGCCTCGCCCGACGGACAGCGGCGCCTGACGGCGACCCACGCGCTCGAGCGCGCCGCGTTGCTCGACGAGCTCGGACCCCGGCTGCTCGAGGAAGAGGCGGCCGAGCTGCGCGCCATCGTGGCCAACGCGCTCGGCCGCGAGCCGCTGACGCCGCAACGGCGCGAATGGCTGCGGGCGGCGCTCGACGACTCCGACGAGACGGTCCAGGCCGCGGCCCTGATGGCGCTGTGCGCCCAGGACGACGAGGAGGGCCTGGCGCGCGCGCTGGCGCAGCTCGAAGGGCACTCGGGGCAGCTGCAGGCCGCGCTGCTGGCGCTGCGCGAGCCCATGCAGCGCACGCCGACCCTGGCAAGCACCGCCTTCGCGCGCCTGCTGCAGCGGCACGCCCTCGAGGAGCACCGTCCGCTGTCGCAGCGCGCGGCGACCTTCAAGGCCCTCGGCCAGATGCCGCTGGTCGAGGCGGCGCGCTTCCTGCGCGACCTCGGCCGCGGTGCCGGTGAGGAGCGCATCGAGGGCCTGCGCGCCCACGACTGGCTCATGATCCAGGCCTCGAACTCGGGCGTGGCCGGGCGCACCTACCTGGCCGAGGCCCTGCGCACGGAAGAAGACCCGCTGCGGCGCATCGACCTGATCGACGCCGTCGGCTCCCATCGCGACGACCTGGCGCGCGCACAGCTGCTGGCGCTGGTCGAGGGCGAGGCGCGCGCGCCGCTCGAGCGCCTCTTCGCGGCCCATGCCCTGATCCAGGTGGGCCCCTCCTGGGAGGTCGCCCCACGCCTCAAGCGCGTGGCGATCGCCATGCAGACCCCGGAGGAGGCCGAGGCGCGCACGGCGCTCCAGTGCCTGCTCTGGCTCTGGTACTAGCCGATCCTCAGATCGGCTACGGACTTCGCCGTCAGCGTGACCGCCGCGGTTCCCGCGCGGGCGCCAGCCCGCACGGCGATCCGCGGCGCATTCCCGGACAGGCGCCTACGATCCAGGATCGCCCTGGATCTCGCCGGACCGGCCCGCGCCCGCAACTCAGCGCGCGACGCGCCAGCCGGGGACCTCGAGCGGCGCCGCCCCGGCTCCGCTCAGCCCCTGCCAACGGGGCGGATCGTTCGGGTGCTCCAGGCGCGTGCCGTCCGAGAGGACCAGGTAGGCCTTCGTCCCCGTTCGCCCGTGGGCCCAGGGCCAGGCACGCACCGCGGGGAGCCCGCGCTCGGCCTCGGATCCGCCCCAGGTCGCGTCCGCGGGGGCGAAGAGGCGCGTGAGCTCGAACAGGTAGCCGTGACGGCGTAGCAGGCGCCCATCGGCCAGCAGCTCGGCGTCGGAGAGCGAGTCGAGCGGCGCGCTGCGCAGGAGCTCGTCCAGGGCGACGCTCGCGCTCGCGTCGCGCTCGACCAGGGCGCGCGCCAGGACCTGCGCGGTCGCGCGCGCATCCGCCAGGTTCTCCTGCAGGGCCAGGCCGCGCAGGCGGGGGACCGAGACGACCACGAGCACGGCGACGACCGCGAGCAGCGAGAGGGTTCCCGAGGGCGTCAGTCCGCCCTCGGTGCCCACGGGACGCGCGCGCCGTGCTTGCGCGGCGATGGGAGCTGCGGCGGGAGCTGCGGGGCTCGACATCGGGCGGATTCTCCCGATGCGCGTGCTAGTCTTCAAGAGCGATGAGGACGCCCTCGATGGCGCGCATGCCGGCCGAGCTCGCGCGCGCCTCGCGCTGGATCGCCGAGCGGCTCGCCGCGGCCGGGCACCGCGCCTGGCTGGTGGGGGGGGCCGTGCGCGACCTTGCCCTCGAGCGCGAGCCCAAGGACGCCGACCTCGCCAGCGCGGCTCTGCCAGAGGAGATCGAGCGCCTCTTCCCGCGCACGCACGCCGTCGGCCGGGCCTTCGGCACGGTCGTCGTGCCCTGCGAGGGGGTCGACGTGCAGGTCACGACCTTCCGCGCCGAATCGGGCTACGCGGATGCACGTCGCCCGAGCGCGGTGCGCTTCTCGACACGCCCCGAGGAGGATGCCGCGCGCCGCGACTTCACCTGCAACGCGCTCTACCTCGATCCGCTGACGGACGAGCTGCTCGATCCGACCGGGGGCCTGGCGGACCTCGCCGCCGGCAGGTTGCGCTGCGTGGGCGAGGCCGGCGCGCGCTTCGCCGAGGACGGCCTGCGCCTCCTGCGCCTGGCGCGCCTCGCGGCGCACCACGGCCTGGCGATCGAGCCGGAGACCCTGGAGGGCGCGCGCGGCTCGCTGGAGGCCCTGCGCGGGGTCAGTCCGGAGCGCGTGCTGGCGGAGCTGGTGCGCATGGCCGAGGGGCCGGACCCGGCGCGGGCCGTGGCGCTGCTGCTCGAGCTCGGCGCGCTGCCCGCGCTCCCGGGCCTGGGGCGCCTGGAGTCGGGAGGACTGACCCGGCGCGTGCGCGCGGTGGCCGGCCTCGAGACGGGCGGCAGCGCGCGGCTCCTCGCGCTGCTCTTCCTGCCGGGCGCGGAATGGGATGCCGCCCTGGCCCATGCGGCCCTGCTCGAGTTGCGGCCCGCGCGGGCCCTCGAGCGGCGCGTGGGGCAGGTGTTCCAGCTCTTCGCGGTGCTCGAGGGGTGCCTGGCCGAGCTCGCCACGGCACCTCGGGCGCGCTGGATCCGCCTGGTGCGCGCCGAGGAGTTCGCCGACGCGCTCGCCGTGCACGCCGCCTGGCACGGGGAACGGCACGCGCGCGAGCGCGCCGAGCTGGTGGCGCGTACACGACGCCTGGGGCCCGACGAGCTGTGGCCCGCGCCGCTCGTCACCAGTGCCGAGCTGGCGAAGGCCGGCATTCCGCAGGGACCGCGCTGGGGCGAGCTCCTGCGCGCGGCCGAGGAGGCCCAGCTCGAGGGCGAGTTCCGCGATGCCGCGGGCGCGCGGGCGTGGCTCGCGCGGCAGGTGAGCTGAGTCGCCCGGCGTCAGGTGGGCGGGAAGACGCGCCGGAGCGCGAAGCTCAGCGGATAGCCGCACAGGATCAGGGCCGCGACGACGACCCCGGCGGGGGTTCCCGCTCCGAGCGCCAGGGCGGCGCTGGCAACCAGCAGCCGGCGCAGCCCCATGCCCGCGACGCGCTGCACGTCCGCGGCTTGCCAGGGGGCGAACCCGAGCGACGCGAGGCTGCGCCCGAGGCCACGGGCACCCGCGAGGGCGAGGGTGATGGGCAGCAGGCCGAGGGTCCACGTCGGGACCCCGGCGGCTTCGGCTCCGGACAGGTGCGCGGCCAGGAACGCCGCGACGCCGCCCAGCGCGAGCAGCGCCAGGATCATCGCCAGCAGGGAGGGCGCCGGGCGCAGCGCACCGGCGGCCGGGTCCGCATCCTCGAGGCGTGCCAGGCGCGAGACGAGGAAGACGTAGAGGCCGTAAGCGAGCGGCGCGAGCAAGAGGAGCACCCGGAACGGCACGAGCGTGCTGGCCAGCGCGAGGCCAGCACCCAGGTTGCCGGCGCGGCAGGCGGCCAGGAGCAGCGGGCCGCGCAGGGGCCCGCGCCCGGCGAGGTCGTAGAGCGCCGCGCAGGCCGCCACGAGCCCGAGCACCAGCCCGCAGCGCGGCGCGACGGCCCAGGCGACGAGCGGGCCGGCCAGGAGCAGGGCCAGTGCGAGCACGAGGGCGGCGGGTGGCCGGATGGCCCCGCTCGGGATCGGCCGCGGCCGTCCGCCGCGCGCGTCCTCCGCGCGGTCCGCCCAGTCGTTCAGGGCCATGCCGCCGTGGTAGACGCAGGCCGACGCGGCCATCAGCAGGAAGGGCCGTGCGCCGCCGGGCCAGGCGCCCGCGCCGAGCACGACGCCCGCGGCGATGTCCGCCAGGGCCGAGGGCGTGAGCGAGAGGCGCAGCAGGCGCCCCCAGGCGAGCAGCGCGCCGGCGGGCTCGCGCGGCGGGGCGCTCACGGACCCTGGGGAAAGAACCAGCGCATCAGGTCGTTGTAGGTCACGTAGACCATCAGCGAGAGCAGCAGCACCACGCCGACGGCCTGGCTCGTGCCGAGCACGCGCTCCGAGACCGGTGAGCCCTTGAGCTTCTCGATGATCAGGAACATGAGGTGCCCGCCGTCCAGGACCGGGATCGGCAGCACGTTCAGGAAGGCCAGGTTGATGCTGACCAGGCACAGGAAGAAGAAGAACTTGATCCAGCCGGCCTCGGTCATGCTGTAGGTGAGGGCGCCGATCGTGATGATGCCGCCCACGTTCTTGGGCGACACGTCGCGCGTCAGCATGCGCTTGAGGGCCAGCCAGGACTCCTCCAGGAAGCGCCAGGAGTACTGTGCACCGAAGACCAGGGCCGCGCCCAGGCTCTCGGAGCGGTACACGTACTGGGCCTGCTTCATGCGCAGGCCGTAGGTCGCCACCGGGCGGCGCTCGGGGGTGACGGCGAGCTCGAGGTGCGCGCTCTCGCCGGGACGGAGCACGCGGAAGAGGGCCGCGCGCTCCTGGCTCCCGGCGCGCTCGACCAGCTGGCGCAGGTCGTCCCAGCTCGTCACGTCGGTGCCGTCGATCTGGAGCACCTGGTCGAGCGTGCGCAGGCCGGCACGCTCGGCCGCGCTGCCCGGCTGGACCACGACCACGGTCGAGCGCTCGTCGGCGGTCAGGGCGATGTCCTCGGCCAGGGCCCGGGCCTCGGCCGGCGCGAGCTCCGGCCCGGCCAGGGTCTGCGGGGCTCCGTCCCGGCGGATCTCCAGCTCCAGCGGTCCCGGGCGGGTGAGCAGCGCGCGCTGCAGGTCGCCGAGGGCCAGGATCGGGAGGCCCTGGACGCTCTCCAGCTCGTCCCCGACGCGCAGCCCGAGGCTCGCGAGCCGGGGCGAGGAACGCAGGTCGCCGACGCGGTTCAGGCGGCCCGCCACGCCCACGCGGGCCGCGTCCTTGCGCGCGGTCAGCTCGGGCGCGATCGCGAGCGCGCGCTCGCCCTCGGGGCCGGCGACGAGGAGCTGCCAGGGCTCGCCGGCGCGGTCGAGCAGCTCGAGCTGGGTGCGCTCGTCCAGGCCCGGCGCGCCGTTCTCCACGCGCACCAGCCAGTCGCCCGGACGCAGGCCCGCGCGCCAGGCCGGACCGTCCGGCGTGACGTCGAGCTCGATCCGGCCCTGGGCGTCGCGCTCCGGCCCGGGCGCGACCCCGATCATGTTCAGGCCCTCGCGCTCGTCCTTGTGCGGCACGACCACGTGGTCCGACTCGGCTCCCGTTCGCGGGTCGCGCAGGCTCAGGGTGACGCGCTCCGGATCGCCCAGCGCGATGGCGGTGAAGAGGTGCTCGAACTCGAACACGCGCCCACCGTTGACGCGCACGACCTCGTGGCCCTCGGGCAGCCGTGCGTGCCAGGCTGGACCGCCGGGGGCGGTCTCGCCGATCGTCGGGCGCGTGAAGGGCACGCCGATCTGGAACAGGACCGGGAACACGGCCAGCCCGAAGAGCACGTTCATCAGCACGCCGCCCGAGTAGATGAAGAAGCGCGCGCCCACGCCCTTGGCGAAGAGCTCGTCGGGCGCCGAGGGCCGGCCCTCGAGGCGGCGCTCCTCGCCGGCCATGCGGCAGAAGCCGCCCAGGGGGATGGCCGCGACCTGGTAGGTCGTCGGGCCGACGGTCCAGGCCAGGAGGCGGGGGCCGAATCCAAGGCTGAAGGTCAGGACGCGCACGCCGCACAGGCGCGCCGCCAGGTAGTGGCCGAGCTCGTGCACGAAGATCACGAGGCCGATCCCGAAGACCACCTGCAGGGCTCGGGCGATTTCGAGGAGGTCCATCGTTCAGGTCGGCTGGGTGGGGACGGGCGCGCAGCGCTCGATCTCGGCCCGCGCCAGCTCGCGCGCGCGCCGGTCGGAGGCCAGCAACGCGTCGATCGAGCCGGAGAGGCGCGGGCGGCGCTCGACCACCGATCGGTTGATCCGGGCGATGTCCTGAAACCCGATCCGGCCGCGCCGGAAGGCCTCGACGGCCTCCTCGTCGGCGGCGTTGAGGGCCGCACCGGCGTCGCCGCCCTCGCGCACGCAGCGGTAGCCGAGCTCCAGGCTCGGGAAGCGCCGCGGGTCGACGGCCTCGAAGGACAGCTCGCGGAACCAGCGCAGGTCGAAGCCGCAGAGGTCCGCGGGCCGGCGCGCCGGCCAGTGCAGCGCGAAGTGGATCGCCCCGCGCATGTCAGGGGGGCCCATCTGGGCCAGGACCGAGCCGTCGACCAGCTCGACCAGCGAGTGCACGACCGACTGGCGGTGCAGCACGACCTCGATGCGCTCGGCCTCGAGCCCGAACAGGTGGTGGGTCTCGATCACCTCGAGTGCCTTGTTCATCAGCGTGGCCGAGCCGATCGTGATGCGCGGGCCCATGTCCCAGTTCGGATGTCGCATGGCCTGGGCGGGCGTGACGCGCTCGAGCTCTGCCAGTGGGAGGTCGCGGAAGGCCCCGCCGGAGGCGGTCAGCAGGATGCGGCGCACGTCCTCGACGCGCTCGCCGCGCAGGCACTGGAAGATGGCCGAGTGCTCGGAGTCGATCGGGAGCAGCGTGGCCCCGTGCGCGCGCGCCAGCTCCATCAGCACGGCCCCGGCGACCACGAGCGACTCCTTGTTGGCCAGTGCCAGCGTGCGCCCGCGCTCGAGCACGCGCCGGCTCGGGCCGACGCCGGCGGCGCCGGTCATGCCGTGGACGACGAGGTCGTAGTCGAGCTCGGCCGCCAGGCTCTCGGCCGCGCCCGCTCCGCTGCGCAGGCCGGTGCCGGGTGGGAGCTGCGGCCGCAGGCGCTCGGCCGCCCGCTCGTCCTCGAGCGCCACGAGCGCGGGCCCGAACTCGCGCGCCTGGGCGAGGAGCGCCTCCCACGAGCTCGCCGCCGAGAGCCCGGCGATGCGGAAGGCGCCCGGCGTGCAGCGGACCAGGTCCAGGGTCTGCTGGCCGATCGAGCCGGTGCTCCCGAGGAGCAGCAGGGTCTTCATGGGACGGACTGCGGTGCGGCGCGGGAGTTCGGCACGGTTCGCTGCGATTGCCCTGCGGGGCGGCGTCCTCTAGCTTAGGTCAGGGCCTGGGCCGAGAAAACCGCCGGGTGTGCCCGCCGCGACCCAGGGGCCGGAGCGTCTCCCAAAGTGTGGCAAGACCAGGCGAAACACTGCCCGCAGTGCAGCGCGCGCTTGCATCCGCGCGCCGTGGGCGGGCGCGCGCGCCTGCGCTGCGAGGCCTGCGACTTCGTGCTCTACCTGAACCCCGCCAGCGCCGCAGCGGGCGTCGTGTTCAACCCGCGTGGCGAGGTGCTGCTCGTGCGCCGCGCGATCGAGCCCTTCCGCGGCTACTGGGCGCTGCCGGCCGGCTACCAGGAGATCGACGAGGACCCGACCGCGACCGTGGCGCGCGAGGTGCTGGAGGAGGCGGGGGTCGAGATCGAGGTGCAGGGCCTGCTCGACCTGATCTTCGTGTGCGACGATCCGCGCAAGCCGGCCAACGTGGCCGTGTACCTGTGCCGCGCCGTCGGCGGGATCCTGCGCCCGGGCGAGGAGGAGAGCGAGGCCGGGTGGTTCTCGCTCGATGGCCTGCCGGCCGAGATCGGCTTCCAGAACTACCCCCGGATCCTGGGGCGGCTGCGGCGCGCGGATGGCTATCCTGATTCGCCCTGGAACCAGATCCGACGCCTCGTCGAACGCTCCGGAGACGAGCCCAAACCCTGACCCTGAACCTTCGTGAGCGCCAAGATCAGCTACAAGGACGCGGGCGTCGACATCGACGCCAAGGAATCGCTGCTGGAGCGCGCCAAGGGCGCGATCCGCAAGAGCTTCACCCCGGGCGTGCTGGGGGACATCGGCCTCTTCGGCGGCCTCTTCGACCCGGCTCGCGTGGGCTTCGGCGACGCGATCCTGGTGGCCACGGCCGACGGCGTCGGCACCAAGCTCGAGGTGGCCCGGCGCGCGCGCGTGTACGACACGGTCGGCTGGGACCTGGTCAACCACTGCATCAACGACGCGCTGGTGCAGGGCGCGCGGCCGCTGTTCTTCCTCGACTACGTGGCCATGGGCAAGCTCCAGCCCGACGTGGTCGGCGCCCTGATCACCGGCTGCGCCGAGGCCTGCCGCGCCAGCGGCCTGGCCCTGATCGGCGGCGAGACGGCCGAGATGCCGGGCGTCTACAAGGAAGGCGACTTCGAGCTGGCCGGGTTCCTGGTGGGGGCGGTCAAGCGCGAGCACCTGCTCGACGGCTCGCGCGTGCGGCCGGGCCAGGTGCTGCTCGGCCTGACCTCGAGCGGGCTGCACACGAACGGTTACTCCCTGGCGCGCCGCATCCTGTTCGACCAGCTCGGCCTCGAGCTGGGCGCGCGCCCGGCGGAGCTCGGCGGTCGCACGGTGCAGGAGGCGCTGCTGGCGATCCACCGGCCGTACCTGGAGCCGCTCTGGCCTCTGATCGAGGCGCGCCGCCTGGCGGCCATGGCGCACATCACCGGCGGCGGCCTGCCGGGCAACGTCAACCGGGTGCTGGGGAGCTGCGACGCGCTCATCGACCGCGACTCCTGGACGCCCCCCGGGCTGTTCCAGCTCCTCGTGCGCGGCGGCGACCTGGATCCCGACGAGGCCTACCGCGCCCTCAACATGGGGATCGGCATGGTGCTGATCGTCGAGGAGTCCGAGGCCGCCGGCGTCACCGCCGAGCTCGAGCGCCTCGGCGAGCGCGTGCACCGCATCGGCCGCACGATCGCAGGCCAGGGCGAGGTGCGCTGGGGCCGCCCATGAGCGTGCTCGCGCTGGCTCTCGCGGCCGTCGCCGGCCTCGTGGGCCAGTCGGATGCCTGGGCGCCGGTGTGGGCGGACCTCGAGACCCTGCGCCACGGTGCTCCCCCGGCGCTGGAAGCCGCCGCGGCCCGCGCGCGGCTCGAGCAGGCCCTGGTCGCCGCCGAGGATGGCCCGCACGCCGACCTCCTGCGCGCTGCGCTCGAGGCACAGGACGGCCGCGAGGCGAGCGCGCTCGTCCAGCGCCTCGCCGCGCAGCGCCCGACGCCCTTCGCGGGGCTCGCCTGCTGGATCCTGGCCGAGCTCGTGCCGGCGGGCGCCGAGCGCGCACGGCTGGTTCGGGAAGCGTTGCAGGCGCCCGACGCGCTGCGCCGCTGGCAGGTCCTCCTGGCCTGGAACGCCGCCCTGGACGAGGTGCGCACGCTGCGCCTCGAGGACGGGGCGCTGCCCATCCAGATCGCGCTCCACGAGCGCTTCCAGGACGCCGCCACGGCCCACGACCTGGCCCTGACCCTGCGGGCCCTCGGCAACGGCCAGGCCGCCGATCGCGTGCTGGCCGAGGCCCTGCGCCGCGAGAGCGAGGCCGGCCGTCGCGACGCGAGCCTGTGGGAGGCGCGTGGGATCAACGCCCTGGGATTCGGTGACGAGGCCCTGGCCCGCGACTACCTTGGGAGGGCCCTCGCGGAGGGCTCGCAGGGCGCCGCCCTGCTGCTCTCGCGGCTGGAGCTCGCAGCCAACCGCCTAGCGGCTGCGCGTGCGGGTTTCCGGGCCCTTATACTCGACTCGCCGCCGCCCGACTGGGCCTGGCGTGGGTGGGGGATGACCCTGCTCCCCGCGGCCTACGCGCCCGCCCGCACACGCTCTCCGGCTCCTGCGAACGAATGACCATGCCCTTCCCCATCGCATCCAGCACGCTCGCCCCCACCCTCCTCGTCGCCTTGCTGCTCGGACCGGGCGAGACCCGGCTGAAGGAGAGCGATCACAAGGCGCTCGGCAAGCTGGTCGGCAGCTACTTCACGGCCCAGAGCGAGGAGAAGGGCATCTTCGAGGCCGGCCAGAAGGTGATCGACCAGATCGCGTCGATCGAGAAGCGCCTGAAGGGCGCGAGTCTGCTGGCCTCGGTCGCGGACTGGGAGCAGGTCTTCCGCCTGGCGACGGACGATCGACTGAAGGAGACGCTCAAGAAGCGCGGCGAGGTCTCGTCGCACCAGCTCGAGGGCGTGACCTTCGCGTACTGCGTGCCGAAGAAGGCCCCGAAGACGGCCCTGCCGCTGATCCTGATCGCCTGCGACGCGGGCGAGGCTCCGGCCGCGCACCTCGAGGCGCACTGGAACGATCCGACCCTGCGCGAGGGCGCGATCCTGATGGCGGTCGACCTCGGCAAGGACTCGCAGTCCTGGGGGATGTTCGGCTCGCCCACGACCCCCGGCGGGACCTTCCTGCTCATGCCGGCCCTGAAGATCATCCAGGACCAGTTTCCGGTCGATCACAACCGCCGCTTCCTGGCCGGCTCCGGCAAGGGCTTCGCCGCGGTCGAGATCACGGCCGCGTGCCTGCCCTACCTCTTCGCCGGCGTGATCGGGATCGGGGACGTGGCGGCCACCGACCTGGCCAACTTCGAGAACTTCCGCACCCTTCCCAGCCTGTTCCTGAAGGGCGGGGACGGCGCCAAGGCGATCGAGGGCAAGCTGACCGAGCTCGGCTACTCGAATGCCAAGCTCGAGCCCGAAGGGGGAGCCGCGCAGGCCTGGGCATGGATCGGTGCGACGCAGCGCGACGCCTACCCCGAGCACATCACCTACGTGCCCAAGGACGATCGGGCCGGCAGCACCCCGTGGCTCTCCCTGGTGGGCTTCGGGGTGGCCGAGAAGCCGCGCGTCGAGGCGCGCGCGGACAAGGCCAGCAACACGATCACGATCGACGCCCAGAAGATCTCCAGCCTGGTCGTGTTCCTGAACGACGAGCTCGTCGACCTCGAGAAGCCCGTCAAGTTCGTGATCAACGGCGCTGCCCACGAGCGCAAGGTCGAGCGCAACCCGGTCGACATGCTCCAGAACCAGTTCCGCGTCGGGGACTGGGGCCGCGTGTTCACCGCGTTCGTGACCCCGGACGTGTAGGCGGACCGCCCTGGACGCGGGCGCGAACCGGTCGCTCTCCGCGGCCCTGCTGACGATCGCGGCCACGGCGGGGGCCGGGACGATGATCGTCGAGCTGGCCGCGGTGCGCCTGCTCGCGCCGTGGTTCGGGACCAGCCACACGGTCTGGAGCAACGTCATCGCGGTCATCCTGCTGGCCCTGGCCGTCGGCTACATGCTCGGCGGCCGCCTGGCGGAGCGGGCGAACCCCGCGCGCATCCTCGCACGGACCCTGCTCTGCGCAGGAGCCTGGGTGCTGTGGCTCCCCTGGCTGGCACCCGCGACGGCGCGCGCGCTCGTACCCGAGGGACTGGCCCTGCAGGAGCTCGCCGAGCTCGTCAGCTGGGCCAGCCTGGCCGTGACGAGCATGGCTTTCCTGCCACCGGCGGCTCTTCTGGGGACGGTGTGCCCGCTGGTCGTCGAGTCCCTCGCGCGCGCGCGCCGGCTCTCGGCCGGACGCGCCGGTGGAGCCGTGCTCTTCGCCTCGACCGGCGGCAGCCTGATCGGCGTCTTCGGGACGAGCCACCTGCTGGTGCCCGGTCTCGGGGTGCGCCGGACCTTCTGGCTCGCGGGCGCGCTGCTCCTGGCCTGCGGGTTCCTGGCCCACGCGATCTCCAGGGGGCGCGGGCAGCCGTTCCGTCCGTCCGCCGCGCTGCTCCTGCTCGTCCTGGGAGCCGGTGCCACGCTCACCCCGGTTGCGCCGGCTCGGCTCATGGAAGGCACGCGCGAGCTCGTGCGCCACGAGTCGCCCTACCAGACGGTGCGCGTGGTCGAGACGGTCGGCGGCGCAAGGCCCATGCGCTTCCTGCAGGTCAACGAGGGCCTCGATTCCTTCCAGTCCGTCTGGCAACCCGAGGAGGGCCTGCTGCCCGAGGGCTTCTACTACAACGACTTCCTGCTGCCCGCCTGCTGGACTCCGCCGGGGGAGCGCTGGGACGTGCTCGTGCTCGGGCTCGGTGCCGGCACGGCCCTGCGCGTCTTCGAACGCGAGCGCTGGCCTTCGGCCCGCTTCGTCGGCATCGAGCTCGATCCCGTCGTCGTCGAGGTCGGCAAGGAGTACTTCGCGCTCGAGGACGGGAGCGAGCGCAGCCAGGTCCTCGCTGGCCTGGACGCACGCGTCGCCCTGCGCGGGGCCGAGCGCACCTTCGACCAGGTGATCGTCGACTGCTACGCGAACCAGTTCGAGATCCCGGCGCACCTGTGCACGCGCGAGTTCTTCGGGGAGGTCCGCGCGCGGCTGCGCCCCGGGGGCTGGCTGACGGCCAACCTGGGGGGCTTCGGGCTCCAGGACCCGGTGGTCTCCGCGGTGGCGGCGACCTGCGCGGCGGCCTTCGAGGCGCCCGTGCTGCTCGTGCGCGTGCCGATGTCGCGGAACTACATGCTGCTCGCGCGCCGGGACGAGCCCGTGCCCTGGGCCCAGGGCGCCTTGGAGCCGGGCCGGAGCGCGGCCCCCCTGACGCTGGCCGCGCGCGCGCTGCCCGGCTTCGCTCGACTCGTCACGCCCGAGGCCCCCGGGAGGGTGCTCACGGACGATCGCTGCCCGATCGAACGGCTCCAGCGGCAGTCCCTGGTGGAGGCCCGCGCCAGGCGGGCGGGGGAGCCGGGCACGTGATCGCGCTCCTGCTGCTGCTCGCCGGTGCGCCGGGGAGCACGCAGGCGCAGGACGATTTCCTGCTGGCCTGGAAGGCCGCCGAGCAGGCGCCGAGCGAGGCCGAGCGGTCCGGCGCACGAGCCGCGCTGCTGCTCCGCGCCGGTGCGCCCGAGGCGGCCTACGAGGAGGCCCGCCGCGGGCTTCGCGCCGATCCGGACGACCCGACCCTGCTGTTCCACGAGGCCACGGCGGCGGTCTGGCTCGGGGATGGCACGCGGGCGCGGGACGCGGCGGGGCGGCTCCTGGAGGCGGTCCAGGCCGCCGCCACCCTGCCCGATGCGGCGAGCTGGGAAGCCAGCGCGCGGCGCCGGCTCGCGGAGGCAGGCGAGCTGCTCGCGAAGGAGCAGGCCCTGGCGCGCGCCGTCGCGCGCGCCAGGGCCTGCTCGATCGCGGTCTTCGTGCTGCTCAGCTCGGGCCTGCTGGCCTGGCGCTGGGCAGACGGTTTGCGTCAGGGCAGATCCAGCAGCCCGGTCTCGTAGATCGGCTCGAGGAGCGTGGGCAGGGCCACGTCGTACTGCACGTCGACCGACATCCGCCCGACCCAGGGCCAGCGGTCCCGGTCGCAGATGCGCCCGATGGCGACGGCCGTCCAGGCGCGCGCCGTGTCGTTGCGCCGCGAGTCGGACATCATCGTGCACAGGTCGCCGAGCGGCCGCGGATCGCGGATCCACCCCAGCGCCGAGGCCACCGAGGACTGCAGCTTCGGGTTCGCACTGCGCTCGAGCACCTCGAAGAGCCGCTTGCCCGTCTCCTGGTCCCCGAGCAGCGCAAGCCCGATCGATGCGTTCTCGAGCAGGAACGGCTGGCTCGTCGCGGTGGCCAGGATCTGGCGGATCGGCTCGACGGCGGCGGGTACCCCGATCATCCCCAGGGCCAGGGCCGCATAGGCACGCATGTAGGTGTCGCCCGAGTCGGCGAGGCGCTCGAGGAGCAGCTCACCGGCCTCGGGATCCCGCACCATGCCCAGCGCGATCGCCAGAGCGCCGGCGACCTCGAAGGAACGCGTCTTCTCGAGCGCGGCGCGCAGGGCCTTCCCGGAGTCCGGCGAGGCGACCTCGCCGCGCGAGCCGGCGTCCTGCTCCAGGATGCCGAGGGCGAGGCCCGTCCAGGCCTGCGTCTCGCCACGACTGCGCAGGTTGCGCTGGAACAGCCGGCGGGCGGACTCGAGGCCCGCGAAGGGCTCCTCCCCGAGTCCACGACGCGTGGCCACCTCGGCCAGGGAGACCATCGCGAGGTAGCGCGTGGAGCGATCGGCGCTCGACTTGTAGGCGATCCGCTCCAGGTGGCCGCGGATCTCCTGGTCGATCGGCTCCGGCCCCGAGCGGCCGATATTGCCGAGCGCGATCACGGCGGCGTTCTGGACCTCGCGCGGCTCTTGCGTGTGCGGCCCGGAGGCGACGAGCATCGCGTAGGCGACCTGGCCGCGCAGCAGCTCGGAGGCTCCGTCGACCAGGCGCGCGAGCGCGTTGGGCGCCTGCGAGCGGGCCCGGAAGGACTGGGCCGTGTCCTCGAAGAACGCGAGCACCGTGAGCACCTGGTCCACCAGGGTCTTGCCGCGGAAGAGCTCGCCACCCTCCACGTACTCGTCGCCGTTCGGCATCGCCACCATGCCGAGGGCCAGCAGGCAGGCGGCCTGGACCTCGTCGCGCTCGGCCGGCAGTGCGGCCATCAGCGCGTCGTAGACGCCGACGCGTACCGCGTTGTCGCGCGTGCGCTCGCCGAGCAACCCGAGTCCGTAGGCGGCGAAGGCGCGCAGCCGATCGCCAACGAGCGAGCGGCCGACCAGGTCACGCCCCTCCGAGGAGTCGGCCAGGATCGCCGCCAGCCAAGGCAGGAAGGCGTCGTCGCCGCGGATGCCCAGAGCGAGGACGGCCTTCTCCGCCACGTACTGGTTGGCGCTCTGCATGTAGGGGCGGACGACGACGTCGAAGCCCGTGGTCCCCTCCGGCAGCGGCACGCCGCGGATCTTCGCCAGGGCGTGGAGCGTGTAGATCTCGAAGTCCGTGTGCCCACCCCGTGCCAGGGCGGCGACCAGCGCGGGCTGCACGACGTCGCGGATCTGGTTCTCGGTGACCCGCAGCAGAGGAGCGGTCTGGGCTTTCTCGCCGTGGCCCAGGAAGAACCCTCCCGTGCCGGTGTCCGCCAGGGCGCTCTTCACCTCGAGGTGTGCCCAGCGGTTGTAGTGCCACCAGGTCTGCCAGGAGTTGAGCGTGTCCGTGCGGGGCGGGGTCGTGGGTTTCGGCGGAGGCGCCTCGCCGGGCGATCCCGGGGTGCCTTCGAAGCCCGGGGGCGGCGTGCGGGGGACGAGGGGGCTCCCGACCAGGCCCGGGGCGCTGTCCGCGGGCGGGGGAGCGCTGGGCGTGGGCGGCCCGGAGGGCGGCTTGCCCCCTCCGCCGCCACCTCCTGCTCCACCCCCAGGAACGGTGTCGCCCGGCCCGTTGTGCCCCGAACCGCCGCCGGATGAGGGCGGGGGGGGCGGAGGCCCCGGACCTTCACCTCCACGCTGGGCGAAGGACGGCGAGGCGAGGCCGATCAGGCAAGCGAGGGCCGGCGCGGTGATCCAGCGGCTGGGGGTTTTCATGATCGAGGCTCCATGGGTCACTTGACGGTGCTGGCTTCGGCCGGCGCGCGTGACGGACTGGGGGGCTGAGCCTCCAAAGTCCGACCAGGTCGTCGGAGAAGTCGGCAATCCGAGTTAGCAACGAGCATACCGAAGCGGACACCGCAAGGGGCTGGCGGCACGGAGGAGGGAGGGGGGCGTGCGATCCCGCACGCCGGCGCGAGGGGTCTTTTCGCACAGGACGACGTGCTCCTTCGGTGGTCCGTCCAGCCCGGAAACGAAGCCGCCCGGCGGGCCGGTGGCACGCCGGGCGGCCTGAGGTGGCCCCCAGGAAGGAGGTCTAGAGGATGTCGAGGATGCCGGTCCCCGAGGCCTGGTTCGTCAGGGTCTCGGTCGCCGCCCGGTAGTTGAGGTCCAGGCCGATCTTCGAGTTCCAGGGCAGGAGCTCCTTGTCCGCCACGATGCCCAGCGCCACGGCGGCGAAACCGCGCGCGCGCTCGGTCAGCGTGTCGTTCTGGAGCATCGTGACGAGCGGGTCGATCGAGCGCTGGTCACCGATGAATCCCAGGGCCGAGGAGAGGGAGGCCTGCGTGGCCAGACCCTTGGACTCCTGGAGCAGGTCGATCAGCTTCGGAACCAGGTCCTTGTCGCCGAGCAGGCCGAGCGCGATCGCCGCCTGCTTCAGGAGGTCGGGCCGGTACTTCGACTCGTCGACGATCTTGTTGATCTTCTCGACGGCCTCGCGCGCGTTCATCAGACCGAGGCCCACGGCCACGTAGCCGCGCGCGGCCTCCTCGCGCTCGCTGTCGAGGCGCTTCATCATCTCGGCCTTGTTCTCGACGTCATTCATGATCCCCGAGGAGATCGCGAAGGCGCCGACGCGCGAGGGATCCTTCTCGTCCTTGAAGGCGGCGCGGACGGCGCCCTGGAGAGTGGGGATCTGCGAGGAGCTGTTGCCAGCCTTGACCAGCTTGTCAGCCATGACGCCGCAGGCGAGGCCGGCCCAGGGCTTGGTGCTGCTCTTGCCGTCGGCCAGCTGGGAGAGCAGGGCCTTGGTGATGTCCCCGGTGCCGCCCTCGGGATCCTTGGCCCCGGTCGCGGTCGTGCCGGCGATCTTGGCCAGCGCGATCAGCGAGAAGTTGCGGGCCTGCTGGTCGGAGACGTCCTTGGGCACGGCCACAAGCGCCTCGACGATCCTCTTGTCGAGCGCGTCGGCCTTGTCGTTGGTGCCGATCAGACCCAGGGCGAGGACGGCGCTCTGAACCACCTCGGCCTGCTCCTTCTTCTTGGAGTCGATGCGCTCGAGGAGGTCGGAAGCGATGCGCTCGCGGTAGATCTTGTGCTGCTCGGGCGGGAGCCCGACCAGGAGGCGCGCCAGGGCCGTCGGGCAGTGGGCGCGCACGAGGTAGTTGTTGTCGTCGTTCTGCAGGAATGCCAGCAGGTAGTCGAGCTGGGCGATGCGCGAGGTCTCGGGCGGCACCAGACCGCCCTTCTTCTCGGGCTCAGCGGCGGCCTCGATCGTCTCGAGCGGTACGAGGCCGAGCGAGATCACGCAGCTGACGCGCAGGTCGCGCGAGCGCGTGTTGTCGGTCTCGATCGCCTTGCGCAGGACCTCGACGATCTTCTGGCGGTCCGCCTCGTTGCTGGCGAGCTTGCCGATCAGACCGAGCCCGTAGGCGGCGAAAGCGCGCGTGCGGTAGTTGACCTCTTGGGCCCCGACGAGCTTGCGGCCATCGGGGTGGTCGGTCAGCAGCAGGGTCAGGGTGGGGATCGACTTCGGGTTCGCGAGGATCCCGAGCGCGACCGCGGCCGTCTCGCTGATCTCCTGGTTCTTGTCCGAGAGGAACTTGCGGATCACCTGCTCGAACTGGGACTCGCCCGTCTCGCTGGGAGCGTCGCCGATCTTGGCGAGCGCGATCAGGCAGCCCGTGACGATATCGTTGTTGGTCTCCTTCTCGAGCGCCTGCAGCAGCGCCGGGACGATCTTCTGGCGCACCTGCTCCTGCGTGGGCTTGAGGTTGTCCTTGGTCTGCGCCTTGGCGCCGTGGCCGAGGAAGAAGCCGTCCGTGCCCGTCTCGGTGGCCCCCGACTGGACCTTCGACTTCAGGTTCAGGTAGGGCTCCTTGTTGAACTCCCACCAGAACGTCCACTGGGTCAGGTCCGGACCCGAGTCACCGCCGCCGCCCGTGACCGGCTTTCCGCCGCCAGCGCCGGGGGCGCCGGGAGCGCCTGCGCCAGGCGTCGAGGGACCCGCCCCGCCGGGCGAGGTCGGACCCGCGGGACCGGTGGCCGGGCCGGCGCCACCGCCGCCACCACCTCCGCCGCCGCCCGGGGGAACAGTGTCGCCCGGGCCGCGGTACTGGCCCCCGTGGGCATGGCTGGAACCCTGCAGGGCAACGAGGCCGCCACCGAGGAGGGCAGCAGCAAGGAAGAGCTTCTTCATGGTTGGCTGGCTGGAATGAGGACGCTTGTTCGTGCGGGTATGGACAACGACCCGACTACCGCTTGGCAACAGGTGTGCCCGGCTCCGGCGAACGCGAAGCATAGCTTTCGGAACAAGAAGTCAGGAGGGCTGACGAAGGCCAAATACCCAACCCTCCCGGCGGGTCCGATCCGGGGGGTGCCCGTCGGGGGAAGATCCCGTTCCTGTGCGGTAGCGCGAGCCGCGCGGCCAGAGCGGACCCCCCGCAAGGCCCAGGGAGGCCCAGCGATCAGGCCCCGCCCAGCTCCACGGTGGCCGGCCGCTCCCGGGTCGCGGCACGCAGGAACTCGCGGTTCATGCGGGCGATGGTCTCGACCGAGATGCCCTTCGGGCAAGCGGCCATGCACTCGAAGTGGTTGGTGCAGTTCCCGAAGCCCTCGGCATCCATGGCGCGCACCATCGCCAGGGCGCGCCGCTCGCGCTCGCCCTCGCCCTGGGGCAGCAGCCCGAGGTGCGCGATCTTCGCGCCGACGAAGAGCATCGCGGAGGCGTTCGGGCAGGCCGCCACGCAGGCACCGCAGCCGATGCAGGCGGCAGCGTCCATGGCGCGGTCCGCCACGGGCTTCGGGATCGGCAGCGCGTTGCCGTCCGGAGCCGCCCCGGTGGGGGTCGAGATGAAGCCGCCCGCCGCGATGATGCGATCGAAGGCGCTGCGGTCAACGACCAGGTCCTTGACGATCGGGAAGGCGTTGGCGCGCCAGGGCTCGACGTGGATCGTGTCGCCGTCCGCGTAATGGCGCATGTGGATCTGGCAGGCCGTCGTCAGGGCCTGCGGACCGTGCGCCTGCCCGTCGATCACCAGCGAGCAGGCTCCGCAGATCCCTTCCCGGCAGTCGTGCTCGAAGGCGACCGGATCCGCCCCCTGCGCCAGGAGTCGCTCGTTCAGGACGTCGAGCATCTCGAGGAACGACATGTGGGGGCTGACGTCGTCCAGCCGGTAGGTCTCCATGCTTCCCGGCTGCTCGGGGCCCGCCTGACGCCAGATCTTCAGGGTGATGCGCATGCGTTCCGGAGCATGAGCGTGCGGGTCGTGGCTCACTGGTAGCTCCTCTGGCTGGGCTTGACGTGTTCGAAGGTCAGCGGCTCCTTGTGCAGGATCGCATCGCCGTCCTGCGGCGGGTGCTCCCAGGCCGCGACGTAGCCGAAGCGCGCGTCGTCGCGCTGGGCCTCGCCGTCGGGCGTCTGGCTCTCCTCGCGGAAGTGACCGCCGCAGGACTCGCTGCGGTGCGCGGCGTCGTCGATCATGAGCTCGGCGAACTCGAGGAAGTCCGCCACGCGGCCGGCGTGTTCGAGGGTCTGGTTCAGGCCCGCGCCGCTGCCGGGGAGGCGCAGGTCCTCCCAGAACTCGGCGCGCAGGGTGCGCACCTCCTCCTTGGCCCGCGCGAGCCCCTTGGCGTTGCGCGCCATCCCGCAGTGATCCCAGAGGGTGCGCCCCAGGCGGCGGTGGAAGCTGTCGGCCGTGCGCCGGCCGCCGATCGCGAGGAGCTGCTCGGTCCGCGCCCGCACCGCGCGCTCCGCCTCCTCGAAGGCCGGCGCGTCCGCGCTCACGGGGGCGAGCTTCCGTCCGGCGAGGTGGCCGGCGATCGTGTAGGGGACGATGAAGAACCCGTCCGCGAGGCCCTGCATGAGGGCGCTGGCTCCCAGCCGGTTCGCGCCGTGGTCCGAGAAGTTCGCCTCGCCCAGCACGAACAGCCCGGGCAGGTTCGACTCGAGGTTGTAGTCCACCCACAGTCCACCCATCGTGTAGTGCACCGCGGGGTAGATCCGCATGGGCAGCAGGTAGGGATCCTCGCCGGTGATCTTGGCGTACATCTGGAAGAGGTTCCCGTACTTCTGTCGGATCGTGTCGGCGCCGTCGCGCTCGATCGCGTCCCGGAAGTCGAGGTACACCGCGAGGCGCGTCTCGCCCACGCCGAAGCCGGCGTCGCAGCGCTCCTTGGCGGCGCGCGAGGCGACATCGCGCGGCACCAGGTTGCCGAAGCTCGGGTAGCGCCGCTCGAGGAAGTAGTCGCGTTCCTCGGCCGGGATCTCGGTGGGGGGGCGCCCATCGTTGGCGCGCTTCGGCACCCACACGCGCCCGTCGTTGCGCAGGCTCTCGCTCATCAGCGTGAGCTTCGACTGGTAGGCGCCCGACACCGGGATGCAGGTCGGGTGGATCTGCGTGAAGCAGGGGTTGGCGAAGTAGGCCCCCTTCTTGTGGGCGCGCCAGGCGGCCGTGACGTTGCAGGCCTTCGCGTTGGTCGAGAGGTAGAAGGCGTTGCCGTAGCCGCCCGTGCACAGCAGCACGGCGTCGCCCGCGTAGCGCTCGTAAGCACCGGTGGCGAGGTTGCGGCACACGATCCCGCGCGCGACCCCGTCGATCACGACGACGTCGAGCATCTCGCGCCGCGCGCGGAGCTCGACCCGCCCGAGCCCGACCTGACGCATGAGGGCGCTGTAGGCGCCCAGGAGGAGCTGCTGCCCCGTCTGCCCGCGCGCATAGAACGTGCGGCTCACCTGCGCGCCGCCGAAGGACCGGTTGGCCAGGGTCCCCCCGTACTCGCGCGCGAAGGGCACGCCCAGGGCGACGCACTGGTCGATGATGTGGTTCGAGACCTGCGCCAGGCGATAGACATTGCTCTCGCGCGCGCGGAAGTCCCCGCCCTTGACGGTGTCGTAGAACAGGCGCTGGATGCTGTCGCCGTCGTTGGGGTAGTTCTTGGCTGCGTTGATCCCGCCCTGGGCCGCGATGGAGTGCGCGCGGCGCGGGCTGTCCTGGATGCACAGCACCGTCACGCGGTAGCCGAGCTCGGCCAGCGAGGCGGCGGCCGAAGCGCCGGCCAGCCCGGTGCCCACCACCAGGACGTGGAACTTGCGCTTGTTGGCCGGGCTGACCAGCTTCAGCTCGAAGCGGTGCCGGTCCCAGCGCTCGGCGATCGGACCGCTCGGGCACTTCGACTCGAGCGCGCTCACCGCGGGACCTCGCTCGTGAACGCCAGGAGCAGCGGGATGAGGGCGAAGCCGGCGGCCAGCAACAGGGCCAGAGCCACGCCGGCGCGCCGCAGGAGGGGATTCCACATGGGGTGGTTGAGGCCCAGGGACTGGAGGGCGCTGCGGATCCCGTGACTCAGGTGGAGCCCGAGCACGGCCGCGGCGGCGACGTAGACGCCGACCTGGAGCGGACTGGCGAAGGAGGAGCGCACGAAGGCCGCCGGCTGCTCGAAGAAGCGCTCGTCGAGGCGGTAGTCCAGGAGGTGCTTGATCAGGTAGCCCAGCAGCAGCGCGCCCGAGACGAACATCGTGCTCGAGGCGAAGCTCGCTCCGCCGCGCGTCGCGCGCACGACGTACCGCTGCCGGCGGGCCTGCAGGTTCTCCAGCGTCAGCCGCAGCGCGAGGTAGACGTGCGCCGCGAACAGGAGGAACAGGCCGATCTCGGCCACCATCAGCAGCGGCCCGAAGCCCTGCAGGAAGGCCACGTACTCGTCGAAGGCCTGGCCGCTCGGGTCCTCGATCAGCTTGAGGTTCCCGTGCAGGTGCTCGATCAGGAACAGCACCAGGAGGAGCCCGGTCGAGCCCATCACGACCTTCTTGCCGACCGAGCTGGCCAGGGCGTTTCCGAGGCGCGTTGTCATGGGATCTGGGCGGGAGACGAGCGCCTTCCGGAACGACGGCGGGCACCGCGAGTCGGGTTCGAGGGCAGGGAAGCTAGCGCACCCCGGCGGCGCTCGCAACGAGGCCGGGCCGGTGCGGGCTTGCGAACGTTGCCGCCCGCGCTATAGGCGACGGCTGGTGTCGAGCTCGAGCACCCGCATCTTCCTCTTCCGCCACGCCGAGGTGGCGCCCGAGTGGGGGGGCCGCATCTACGGAGCGCGCGACGTCCCCCTGGCGCCGGAGGGTCCGGAGCAGAGCCGCCGGGCAGCGAGCCGGCTCGCGCACGTTGCCCTCGCGGCCGTCGTCTCCTCCGGCCTGGAGCGCACCGAGGTCCTGGCCGGGGAGCTGCGCCGCCCGCGCGGCCTGGCACGCCTCGACGACCCCGGGCTCCGCGAGGTCGAGCGGGGCGAGTGGGTCGGCCTCCTGCCGGCCGAGGTCGAGCGTCGCTGGCCGGGCGCCTGGACCACCTGGTGCGAGCGGCCCGAGTCGACGCGCGCTCCGGGGGGCGAGTCCCTGAGCGACCTCCAGGCGCGTGTGCGCCCGCGCCTCGATCAGTGGGCCGAGCGTCATGCCGGCAGAACGATCGCGCTCGTGACCCACGGCTGGGTGATCCGCGTCGTGCTGTGCGAGCTGCTCGGGCTGGCGCTCTCCGCCGCGGCGCGCCTGGACGTGCGCACCACCGATCTCTTCGTCCTCCGCTGGAGCGACGGGCGCCTCGGCCGTCTCGACGGGTTCGCCCTCGCGGAGCGACTCGCAGCGCCGGAGGATCAGTTGTCCGAGAGACCCTTGGGGCCCTTGCTCGGCCCGGGGTGAGCCCCCGGACCGCCGGCTGCGCCGCCCGGTCCACCCATGGTCTCCAGGATCCGGCGCACCTCGAACAGCCCCTCGCCGAAGTGGTGCGAGAGCCAGATGAAGTAGCAGTCCACGTTGTCCACCGGGTCGTCGACCTCGAAGGCCGCCTTGCAGGTCAGGTCGCAAGGGCGGTCCTTGTTGAGGAAACAGAACTTCTTCTTGGTGGCCAAGGGGCGGGGGGCTCCGTCGGGGACCTGGAGAGCCTAGCGCCTGCGCCCGCGTGGCCTGCACCTCGGTCTTTGCGGGACGCTCTGGCAACTTCCCATAACATACATTATCAGACATCGCATGGACGCCGCGATCAGGCCCCCAGGGCCTCGCGGATCTCGGCCGGGTAGACCGCAGCGATGCCCCTGCCCTCGCCGGCCAGGCGCAACCAGTCGCCCACGCGCAGGTGCGCTCGGAGCTCCGCGGGGACCGGCAGCGCGAGGGGCGCGCCCTCCAGGGACCGCAGCTCGACCCGCTCCCCGCGGAGCGCGACGACCGCGAACAGCTCGCCACCCGCTGCGCGAGAAAGCCCTGCGCGCGCGGCGGCCAGGCGCGGCACGGACTGTCGCAGGGCCGCGAGGGGCGTTCCGAACTCGCGCGCCAGCGGCAACTCGTGTCGTTCCTCGGCCCAGGCGCAGAACTCCGCCAGCGCGTCCAGCACGGCACCCAGCTCGGGCCCAGCGAGCCCGGTCTCATCCAGCAGCCAGCGAGCGGAGAAATCGAGCAGCCGCAGGCGGCCAAGGTCCTCGAAGACGCCGATGTCCTGGGCGTACTCGCCCAGCTTGCGCAGCGGAGCGAGTCCGCGGGCGCGCGCGCCGCCCTGCTCGCGCTCGACGTCCCAGAGGAACTCCTCGACCATCGCGCCCACGACGCCCGGGAAGTCCGGAACACCGGCCTCGTCCTCCTCTTCGGGTTCGTCCTCGAGCCCGAGGTCGCGCTCGAGCTCGCGGAACAGGAGCTCGAGGTCCTTGCCCTCGGCGCGGCCACGGTCGAAGGCCGCCAGCGCCGCGCGCGCGTCCGCGCGGAGCTCGGGCGGAGCCGCGGCGGGCCGTTCCGCGAGCCAGGCGTCGAGGAGGATCTCACGGGCCTTCCGTAGATCGACGGGCGTCTCGAAGGCGAGCTGGTTGAGGATCTCGGTGACGGCATCCTGGCCACCAGCGCCGGCCCGGAGGTTGGCCAGGATCGAGGTCACCGTGTGCTCCTCCAGCCCCAGGGCCCGCAGGGCCGGCCCCGGGTCCACGCGCTCGACCGAGGCGCTCGGGTTCGCGGCGAGCGCCGGGGCCAGGCCGTGGAACAGGTGCTCCAGCTCGAGCTGCTGGATGCGCAGGACGCCGCGGCGGGCCCGGCGCATGGCCGCCAGGTCGGCGCGCACGGCCCGCAGCAGCTCGGGGCTCCGGTACACGCTGGCCGCGGACGAGGGCACGAAGGTGCCATCACCCACCGGGAACAGCCGCCCGACCAGCACGTCCCCCGCCGCCAGGGGCGCGGCGCCCTCGGCTGCGACCAGCGGCAGCTCGCCCTGGGTGAAGAGGTCGCGCACCCACGAACCGTCCGCTTCCCCCGCCGAGGTCACCTCGAAGGCGCCGGGGAGCGAGCCGAGCAGCGCGGCGCGAAGCTCGGCGGAGAGCTCGGGCTCCGTTCCCGGCGTGGCGAAGGCCACCAGGGGCACCGCGCCGAGGGTCGCGCTGGGACGCTCCAGCAGGAACCACTCCAGGAGGCGCAGCTCGGCTCCGGGCAACGCGGCCGCCTCCGGGCGCGCGAAGAAGTCCCCCCGGCTGCCCGCGAACTCCGCGCGCAGGGCGGGATCGGCCTCGATGCGGGCATAGCAGCGCTCGAGGCCGGCGGCGATCTCGTCCAGGTGGGTCATGGGCGGGCGCTGGCCCCGGGGCAGAGGGTATCCGGCCCCGGCGGAGCCCGACAAGAACGGCTCCCACCCCTTGGATCGCGACCCCGCGATCGTTCTGCTCTAGGGCATGGATGCCACGCGCGAGTGGCCCGCGCCGCTCGACCTGGTCGGGCTGGGCCTGATCGGCTTGCTGCTTCTGCTCGGGCTCTACCGCGGGCTGTGGTGGCAGGCGATCCGGCTGGTCGGGATCACCGTCTCGGTGCTCATCGCACGCGCGGTCGGCGCGCCGCTGGCGCAGCGCCTGGAGGCGCTGTTCCCCGACCTCCAGCCGCGCATGGCCCACGGGATCGCCTGGGGCACGCTGTTCCTCACCGCGCTGCTCGCCTGCGCCCTGCTCGGCCTGCTGGGGCAGCGCATGCTCGAGGCCATGAAGCTGGATCTGGCCAACCGCCTGGCCGGGGGCGCCGCCGGGGCCCTCACGGGCCTCTGCGCGCACGTCGTGCTCGTCGTGCTGGTCTGCCATCTCGCGCCCCCGCGGCTGCTCGGCAAGTACGTGGCGGGCACCTACTCGCAGCGCCTGTACTCCGTGCTCGGCATCGAGCGCCCGGTGGTCATGGCGGCCGACGGCGCGCGCGAGGTCGACCAGGTCTTCGAGCACTCCCCCGAGGCGCAGCCCCCACCGCGGGTCGTGCGCTGAGCGCGGCCCTTGCCCCGCGTGGCGAGCGAGCGCACACTCTCGCGCTGACAACTCGTTGCAGCGAGCGCGAGCGGGGAAGCAGGTGCGAATCCTGCACGGTCCCGCCACTGTGATTCGCCAGGCACGGCCTCCGGTGCGAACCGGGAGGCGACTCCGGCCACTGGACCCGAGCGTCCGGGAAGGCTCGAGGCCCTGCCCCACGGCGATCAGCCAGGAGACCCGACGCGCCGCGACCTGGCGCCGGGCTCCGGACGAGAGCCGTCGTGGTGACGGACTCCGTCTCGGCCCGGCAATCGACGCGGTATCGATTCCACGGAGTCTCCCATGCGCTGGTTCCTCGCCCTGTTCCTCTGCGCCGCCCACCCGGTGGTGCTCGCCACCCAGGATGTGCCCGCCGAAGGCCATGCCCTGTCCGCGGCCTTCCTGCCCCCCACCACGCCACTGGCGGCGACGCTCACGCTGCGCGACGGGGGCACGCTGACCTTCGACGGCCTCGCGCTCACGCGTCACGCGAGTGATGGCAGCTTGCTCGCGGAGCTCGGATCGGTGCCGCTGCCCGTGTTCCCGAGCTTCCTCTGCACCGACCCCGAAGAGCGCACCGCGTACTTCGGCGAGAGCAGCAATGGGCACGTCTACCGGCTCTCGACCGGCGCGGCCGGGACGCCCGAGCTGCTCGCGACCCTGCCGTTCAACTACGACGCGGCGCAGCGCGGACGCTACCTCTACGTCAGCGCGGCCACCTGCGGGTTCGCCTGCGACAACGAGATCTGGCGCATCGACCTGGCGGCCCACCGGTCGGCGCAGGCCTTCGACCGGGCGTTCCTGCTCGCGCACGTGCCGGGTGCCTCCGGACCCCTGACCACGACCGCCTCCGGCGAGCTGATCTACGCCAGCGTCTCGAGCGCCTTCCCGCCCCCGCCGGGACACGCCTCGCTCTGGAGGTGGTCGCGTGACGAGGCCGAGGGCGCGCAGCTCCTCGCGCTGGCCGATGCCGAGCTCGTCGCGAGCGGGTTCGAGGGCGCGGCGCGCCTGGCCCACGATCCGCTGCAGCGTTGCCTCTATCTGGCGGAGGTCGATTTCGCCACGGGCACGAACCGCATCCGTCGGGTGCGGGACTCCGCGAGCCTCTCCCCCGTGCTGCTCGAGGGGCGCAGCTTCTTCGGCATCGGCTCGCTGACCTTCCACGCCTCGCCGGGGCCCGCCCGCTTCCGTCCTTTCCAGCCGGCGTCGGGCGGCGTGCTGAGCTACACGACGACGGACTTCTTCTCGACCTCCGAGCGCCTGCAGCTCCGCCCGCAGCGCCCCGTCGCCGTCCTGGAGGTGCCGATGGCCGGCTCGCTGCGCATCGCGCTGGCCGGTGGCCCCGCCGGCGGCTCCGCGCGCGTCCTGATGGGCCCGCGTGCGCTCGTCCCGGCGGAAGAGCGCGCGCTCGCGGTCGGCGGGCTACCGCTCTTCCTCGGCCTCGACCGAGCCACCCAGACGGAGCTGCCGGGGCTGTTCGCGCTCGATCCTGCCGGGGAGCTCGCGCTCGACCTGCCCGATCCGGGCGGGACGGCCGCCACGCTCGCCTTCCAGCTGCTCCTGTACGACGGGCAGGGCGCGCTCGCCGGTAGCTCGACGGTCGGTCTCCTGTGACCAGAGCAGGACGAGCCGCGCGTCCTCGCAGCGGACGCGCGGCTCGCCGCTCGCACCGCCCAGCCGCTGACAGCGCAGCTCCAGCTCCGGCGAGGGCGCTGGCCGCTCGAAAACAAGCGCCGCGATCCCGTGCGGCGCATGCCAGCGCACCGCGGAACCCTCGCGCGCGCAGCGGAGAACGCACCAGGCCGCGAGCAGGGCCGTGCTCCAGTCTCCACGCCGGAACCGCGGCAGCGCGTCGGCCGCCGGGACGAGTGGGCTGTCGACAGCGCGCGCGACCTCCGCGCAGAGCCAGGCCAGGCCCGCGGCCTCGCGCCGCTCGAGCAGGAGGTCGATGCCGCGCCCCGCCGCCACGACGCCGAGGCACCAGCCCAGGCGTCCGACGACTTCCTCGTGCTCGAGCGCGCCGAGCGGCCTTCCGTCGCCCAGGGCCGAGCTCGCGGCGCGCAGCTCGGTCCGCACGCGCGGCCACAGGATCGCACCCACCTCGCTCGCGATCACCTCCAGCTCGGCCGCGCGCAGCCGCGCCGCGGCGGGTGCCAGAGAGGGGAGTCGAACCCCTACCCCCTTGCGGGGAATGGATTTTGAATCCATCGCGTCTGCCGGTTTCGCCACTCTGGCGCGCGCGCTCCTGGCGGAACGTGCGTGCCTAGTGTGCGCCCGGGGGCGGCGCCTTGGCAACCGCCGCACCTTCGGACGCCAGGGCGGCCTCGAGCCCCCAGGCCACCCCGCGCGCCGTGACGGCGTGCCGCAGGGCCGCCAGGATCCCCGGGCCGAAGGCCGCGGGCCCGAGCATGTCGTGACGCACGGTCAGCGTCTCGCCCGGGGCGCCGAAGAGCACCTCCTGGTGCGCATAGAGCCCCGCGGCCCGCACGGAGTGGATCGGCACCGGTCCGGCGGCGCCGGCCGCCTCCAGGCGCGCGGCCGTGTCACGCGCCGTGCTCGAAGGCGCGTCGCGCTTCTCGGCGTGGTGGCGCTCGACGACGACGACGCTGGCGAAGCCGCCGCCGCGCGCAAGGAGCTCGACGGCGCGGTTCAGCCAGGCGACGCCCAGGCTGAAGTTCGGGACCACCAGGCCGCCCAGTCCGCGCGCGCGGGCCAGGGCGTCGAGCTCCGCCGCCTCGGCACGGGTCACGCCGCTCGTGCCGATCACCGGCCGGATCCCGGCCGCCAGCAGCGCCCGTCCGTGCGGCGCGCCGAGCCCGGCCGCGGTCACGTCCAGGGCCAGCGCGGCCCCGCACTCCGACAGCACGGCCTCCAGCCGGTGCTCGCGTCCGAGCTCGGCCACGAGCTCGAACCGGGCATCGTGGCGCAGCAGCTCGCATGCGAAGCGACCGAGCCGTCCGCGCGCCCCGATCACGGCCACGGGCACGCGCGCCGCCGTCATCCGAGCCGCCTCCCGGCGTCGTGCGCGAGGCCGCGGGCCGCGATCCACAGGCACAGCGTGCGGTAGTCGATCCCCGCCGCGGCCGCGGACTTCGGCAGCAGCGAGCGCGGCGTCAGGCCGGGCAGGGTGTTGAGCTCCAGGAACACGGGCTCGTCCTCGCCCTCCGGCACGATGAAGTCGCTGCGCGAGTAGCCCGCGCAGCCCAGCGCCTCGTGGGCCGCCCGGGCCCGCGCGCACAGGAGCGCGCTGGCCCGTGGGTCGAGCCCGACCGGCGGACAGAGCTCGAGGGCCCCGTCCTCGGCGTACTTCTCGCGATAGTCGAAGAACCCGCCACGTGGCCGGATCTCGACCGGCGGCAGCGCGAGGAGCTCCCCCTCCGGCGTCTCCAGCACGGCCGCGGTCGCCTCGACGCCGCGCACGCGGGCCTCGAGCAGGACCTCCGGCCCCTCGGCGAAGGCCGGCTCGAGCGCGGCCTCCAGCTCGGCCTGCGAGCGCACGAGCGCACAGCCGACCGACGAGCCGCCGCGGCGCGGCTTGACGAAGGCGCCCTGCGCCAGGAGCTCCGCGAGCCCCGCCTGGGCGCGCCAGGTGGCGCGGCGCAGGGTCGCGGCCGGAGCCACGCGCAGGCCGGCGACGCGCACCAGCTCGCGCGCGAAGACCTTGTCCATGGCCAGGGCCGAGGCGATCACGCCACTGCCGGTGAAGGCCTGGTCCGAGCACGTCAGGAGCCCCTGCAGGGCCCCGTTCTCGCCCTCTCCGCCGTGCAGGGCCGAGAAGCAGAGGTCCACGTCGGCCAGGGCCACCACGGCCTCGCCCGCGAGGAGCGTGCGCTTGCCGATGCGCCAGCGGCCGTCCGCCAGGATCTCGACCGCGATCACGCGCGCCGGTCCACGCCGGTCCTCGCCGTGCGTGGGCGTCGTCAGCGCCGTCAGGACCATGCGGCCCGAGGCGAGCGAGACCTCGCGCTCGCTCGAGCGCCCCCCCATCAGGACCGCCACGGTCGCGTGCTCGAGTCCGCAGCTCCGCGTGACCGAGGCCGTGGCCCCGGTCTGGAGCTCAGCCATAGAAGTGGCCGTCGGGGCGGACATCCGGATGCAGACCTCGGTGGGCGAGGAACTCATCCTGCGTTTCCGCCAGGAGCGGATCCACCTCGACCGGGTGGATTCCCTGCGGGTCGGCGGGCGGGAGCGCGAGCCCGGCGGCGCGCACCCAGCCGGCGAACATGCGGCACAGGTCGGCGCGGCAGGAGGCGGGCGAATCCTCGCCGCTGCGGTTCTTGACCGGGCTGAACTCCTCCTGGCGCTCGACCTCGAGCACGACCGAGCGCGGCGAGCGCGCCAGGGCGTCGAACACGAAGGTCTCGAACTTGTACCCGTTGCGCTCGACCACGCTGCCGTCCGGCTCGACCACGCGCATCGCCTTCTTCGCCAGGTGCCAGGGCAGCTCGAGCCCCCCACCGGTGAGCTCCGCGACGAAGTCGACCGCCAGGGCGTGCGCGGCGATGTTGCCGGCGCGGAAGCGCAGCTCGCCCTCCGGCGTGCGCGCCTCGCGCAGCTCGGCCGGCAGGTCGGAGTACTCGATGCAGCCCAGGACCCCGTCCACGCGCCCCAGCACCCCGACCTTCTCGCCCGCGTCGCGCTTGGAGACGACCTTGGACGACATGCCCGCCTGGGCCTCGGCGTGGAGTCCCAGGAAGAGCGCGTCGGCCGGGCGTGCCAGGGGATTGTCGACCTGGAAGTAGGAGAGCTGCCGGATCCCGCGCCGGCGCATGTCCGCCAGGGCGCCCGAGCTCGCCAGCCCGAGCAGGCAGCCGCCGTGGCCGTTGGGGGCCAGGAACAGGGAATCCTGGGACGAGAACAGCACCCGGCCCTGCGGGTCGAGGGCCGGCAGCATGTCCTGCACGAAGAAGAAGACGTCCTCCGGGTCCAGGCCGAAGTGCTGGTGCTGCGCGAAGAAGGCGCGCGTGTCGGCGTCGTTGGCCGCGCTCGTCATCACGTACCAGGGCGTGCGCACGCCGTGACGCCGCTGCGCCGCGCGCAGGCGCTGGGCGTGGAAGGCGAACAGCGGACGGCCGGTGACGGGCCCGATCGGGAAGGCGCCCTTGGGCGCCTCGAAGCCCAGACGCGAGGCCTGGCCACCGGCGACGAGCACGTAGCCCACCTGTCCGGCCCGCAGCAGCTCGTTGCCGATCGCGCGTGCGCGCGCCGCGCGCGCCTCGCTGCCCGGGCGCCGTGGCGCGAAGACCTCGGGTGGCTCGAAGCTCGCCCCCACCGGCGCGGGTCCCGCGGCGATGAGCCGGGCGAGGCGCGCGACCAGCGCGAGGTCGAGCCGCGCGACCTGGGCCAGCAGCCGCTCGCGCGCGGCCGGATCGAGGCGCGGCAGGCGCTCGAGCACGTGGCCCTGGCCGGCCTCCAGCAGGGCGTGGCGCAGATCGGTGACGGCCTTCATGGCGGCGCCGGCGGGACGAGCGGCGGCCGGTCCGGTCCCGCGGTCAGGGCCGCGAGCCCTCCAGCGGCTGCGCCTCGGAGAGCACTTCCAGGCTGTTGGCCAGCAGCTTCTCGAGCGCGGCCACGCGCCGCTCCAGCACCACGTGGCGCTCGGCCATCTTGCGCACGACCGGCGGCAGGACCGCCTCGCGCACGTAGTTGCTGATCATGTTGATGATCTCGGCGCGGTTCGCGTCCGGCAGCTTGTGGAAGTGGTAGCGGTAGTGCTGCTGGAGGACGTCCTCGGTGATGCTCACGCACTCCTGCGTGATGCTCTCGACGTCCTTCTGGTGGTGGGCGAGCTGGAAGACCTCGCGCTTGTAGTCGTGGAGGAGTTCCTTGAACTTGCGGTGCACGGGGGGCTCCTGTTCTCGAGGGGATGGACGCGCGCGGCGCCCGGGAAGGAAATCGTAACCGTCCTTCAGTCGACCTGGCCGATGCAGACCGAGATGTTGTGGCCGCCGAAGCCGAGCGAGTTCGAGAGCGCGTTGCGGATGGAGAGCTCGCGCGCCGCGCCCGGCACGTAGTCCAGGTCGCACTCGGGGTCGGGGGTGGTCAGGTTGCGCGTCGGGTGGACGCGACCCTGCTGGATCGAGAGGGCCGTGGCCACCAGCTCGACCGCCGACGAGGCCCCCAGGAGGTGACCGATCATCGACTTGGTCGAGGAGATCGCCAGGCGCCGCGCGTGGTCGCCGAAGTAGCTCTTCAGGGCGCGCGTCTCGATCGCGTCGTTGTAGGGCGTCGAGGTCCCGTGGGCGTTGACGTAGTCGACCGTCTCGGGATCGATCCCCGCCATCTTGACCGCCAGCCGGAAGGCGCGCGCCGGGCCGGCACCGTCCTCCTTGGGAGCCGTGATGTGGTGGGCGTCGTCGGTCGATCCGTAGCCCTTGACCTCGGCGTAGATCCGCGCTCCGCGGGCGCGCGCGCGCTCCAGCTCCTCGAACACGAGGATCCCGGCGCCCTCGCCCATCACGAAGCCGTCGCGGTCCTTGTCGAAGGGGCGCGAGGCGTGCTCGGGCGCCTCGTTGCGCGTCGAGAGGGCCTTCATGTTGGCGAAGCCCGCCACCGAGAGGCGCGTGGTGGCCGACTCGGCCCCGCCGGTCACGACCACGTCGACCTCGCCGCAGCGGATGGCCTGGAGCGCCATGGCGATCGCGTGGCCGGAGGAGGCGCAGGCGCTGGAGGTCGTGAAGGCCGTGCCGAGCAACCCGAAGCGGATCGCGACCTGGCCGCTGACGGCGTTGGCCATGATCTTCGGGATGAAGTGCGGCGAGACGCGCCGCGGGCCACGCTCGATCATCTCGGTGTGCTGCTCGACGATGCCCGAGATCCCGCCGATGCCGGTGCCGACGATCGCGCCGAAGGACTCGCGCACCTCCTCCGGCTCGGCCCGCGGATCCAGGCCCGCGTCCGCCAGGGCCTCCTCGGTCGCCTTGAGGGCGAACATGGTGAAGGGATCGAGCTTGCGGAACTCGGGGCCCGTGAAGAGCTCCTCCGGGTTCCAGTCGACCGAGGCCGCGAAGCGCACCGAGAGGTCCTCGACCGGGAAGCGCTCGATCGGACGCACGCCGTTCTCGCCGGCCAGCATGCGCGGCCAGGAGGTACGGACGTCCGGACCGAGGGCATTGACCGTGCCCAGCCCGGTGATGACGACGCGGCGCATGCTCTGCGGTCCCTGCGTGGAGGAAACGGCCCGGCGGGGGCGCCCTGCGCCGCGCGCGGCGGCACACGCGCTCCCGGGCGCGGCCTAGGACTTCGACTTGATGTACTCGATCGCGGCGCCGACGGTCTGGATCTTCTCGGCGTCCTCGTCGGGGATGGAGATCTCGAACTCGTCCTCGAACTCCATCACCAGCTCGACCGTGTCGAGGGAGTCCGCCCCCAGGTCGTTCACGAACGAGGTGTCGTTTCCGATCTTGTCCGGGGACGTGCCCATCTGGTTGCAGACGATGCGCTTGACGCGCTCTTCGATCGAAGGGTTCGTCATTGTCTTGGCGTTCGGGTCCATCAGGGTGGGTGGGCGCTCAAGCCCGGGGGGACGTCAGAGACTGAGCCCGCCGTCGACGACGAGGGTCTGGCCGGTGACGTAGGCGCCACCGGGGCCGACCAGGAAGTCGACGGCGAGAGCGATCTCTTCAGGGGTTCCGATTCTCTTCAACGGGATGGAGGAAGCCAACTCCTGAGCGGCGGCTTCCCCGATCTGTGCGGTCATGTCGGTCTGGATGAAGCCCGGGGCGACGGCGTTCACGCACACGCCGCGCGAGGCGAGCTCCTTGGCGATCGAGCGCGTCAGGCCGATCAGGCCGGCCTTGCTGGCGGCGTAGTTGGCTTGCCCGGCATTGCCCGTCAGGCCGACGACGGAGGAGATGTTGACGATGCGGCCGCGGGTCTTCATCAGCGGGCGGGCCGCGGCGCGCAGGAAGTTCCAGGCGCCCTTGAGGTTGACCGCCAGGACGCGATCGAAGTCCTCCTCCGTCATGCGCAGGAGCAGCTGGTCGCGCGTCAGGCCGGCGTTGTTGACCAGCACGTAGGGCTCGCCGAGCTCCTCCTGGACCTGCTCGACGACCTGGGCCACGGCCGCGGTGCTGGCGACGTCCACGCCCAGGGCCAGGGCCGGGGCGCCGTGGGCACGGCAGCCCGCCACGGTCGCCTCGCAGTTCTTCGCCTCGGTCGCGATGCAGGCCAGCTTGGCCCCGCGCGCCGCCAGGCGCTCGGCGATGGCGCGGCCGATGCCGCGCGAGGCGCCCGTCACGAGCGCGACCTTGCCCTCGAGGAAACGCTCGAGCGCGGGACCCGTGGACGGGGGGGTGCTCATCCCGGGCGGACTATAGCCAGGCCCCTGGGGGGGTGCAACGGCGCCAGCTTCACGCGCCGGCGTCCAGATCGGCCGGGGTCTGGACGCTCTTCACGCGCGCCTCGGGACCGCCGTCCTTGGTGATCCGGCGCAGGAGACCGCTGAGCACGTTGCCCGGCCCGGGCTCCAGGAAGTCGGCTATGCCCTCGGCCAGCGCGTGGCGCATCGAGCGCTCCCAGAGCACGCTCGCGCACACCTGGCGCGCGAGGGCGGCCTTGATCTCGGCCGGATCCACCAGCGGCTGGGCCGTGACGTTGCTGACGAAGGCGATGCGCGGCGGGCGCAGCGCGACCTCGGCCAGCGCGCGCTGCAGGCGCTCGGCCGCCGGCCGCATGCACTCGGAGTGGAACCCGCCGGCCACCGACAGGCGCACGGCACGCTTCACGCCCTGGGCCGGCGCGGCGGCCTCGGCCGCGGCCAGGGCGGCGATCTCGCCCGAGAGCACCACCTGACCCGGTGCGTTCAGGTTGGCGACGGCGCAGATGCCGTGGGCGCGCCCGACCTTCGCCAGGGCCTCGGCCTGCTCGGGGCTGGCCCCCATCAGGCTGGTCATCGAGCTCGGGCAGGCCTCGCTGGCGGCCTGCATGGCCTCGCCGCGCAGGCGCACCAGGCGCACGGCGTCCTCGAGCTCGAGCGCGCCCGCGTACCACAGGGCCGTGTACTCGCCCAGCGAGAGCCCGGCCGTCAGCGTGGTGCGCGCCGGATCGAGCCCACGCTCGACCAGCACCGCCACGATGGCCGCGCTGACCGTGAGGATCCCGGGCTGGGCGATGTCGGTGCGGTGCACCTCCTCGCCGCGGTCCCAGCAGGCCTCGCGCAGCGCGAAGCCCAGGGCCCGCTCGGCGCGCTCGAAGACGCGCGCGGCGGCCGGGAAGGCCGTGACCCACTCGCGCCCCATGCCGGGGAACTGCGCGCCCTGTCCGGGGAAGAGAACGGCGGTCTTCATCGGGGAGGCTCCGGGGACGGGCGCGGGCTCACCAGCGGAACCGTCCCCAGCGGAACAGTTACCACCGGATCAGGGAGCCACCCCAGGTCAGCCCCGCGCCGAAGGCCACCAGGACCACCAGCTTGCCCTTCTCGATGCGCCCCTCGCGCAGGGCCTCGTCCAGCGCCAGCGGGACCGTGGCGGCCGAGCTGTTGCCGTACTTCTCGATGTTGACCACGACCTTCTCGGGCGGGATCTCGAGGCGCTCGAGGGCCGCCTCGATGATGCGCTTGTTGACCTGGTGCGGCACGACCACCGTCACCTCCTCGGGCGAGTGGCCCTCGATCATCTTGCGCACCATCTCGCCCATGTAGGTGACCGCGAAGCGGAACACGTCGCGCCCGCGCATGCGGATGAAGTGCTCGCGCTTCTCGAGCGTCTCGCGCGTGGGCGGCTTGCGCGAACCGCCACCCGGCATGTGGATGAAGTCGTAGCCCTTGCCGTCGGCGCCCAGCGTCGTGCGCAGGATCTCGCCCTGCCCGCACTCGTCCAGCGGGGTGAGCACGGCCGCCCCGGCCGCGTCGCCGAAGATGATGCACGAGGTGCGGTCGGTGAAGTCAACGAAGCTCGTCAGCTTCTCGGCCCCGATCACGAGCACGCGCCGCGCGCGGCCGGCCGCGATGAAGGCCTCGCCCGTGTGCAGCGCCGTCAGGAAGCCGGTGCAGGCCGCGTTGACGTCGAAGGCGCCGGCGTTGACGGCCCCGATCCGGTCCTGCACCAGGCAGGCGGTCGAGGGCAGCAGGTAGTCCGGGGTCAGCGTGCCGAGCACGATCAGGTCCAGGTCCTCGGCCTTCACTCCGGCCGCCTCGAGCGCGCGCTTGGCGGCCTCGACCGAGAGGTCCGAGGTGGCCTGGTCCTCGGCCGCGAAGCGACGCTGCTCGATACCCGTGCGCTGGACGATCCACTCGTCCGAGGTGTCGACGAGCTTCTCGAAGAACGCGTTGGGGACGACGCGCTCGGGAACGTAGGAGCCGGTCCCGGCGATGCCGACAGGGATCCTCTGGGCCATGCGAGAGCAGGGGAAGCCTACGAGTCCGGTCGGATTTCGCAACGGGCGCGGAGTCGAAACCGCAACGCGCGGCGCTCCGCACGCCTTCGAGGACTTCGGGGTTGCAATCCGGGCGCTCGCGTCCCGCTCAGGAGCGGCTCGGGGTCGCCAGGCCGCGCTCGATGCGCTCCGGTACCCGCGCGTCGCTGGCGCGCACGGCCTGGGCCAGCGCGTTGGCCACGGCGCGCTCGTCCGAGCGCCCGTGCCCGATGACCACGACCCCGTTGACGCCGAGCAGGAGCGCCCCGCCGTAGCTCTGGTAGTCGATGCTGTGCTTCAGGCCGCCGAGCGCGCTCGGGCTCAGCTTGGCGCCACCGCGCTCCAGCTCGCCCAGGATCTTGCCCAGGAAGAACTGGGCGAATTGCTCGAGCAGCTTGAGCACCACGTTCCCGGTGAAGCCGTCGGTCACGACGATGTCGCACACCCCGCGGAAGATGTCGCCGCCCTCCACGTTGCCCACGAAGTCGAGCCCGCTCGCCTCCAGCAGCTCGTGGGCCTCCTTGAGCAGGTCCGTGCCCTTGCCCTTCTCCTCGCCCACGTTCAGCAGCCCGACGCGCGGCCTGGGCTGGCCCAGGCAGCCCTCGGCGTAGACGCTGGCCATGGCCCCGTACTGCAGCAGGTGGTCGGCCTTGGGGGCGATGTTCGCGCCCATGTCGAGGATCGTCAGGGGCTGGCCGGTCAGGTTCAGCGTCACGGCGATGCCGGGCCGGCGCACGCCGGGGATCGTCCCCAGGCCCAGGGTCGCGGCGCCCACGCAGGCCCCGGTGTTGCCCATCCCGACCACGGCCGAGGCGCGCCCGGCCTTCACGGCGGCCACGCAGCGCCCGATCGAGCTGTCGGGCTTGGCGCGCAGCGCCTGGGCCGGTGAGTCCCCCATCTCGATCACGTGCGCGGCGTGCTCGAGCTGGAAGCCGGGGTCGCCGCCGAGCTCGGCCAGCAGCGCCTGCATGCGCGGCTTGTCCCCCACCAGGAGCAGACGCTCGGGCGGGATGCGCGTGGGGCCGGTGCCCGTGCAGGCGACGAGCGCTCCCTTCAAGGTCGCGAGGGGCGCATCGTCGCCCCCCATCACGTCGAGGGCGATCAGCGAGCCGGTCATGGACGCGCGCTAGCCCGGACGGGCTAGAAGTCTTCCTTGTGGAGGACCTCGGTGCCCTTCTTGTCGGCGCCCTTCGAGAAGCCGTAGTAACCGCAGTTGTCGCACACGCGGTGCGGCTTGACGGGCGAGCCGCAGCGGCTGCAGTGGTTCGGCCGGAAGGGCTTCAAGGCCAGGTGGGAGCGGCGCTCGCCCTGGCGGGCCTTGGACGCTCGGCGCTTGGGATTGGGCATGGGAGGGCTCGCAGGGGCGTGCGCGCGGACCCGCGCAGCCGATTCGGAAGCCGCGGATGCTACGGGGGCCCGCGCGGGGTGTCAACGCGGGCCGGCACGCGAGCGGGGTGGCCGCTCAGGGCTTGCCGAAGGCCGCCTTCGGCGCGCCCTGGAAGGCGGCCAGCGCCGCGGCGCGCCCCGCGGCGCGCTGGCCCTGGCCCTGGGCGAGGTCGGGCTTGCCGCCGCCACCGCCGCCGAGGTGCGGCGCCAGGAACTTGGGCGCGTGGCGCGCGTCCCAGCCCTGGGCGAGGGCCGCGCCCTGGCTGAGGGCGATCCAGGGCGCCTTGTCGCCCTCCTGCCCGACGAGGATCACCGCCAGGTCCGGCGCGAGCGTCTTCACGCGCCCGGCCAGCTCGCGCAGCTCCTCGAGGCCGAGGTCGACGGCAGCCATGCCGGTCAGGACGCCGTCCACCGAGCGGCAGGCCTCCTTCACGGCCGCCAGGGCCCCGGCCACGTCGCCCTTGGCGCTCTCCTTCTCCTTCTTGCGCGCGTCCTTGAGCTGCTTCTGGAGCTGCTCGATGCGCTCCGGGAGCTCGTCCACCGGCGCCTTGAGGGCCCGCGCGGCCTCGCGCAGCAGCTTCTTCTGGTGCTGCACGTGCTCGACCGCCGCCGCGCCGGTCAGGGCCTCGATGCGCCGCACGCCGGCCTGGATCGCGCTCTCCGAGACGATCACGAAGGGCCCGATGTCGCCCGCGGCCGCGACGTGCGTGCCGCCGCACAGCTCGAGCGACCAGCCGCCGACGTCGAGCACGCGCACCGTCTCGCCGTACTTCTCGCCGAACATGGCGACGACCCCGCGCGCCCTGGCGGCCTCGAGCTTCTCGACCGTGGTCTTGACGGCCGCGTTGTCGAACACGCGCTCGTTGACCAGGCGCTCGATCGCCTCGAGCTCCTCGGGCGTGACCGCCTTCGGGTGCGAGAAGTCGAAGCGCAGCCGGTCCGGGCCGACGTAGGAGCCCTGCTGCGCGACGTGCTCGCCGAGCACGAGCTTGAGGGCGCGGTGCAGGAGGTGCGTGGCCGTGTGGTTCTTGCGCGTGCGCGTGCGCCGCGCGAGGTCGACGCGCGCGACGAGCTTCGCTCCGGCCGCGACGCGGCCCTCGCTGGTGCCGATCTGGACCACGACCGGCCCGACGCGCTGGGTGTCCTCGACCACGAAGCGGAAGCTGCCGTCGGCCGCCTCGATCACGCCGGCGTCGCCGATCTGGCCGCCGCCCTCGGGGTAGAACGGGCTCGGCTCGATCACGAGCACGTCGCGGCCGGCCTCGTCGCGCTGCACGAGCTTGACCAGCTTCGCCTCGGCCTCGTGAGCGAGGGCGCCACCCTCGTGGTAGGTCGAGCGCGTCGCGCCGAGGCCCGTGAGCTCCTCGGCCGAGAGCAGCTGCTTGAACTTGCCCTCGCTCCTGCTCTTCGCGCGGTGGGCCTCCTCGGCCTTCTCCCAGCCGGTCTCGTCCACGGCGAGCCGGTGCTCGCGCGCCATCAGCTCGACCAGGTCGCGCGGGAAGCCGTAGGTCGCGTAGAGCTCGTAGGCCTCGCCGCCGTCGATCGTCTTCTTGCCGGCCTTCTCGACGCGCCCGGCCAGCTCGCCGAAGCGCACCAGGCCGCGTCCGAGGGTCTTCCCGAAGGCCTCCTCCTCGGCCCGCAGCAGGAGCTGCACGTGCTCCAGGCGCCGCGGGATCTCGGGGAAGACCTCGCCCAGGGTCTCGGCCACGGCTGGCGCGACCTCGCACAGGAACGGGTCCTCGAAGCCCAGCGCCTGGCGACCGTAGCGCGAAGCCCTGCGGATCAGCCGGCGCAGCACGTAGCCGCGGCCCGTGTTCGAGGGCAGGGCGCCGTCCGCGAAGGCCGCCGTGCAGGCGCGCACGTGGTCGGCGACGACGCGCATGGCGATGTCGGCCTGCTCGTCGCCGGCGCCGTAGCGCTTGCCCGCCAGCTTGCCGATCCGGGCGAAGATCGGCGTGAAGACGTCGCTGTCGTAGTTCGAGCGCTTGCCCTGCAGCACGCCGACGATGCGCTCGAAGCCCATGCCGGTGTCGACGTGCTGGGCCGGGAGCTTGGTCAGCGAGCCGTCGTCCTTGCGGTTGAACTCGATGAAGACGTTGTTCCAGAGCTCCAGGAAGCGCTCGTTGCCGGCGTTGACGCCGATCCTCTCGTCGGCGCCGTCACGCGGGTCCGAGTCCGGCCCGCCGCGGTCGATGTGGATCTCGGTGCAGGGCCCGCAGGGGCCCGTGTCCCCCATCTCCCAGAAGTTCGCCTTGCGCCCGAAGAAGAGCACGTGGCTCGGGTCGATGTCGGTCTTCTCGCGCCAGATGCGCGCGCTCTCCTCGTCGCGCGGCAGGCCGTCCTTCTCGTCGCCGCCGAAGACCGTGGCCCACAGGCGCTCCTTCGGCAGCTTCCAGACCTTCGTGAGGAGCTCCCAGGACCACTGGATCGCCTCCTCCTTGAAGTAGTCCCCGAAGGACCAGTTCCCGAGCATCTCGAAGAAGGTGTGGTGGTAGGTGTCGTGCCCCACCTCCTCGAGGTCGTTGTGCTTGCCGGAGACGCGGATGCACTTCTGGGTGTCGACGGCGCGCGCGTAGTCGCGCCGGCCGGTGCCCAGGAACACGTCCTTGAACTGGTTCATCCCGGCGTTCGTGAAGAGCAGCGTCGGATCGTCCTGGGGGAAGACCGGGGCCGAGGGCACCTCGCGGTGCCCGCGCTGGACGAAGAAGTCGAGGAAGTCCCGGCGGATCCGGGCGGCGCTCTTCGGCGAGGGGCTCATGGCAGGGGGCGGATGATACGGGCGGGAAGAGGAAGAGGGAGCGCGGAGGACGCGGGGGGAAGACGCGGAGGGCGCGGAGAAGATGAGAGGAAGGCAGAGGGAAGAGCGGAGCGAGGCGGGGGCCTGGCCCCCGCCCCTCCTTGGCTCGACTCCGCGAGCTCCGCGTCCGGCCTCCGCGTCTCCGCGGTCCTTCCCTGCCTCAGGCCTGCGCCGGCTTGGCCACCACCGGCCCGGGCTTCGGCACCGGCTTCAGCGCCGGGACGTTCGCGGGCACGCTC
>DASVAP010000074.1:0-31881 GCA_036376275.1 Planctomycetota bacterium | reverse complement strand
TCTCCTTGCGCGAGAACGCCACCGCGCCGGCGTTCAGCGCGAGCACGCGGCCGCCGCCGTCCAGCGCGCCGTGGAAGACCTTGAAGTCGCTCTTCCGCGCCCACTCGGCGACGTCGACGAGCTCCATCCCGAAGCGCACGTCCGGCTTGTCGCTGCCGTAGCGCTCGAGCGCCTCGGCGTGCCGCAGGCGCGGGAACGGCACCACGAGCTCGATCCCGAGCGCGGCGCGGAAGGTGTGCGCCAGCACGCGCTCCCACACCGCGAAGACGTCCTCCTCCTCGACGAAGGACATCTCCATGTCGAGCTGCGTGAAGTCCGGCTGCCGATCGGCGCGCAGGTCCTCGTCGCGGAAGCAGCGCGCGACCTGGAAGTAGCGGTCCATGCCCGCCACCATCAGGATCTGCTTGAAGATCTGGGGCGATTGCGGGAGCGCGAAGAACTGCCCCGGGTGGACGCGCGACGGCACGAGGTAGTCGCGCGCGCCCTCGGGGGTGGCCTTGGTCAGGACCGGCGTCTCGACCTCGACGAAGCCCTCGGCCTCGAAGGCCGCGCGCATGGCGCTGATGAAGCGCGCGCGGTGGATCAGGTTGCGCTGCATGGCCGGGCGGCGCAGGTCGAGGTAGCGGTACTTGAGGCGCGTCTCGACCGCCGGCAGCTCGCTGGAGGCCACGTCGATCGGCGGCGTGCGCGCCTTGGAGAGCAGCTCCAGGTGCTCGGCCATGACCTCGATCGCGCCGGTCTCGCGCTCGGCGTTCACGTTGGCGGGAGCGCGGGCCACGACCTTGCCGGTCACGCCGATCACGTCCTCGCCGGAGAGCCTGACGGCCTCGGCGAACTCGGCCCCCAGCACGACCTGGGTGATCCCATGACGGTCGCGCAGGTCGACGAAGTAGATCCCGCCGTGGTCGCGGCGCTTGTGGACCCAGCCGTTGAGCGTGACCGTCTGGCCGACGTGGGCCGCGCGCAGCTCGCCGCAGGTGTGCGTGCGGCGCCAGTCTCCGGGCCGGCGGGCGGCGGCCGGGTTCACAGCTTCGGCTCGCCGGCGGCGCGCAGGCGCAGCATGGCGCGCTTCAGCGCCAGCTCGGCGCGCAGGATGTCCACCACCACCGCCTGCTCGCGCCCCTGGTCCAGGCGCTCGCGCGCACGCTTCTCCGCCTCGCGCGCGCGCTCGACGTCGATGTCGGCCGGACGCTCGCCGGCCTCGCTGACCACGCGCACGGTGTCCTTGCGCACCTCGACGAAGCCGCCGGAGACGAACAGCGTCTGGTCCTTGCCCCCCTCGCGCCAGGTGAGCAGGCCCACGTCCAGCGCCGCCACCAGGTTCGCGTGGCGCGGCAGGAAGCCCATCGAGCCGTCCACGGACGGGACACGCACGGCCTCGGCCTGCGTGTCGAGGACGATCCTGTCCGGCGTGATGACGCGCAGCGTGAGCTTGCCGGCCATGACTAGCCCAGCTTGGCGGCCTTCTCGCGGGCGCCCTCGATCGCACCCACGTACAGGAACGCGCTCTCCGGCAGGTCGTCGTGCTTGCCCTCGAGGATCTCCTTGAAGGAGCGCACGGTCTCGGCCGCGGGACAGAACACGCCGGGCGTGCCGGTGAACTGCTCGGCCACGAAGAAGGGCTGCGAGAGGAAGCGCTGGATGCGGCGCGCGCGGTGCACGACCAGCTTGTCCTCCTCGGCCAGCTCCTCGGCCCCGAGGATGGCGATGATGTCGCGCAGGTCGGCGTAGCGTTGCAGCACGCGCTGGACCTCGCGGGCCACGCGGTAGTGCTCCTCGCCGACGATCTGCGGGTCGAGCATGCGGCTGGTGGACTTCAGCGGGTCCACGGCCGGATAGATGCCGAGCTCGGAGATCGCGCGGTCGAGGATGATGGTCGAGTCGAGGTGCGCGAACGTCGCCACGGGCGCCGGGTCGGTGATGTCGTCGGCCGGCACGTACACGGCCTGCATCGAGGTCACCGAGCCCTTCTTGGTCGAGGTGATGCGCTCCTGGAGCGCGCCCATCTCGCTGGTCATGGTGGGCTGGTAGCCGACGGCGCTGGGCATGCGCCCGAGCAGCGCCGAGACCTCGGAGCCGGCCTGCACGAAGCGGAAGATGTTGTCGACGAACAGCAGCACGTCCTGGTTCTTCACGTCGCGGAAGTACTCGGCCATCGTCAGGCCGGAGAGCGCGACCCTGAGACGGGAACCGGGCGGCTCGTTCATCTGGCCGAAGACGAGCACGGCGTTGTCGATCACGGCCTGGGTCTTGCCGTCCGGCGTCTTGTACTGGGCCTCGCTCATCTCGACCCACAGGTCGTTGCCCTCGCGCGTGCGCTCGCCGACCCCGCAGAACACGCTGAAGCCGCCCTTCTCGACGGCGGTGATGCGGATCAGCTCCTGGATCAGCACGGTCTTGCCCACGCCGGCGCCGCCGAACAGGCCGATCTTGCCGCCCTTGGCGAAGGGGCACAGGAGGTCGACGACCTTCAGGCCGGTCTCGAAGATCTGCGAGATCGCCTCCTGCTCCTCGAAGGTCGGCGCCGGGCGGTGGATCGGCATGGTCTCGCCCTTGGCGACCGGGCCACGCTTGACCGTGTCGAGCGCCTCGCCGAGCAGGTTGAAGATGCGCCCCTTGGTGCGCTCCCCCACCGGCACGGTGATCGGCGCACCGGTGTTCGTGACCCCCATGCCGCGCCGGCAGCCGTCGGTCGAGGACATGGCGACGCAGCGCGCCACGTCGTTGCCGAGGTGCTGGGCCACCTCGAGCACGAGCCGGCCCGCGCGCCCGGTGTCGACCACCTCGAGCGCGTTGTAGATCGGCGGCAGCGCCCCGGAGGGGAAGCGCACGTCCACCACGGGGCCGAAGATCTGGGCGATGCTGCCCTGCTGGTTCGCTTGCTGGGTCGCGGTGCTCATGTGCGGTCGTCTCGTTCAGCGCAGCGCCTCGGCGCCGCCCACGATGTCGAGGAGTTCCTTGGTGATCGTTTCCTGGCGCTTGCGGTTGTAGACCAGCTTCAGGGCGCCCTGCATGTCCTTGGCGGCGTCGGTGGCGTTCTTCATGGCCACGCGCCGGCTGGCGTACTCGGAGGTGACGGCCTCGATCAGCGCGTTGTAGACGCGCGTCTCCAGGTAGCGCGGCACCAGGTGCTCGAAGATGGTGGCCGCGTCCGGCTCGAGGATCACGTCGCCGTCGGGCGCCGTCTCGTCGCCGCTCGCCAGCGCCTCGCGCCGGATCGGCAGGAGCTCGATCCAGCGCGGCACGTAGCGCACCATCGACTCGAAGGCGGTCGAGAGGATGCGCACCTCGCGGTACTCGCCCGAGAGGAAGGCCTGCACCATGTTGCCGGCCGCGCGCGCGGCCGCACGGTAGTCGATCTGCTCCAGCTCCGGCTCGACGAACAGGCGCTCGATCTTGCGCTTGCGTGCGTTGAGGTACTGGTAGCCCTTCTTGCCGTAGACGAAGAGGCGCACGTCGCTGTCGGCCGGCAGGCCGCGCACCCACTGCTCGAAGGCCTTGAACAGGTTCGAGTTGTAGGCCCCGCACAGGCCGCGGTTCGAGCACACCAGCAGCACGGCGATGGCCTTGCCCGGCCCGGGCTGGAACAGCGGTCGCTTCGCGACCTCCTCGCCCAGGACGCCGGCCAGGTGCGCGACGAGCCCGGTGATCTCCTGCGAGTACGGGCGCGAGGCGATGGCCCGGTCCTGGAAGCGGCGGAGCTTGGTCGAGGCGACCATCTCCATCGCGCGCGTGATCTGGCGGATGTTGCCGACCGACTTGATCCGGCCACGCAGCTCGCGGACGCCGCCCATCTAGTTCCGTCCCCTTTCCTCGGTTTCCCCTCCGCGTCCTCCGCGTCTTCCCTCCGCGCTCTCCGCGTTCCTCTGCTCTTCCGACCGGAATCGGAGAAACGCGGAGACGCGGAGGGAAGACGCGGAGGGCGCGGAGAGGAGCATGGGAGGGAGCCGGATCAGGCCAGCTGGCCCTTGACGGTCTTGATCGCCTGGTCGAGCACGGCCGCCGACTCCTTGGTCACCTGCTTGTCCTTGACGACGTTGCCGGCGACCTCCGGGTGGTTGTCGCGCATGTGCGCCAGGAAGGCCTTCTCGAACTCGAGCACCTTCTTGGCCGGCAAGTCGTCGAGGCCGCCGGAGGTGCCGGCGTAGATGATCATGATCTGGTCCTCGACGGCCATCGGCTGGTACTGGGGCTGCTTGAGGATCTCCGTCAGGCGCTCGCCGCGGCGCAGGACCTGCTGGGTGGCCTTGTCGAGGTCGCTGCCGAACTGGGCGAAGGCCGCCAGCTCGCGGTACTGCGCCAGGTTGAGGCGCATGCCGCCGGCGATCTTCTTCATGGCCGGGATCTGGGCCGCGCCACCGACGCGCGAGACCGAGATGCCGGCGTTCACGCCGGGACGGATGCCGGCGTTGAACAGCGAGGTCTCCAGGAAGATCTGCCCGTCCGTGATCGAGATCACGTTGGTCGGGATGTAGGCCGAGACGTCGTTCTCCTGCGTCTCGACCACCGGCAGCGCCGTCAGCGAGCCGCCGCCCTTCTTGTAGCGCTTGTTGATCTCGGGCGCGTTGTCGGCCAGCTTCGCGGCGCGCTCCAGCAGGCGGCTGTGCAGGTTGAAGACGTCGCCCGGGAAGGCCTCGCGGCCCGGCGGCCTGCGCAGCAGCAGCATCACCTGGCGGTAGGCCAGGGCCTGCTTGTAGAGGTCGTCGTAGCACACGAGCACGTGCCGGCCCTCGTCGCGGAAGCGCTCGCCCATCGTGCAGCCGCCGTAGGGCGCCAGGTACTGCATCGAGGCCTCGTCGTTGGCGCTGGCCGTCACGACGATCGTGTAGGGCATCGCCCCGTGGGTGCCGAGCTTCTTGACCACGTCCACGACCGTCGACTGCTTCTGCCCGACGGCCACGTAGATGCAGATCACCTGGGCCGGGTTCTTCGGGTCGCCGCCGCCGGTGCGCTTCTGGTTGATGATCGCGTCGACCAGCAGCGCGGTCTTGCCGGTCTGGCGGTCGCCGATGATCAGCTCGCGCTGGCCGCGCCCGATCGGGATCATCGCGTCGATGGCCTTGATGCCGGTCTGCATCGGCTCGTGCACGCCACGGCGCTCGACCACCGACGGCGCCGGCTGCTCGATCGTCCAGTAGTCGGCCTCGGAGACCGACAGCGGCCCGCGCCCGTCGACCGGGTCGCCCAGGGCGTTGACCACGCGGCCGAGCAGCGAGGGGCCGGTCGGCACCGAGATGATGCGTCCGGTGGTCTTGACCTGGTCGCCCTCCTTGACCTTGGTGGCGTCGCCCAGGAGCACGCAGCCGACGTTGTCCTCCTCCAGGTTGAGCGCCACGCCGCGCACGCCGCCCGGGAACTCGAGCAGCTCGTTCATCATGCAGTCGTCCAGGCCCCACACGCGGGCGACGCCGTCGCCCACGGAGAGCACCGTGCCGACGCTCTGCATCGAGCTCGCGCCGCGGTAGTTGGCGATCTCCTTCTCGAGGATGGAGGTCACTTCGGAGGGTCGCAGGTCCATCGGTCGTCCTTCGTGTCTTCGGAGTCGGTGTGTTCGGTGTCGGGTCAGCCCTCGAACCGCGGGAGCGGGGCCGCCAGCAGGTTCTTGCGCAGGCCCTCCAGGCGTCCGGCCAGCGAGACGTCGAGCATGCGGCTCTCGACCACCACGCGCAGGCCGCCGATCAGCTCGGGACGCAGCGTGTTCTTCAGCACGAGCTCCTTGCCCAGGCGCGGCCCGAGCGTGGCCGCCAGGCGCGCCAGGTCCTCGGTCGCCAGCGCGCGCGCGCTCTCGACCACGCCCTCGGCCGCGCCGCGCTCGGCCAGATCGCGGCGGTGGAAGGCGGCGCCGAGCTGGCGCAGCACCTCGACGCGCCGCTTGTCGAACAGGAGTCCGAGGAAGTCGGTCGCCAGCGGCGAGAGCCCGCTGGCGCGCTCGACGAAGCGCTTGCGTCGCTCGGCCAGCGGCAAGCGCTCGTCGAACACGAAGGCTCCGGCCCCACCCGCGGCGCACAGCTCGTCGAGACGCCGCACGTCGGCCCGCACGGCCTCGAGCACGCCGCGCTTCCTGGCCAGGCCGAAGAGCGCCTCGGCGTAGCGGCTGGTGACCGGGTCGATCATCCGCGTCCGACCCTGCCGGACGACGCGTCGCCGGCCACGAGCTGCGTCACGAAGTGCCGGTCGGTCTCGCTGTCGACCTTCCGGTCGAGGACCTTGCTGGCGGCCGCCAGCGAGAGGTTCACGACCTCGTTGCGGATCGCGGCGATGGCCTTGTCCTGCTCGATGCGGATGGCCTTGCGCGCGTTCTCGAGCAGCAGCCCGGCCTCGGACTTGGCGGCCTCGACGATCTCGTGCCCGCGCGACTCGGCCTTCGAGCGCGCCTCGGCCACGAGCCTGGCGGCCGAGGCCTGGGCCTCGCCCAGCGTCACCTCGAGCCGGGCGCGGGCCTCCTCGGCCTCGCGGCTGGCCTTCTCGGCCGCCGCGATGGCGCGCTCGGCCTTCGCGTCGCGCTCCTCGAGCGCACGCGTGACCGGCCCCATCACGGTGCCCCAGATGAAGGGCACCGAGACGAGGAAGATCGCCAGCGTCCAGAACAGGTTCCCCCCCGTGGCGAAGTCGATCGGGTTGAACCCGCCGCCTTCCCCGCCGGAGAGGGCCGGCACGAGGGCCAGGATGGAGAGGGTCATGGTGGAGCTCCTCGTGGGGGCGCGGCCCGCGGCCGGCGCCCCCGGACGATCACGTCTTGGCGATGGCGATCAGCAGGGTCACGACGACGGCGAACAGCGACACGCCCTCGATGAAGGCCGCCAGGATCAGCGAGCCGCCGCGGATGTCGTTGGCGGCCTCGGGCTGGCGCGCGATGCCCTCGTTGGCCGCCGCGCCGATCTTGCCGATGCCGATCGCGGCCCCGATGGCCACGATGCCGGCGCCGATGCCCGCACCGAACTTGCCCAGCTGAGCGGCCGCTTCCGCACCTTCGACGGGATTGAACATGTCTCGCTTTCTTTCTCTTGTGACTTCCAGGGGTTGCCCCGCGCGCTAGTGCTCGGGGTGAACGGATGCGTTGACGAACAGGATCGAGAGCTGCGTGAAGATGTAGGCCTGCACCATCGCCACGAAGCTCTCGATGATCATGATGAACACGGCGAAGCCCAGGCCCAGCGGCGAGGCGCCCCAGGCACCGGCCGGGCCCCACAGCTCGCCCATGAAGAAGATCAGGCCCATGAAGCTGAGCACGACCATGTGCCCGCCGCTCATGTTGGCGAAGAGACGGATGGTCAGCGCCACCGGCTTCACCAGGAGCCCGATCAGCTCGACCACGAACATCAGCGGCCACAGGGGCAGCGGCACGTGCGGCACGAGGTGCTTCCAGTAGGCCACCGGCCCCTGGACCGCCATGCCGCACCCGATCATGGCCAGGAAGGTCGTCAGCGCCAGCGCGCCCGTGACGAAGATGCTGGCCGTGGCCGTGGCCGAGTAGGGCACGAGCCCCACCAGGTTCATGAACAGCACGAAGAAGAAGACGAACAGGAAGTAGGGCAGGAACTTGCGCCCCAGCTCCTTGCCCATGGTCGGGTAGACCATCTCGTTGCGGATCCAGTCGGCGAAGCCGGCGAAGAGACGCGTGAGCGGATCGCCCTTGCCCGTGCGCAGGTAGCGCGGCACGCCGGCGAAGGCCACCAGGATCAGCAGCACCGCCAGGACCTGGAAGATCTGCAGGTTGAAGAGCGCCGTCTTCGGGGGCGCGGGAGCCCCCGCTCCGCGGTAGTCGAAGGCGGCCATGGCCGCCGGCAGCGGGATCTCGAGGAGCGGCGTCGCCGCGTGCGCCGGCTCCGCATGGGCGTGCGTGGTCCCGTCGGCGTGGGCGTGCTCCGCGGCCGGCGCGTGGGCCTCCGGCTGGACCAGCACCGCGGGCACGAGGTGCATGTACAGCGTGGTGAAGACCGTGTCGCCCGTGTGGTGCGCGCTGTAGCGGTGCGAGAGGAAGCAGGCCCCGGCCACCAGCGCCGCCATGACCAGGCCGCGCAGCGAGAGCAGGTAGGCGAGGAGGCTCTTCATCGGCTCACGCGCGCGCCGCGCCGACGCGCGCACGTCCCTGCAGGGCCACGGCCGTGCCGAGCGGGAGGATCAGCGCCACGGCGGCCGCGAAGGCCACCAGGAACGTGCGGTAGTCGGCCCGCGCCGCGGCCGGCTCGAGGTAGCGGAAGACCAGCGCCCCCAGCACCAGCGCGGCGAGCTTCACCAGGAAGCCGAGCACCGCCGCCGCCAGCACCCGCTTGGGCCGCGTGCGTGCCACGTGCCGCGTGTACAGCGCCGACAGCCCGGCCAGCCCCGCCCCGAGCGAGTAGCCCAGCACCACGCCGCCGCCCGCGGCGCCGCCGAGACGGGCGGCCACGGCGAGCGCCACGACGAAGGCGGCGAGCACGGCGAGGATCAGGCGGTTCACGCGGGGTCGGAGGGCGGCGGGTCGGAGGGCGGCTTCGTGCGCGGTCGCGCGGAGGCGGGCGGCACCTTGTGGACGAGCGAGCGGAGGCCCAAGGCGAAGCCCAGGAACACGCCCCCGATCAGCAACCAGGGACTCGTGCCCAGGCGTCCGTCCAGCCAGCGGCCGGCGAGCGCGAAGACCCCCAGCGTGGCCGCGAAGGCGAGCCCGAGCCCCGAGTAGCGCGCGAGGTCGCCGGTGGCGCTCGCACGGCCGCGGGGAAGGCCCGGATCGTCGGTCATGGCAGGGGGTGAGTCCCGGGAGCAGGGTCCCAGGTTTCCACCTCGAAGTCTCGTGAGAAAGAGCGCCGCGAGCGGGGACCGTCGGACGCGCCGCCGAGCCCCGTTCCAGCGAATTGGGCCAAGAGTGTGCGGAGCGCTCTCCCCCGCCGTCAACGCTCCGCCCGACCTTTCCCCCGCCGGGCCGGCCCTCTACACTCTTCCCCCCGAATCCCCGAAGGAGTCCCGTGGAACGCACCCTCGTCCTGTTGAAGCCCGACGCCGTCCAGCGCGGGCTCGTCGGCCCGATCCTGGCCCGCTTCGAGCAGAAGGGCCTGAAGCTGGTCGGCCTCAAGCTGCGCCAGTTCCCCACCGCCCTGATCCAGCGCCACTACGAGGCCCACAAGGAGCGCCCCTTCTACGGGGCCCTGGTGGACTTCATGACCTCCGGCCCGGTCGTGGCCCTGGTCCTGGAGGGCAAGAACGCGATCGAGGTCGTGCGCAAGCTGATGGGCAAGACCAACGCGGCCGAGGCCGAGCCCGGCACGATCCGCGGCGACTTCGCGCTCTCGCGCTCGAACAACCTGGTGCACGGCTCCGACAGCGCCGAGGCGGCGAAGAAGGAGCTGGCGCTCTTCTTCCCGGACGCGGACGAGATCTGCGAGTGGAACGCGCCCGAGTTCCCGTGGGTCTACAGCCCCGAGGAACGCTGACCCGGCGGGGCCGAGGGACCCATGGGGCTCTCCGCGCGCCACGTCGGAGAGCTCGTGGCCGAGCTGCGCGCCCTGCTGCGCGGCGCCGAGCTGCGCGCCGTGCAGCCGCTGCCGCCGCGCGATCTCCTGCTCGTCCTCGCCCCCGCCGATCCGGCCCTGGGTGAGGTCCTGCGCCTGCGCCTCTCGGCCGATCCCGAGGCGGCGCGCCTCGCGCTCCAGATCGCGCCGGTGAAGCGCCACGAGGGCCCGGCCGACCCGTTCTTCGCGCGCCTCGAGGAGGCCCTCGGCGGGAGCCACCTGCACGAGCTGGCCCAGGTCCAGGACGACCGCGTCGTGCGCCTCGCCTTCCGGCGCGACGGCGCGCCCTGCGGCGAGCTGGTGGCCGAGCTGACCGGGCGCCACGCGAACCTGGTCCTGCTCGACCGCGGCGGCCGGGTCGAGCGCGTGCTCGTGCCGCCGGGCGCGGGCAAGGCCGCGGCGCTGCGCCTGGCGAGCGGCGCGGCCTATGCCCTGCCGGCCGGGCGGCGCGCGGGCCCCGTCGAGCCCGGGCCGCCCCTGGCCGAGGCCTTCGCGGCGCCGCCCGAGGAGGGGCGGCTGGCGCGCCTCGCGCCGCTCTCGGCGCGCGTCGAGGCGGCCCTGGGCGCGCGCAGCGAGGAGCGTCACGAGGAGGAGCAGCGCCGCGAGCTCGTGCGCCGCCTGGAGCACCGCCTGGCGCGCGCGCGCGCGCTGGTCGCGGGTCTGGAGGAGCGCCAGCGCTCCTGCGCCGCGGCCGAGCGCCTGCGCCAGGACGCGGAGCTCTTGCTCGCGCACCTCTCCTCGATCCCGCGCGGGGCGCGCGAGGTCGAGCTCCCGGACGCGCACCAGCCCGACTCGCCGCCGCGACGCATCGCGCTCGACCCGGGCCTCGCGCCGCGCCGCAACGCGGAGAAGCTCTTCGCGCGCTACAAGAAGCTCGTGCGCACGGCCGAGCGCCTGCCGGAGGAGCTGGCCCTGGCGCGCTCCGCCGTGGGCGAGGTCGAGGCCTGGCTCGCGCGCGCGGCCGACGAGGCCCCGGCCGAGCTCTCCAGCGCGGCCGAGGCGGCCGGCATCCTCACCGCGCCCCCGCCGCCGCCCGCCGCGCGCGCGCGCCGGCCCGAGCCGCGCCGCCCCTACATCTCCTTCCAGGGCCTGCACGGGGGCGAGATCCGCGTCGGGCGCAACGCGCGCGACAACGACGAGCTGACCTTCCGCTGCGCGCGCGGCAACGACCTGTGGCTGCACACGGCGGACTCGCCCGGCAGCCACGTCGTCCTGCGCCTCGAGAAGGGGGCCGAGCCGGACCCGGAGGACCTGCTCGACGCCGCGCACCTGGCAGCCCACTTCTCGCCCCTGCGCGGGGCCCCGCGCGTGGACGTGCACGTCGCGCGCCAGAAGGAGGTCAAGAAGCCGCGCAAGGCGCCCGCGGGCCTGGTGACCCTGGCGGGCGGCAAGACCCTGCGCCTGCGCGTCGAGCCCGAGCGCCTGGCGCGTCTCCTGGCTTCGCGCGGCCGCCCGGGAACCGGCGAGGGCGCGCCGGCGTAGTCGCGACCCGGACCCGGGATAGGATGGGCCCATGTCCGCGAAGCCCCTTTCCCTCCCGGCCGGCCTGCTGGCGGCCCTGGCGCTCCTGTGCGGTTGCCGGCACACCTACCAGAAGAAGCTCGACCCGACGCCGGAGCAGCGCTTCGACCTCTACTCGACCACGGCCACGTACCTCTACGAGGACGGCGACCTCGAAAAGGCCCAGGAGCAGGCGGTCAAGGCCCTCGAGGCCATGCCCGGCGACCGCACGATGCGGCGCATGATCGGCTGGATCCGCCTGCGCAAGAGCGGCAACGAGGACCTGATCCTGGCCGAGCGCTTCTTCGACGACCTCATCAAGGAGGGCGACGACAACGAGAACACGCGCCTCGGACTGGCGATCACCTGCGAGCGCATGGGCAAGGCCTACGACGACGTGGCGCGCGCCCTGGCCTCGGGCGAGCGCGAGCCGGAGAAGGGCGTCGACCGCGAGCGCGCGGCGCGCGACCTCTCGGCCAAGGCGCGGGCCTACTGGGACGAGTCGATTCGCCTGTGCGAGGGCATGCTGCCGGGCGGCGAGGGCAACACGAACGCGATGAACGCGCTGCAGCGCGTCTACGCCCTGACCGGCGAGTACGAGAAGAGCCTGGCCTGGTCGGCCAAGCTGCTGGCGCGCACGGACAGCGAGCTCGCCACCTGGCGACGCCTGCTGCGCGAGGCGAACCTCTCGGGTGACGAGGAGCGCCTCTACCGCAAGAACGAGCGCGCCGCCGCCGACCTCCAGACCGACACGCACGTCTTCGCGGCCACGCTGCTCTTCCGCCTGCAGCGCTACGACGAGGCCCTGGGGCACCTCGACGCGCTCGTGAACGCCTCGCCCGACCTGGCCCAGGCCTACAGCCTGCGCGGCCAGCTGCGCGCGCGCGTCGGCCAGTACGAGGGCGCGATCGCCGACCTGGACCGGTACCTGGCCCTCTCGGACGCGCCCTTCGAGCATCCCGACGTGCAGCGGGCCTTCGACCTGCGCGCCGATGCGGAGAAGCGCGTGATCCGGACGCCCTGAGCGCGGGGGGCGCCGGCAGAGCAGAGAAGAGGGGCGCGGAGTCGCGGAGGGCGGACGCGGAGGACGCGGAGCAGAGGAGGATCGTCAGCGAGGCGCCGTGGGAGGCGCGGCGCGCTGGAGGGCCGCGGGGAGGGTCAGGGCGTCTCCGTCTGCCCTTCCTCCTCTGCTCTCCCTCTCCCTCTCCCTCTGCTCTCCGCGCCCTCCGCGTCCGCCCTCCGCGTCTCCGCGCCCTCCGCTCAGTCCCGTCCGAAGTGCTTCGCCAGCGCCTCGAGGAACACCTCGGTGTGCGCGTGCTCCTCGTCCTCCGCGCGGCGCGGGTGCCCCACGGCCGGGTGCGCGCCCGGCAGGTCCTCGAAGGAGGTCAGGCGCGCGACGTACTCGGCCGCGGGCGTGAAGAAGAAGAAGTCGAAGGGATAGACGTGCTGCTCGAGGAGCGTGCGCGCCAGTGCGGGGTGCTCACGTCCGACGCGCCGCTGGATGTCGTCGAGGATCACCCAGGAGCACACGAAGCGCTCGTTCAGGGTCGCGATCACGCGCGCGTCGGAGAGCAGACCTGCCCTCAAGTCGGTGGCGCTGGGTCAACAGCTCTGGTCGTCGAGCGGGCTGGTCAGGACCGCCATCAGGATCGGGCGCTGGACGCGCGCGGCGGTCGCGACCACCTCCTCGGGCGGGACCCAGGCGATGTCGAGGAACTTGTAGAAGGCGCGCTTCAGCCGGTCGTGGGCCACCTGCGGATCGAGCGCGCCCTCGGACGGCACGCGCGCCAGGGCCGCCGCATCGCCGCCGACGAGGCCCAGGATCTCGACGCGCTCGAAGACGATGTTCGTGACCTCCTTGCGCGGGTCGTCCGGCAGCGGGAAGGTCAGCAGCACGTTGAGGTTGACCGAGAGGTCGGTCGGCACGTGCATCTCGAGGTAGACGACCGCGTCGCGCGCGCGGTCGACCAGCATGCGCCCGAGGAAGCAGGCCGGCGTGTACACGATCGCGCCCTTCTTCAGGACGAACTCGGCGTGCACGCGGAAGACCACGTCGAGCAGCTCCGGCGTGACCGCGCGCAGGATGCCGAAGGCCCCCGCCGGGCCGGGGCGCCGGCCGTAGGGCTGGTCGTAGCGCGTGAAGTCCGTGGCCGTGGCCGGATGGATCTGGGCCAGGAAGCGCGCCGCCGCGGCCGGATCGATGCGCCACATCTGCCCGGCCTCCTCGACCGTGGCCGGCAGCAGGACCGAGAGCTCGCGCGCCCCGTAGCTCGCGCGCTCGGCGGCCGGGCGCGACTCCGTGAGCAGCGCCACGAGCTCGTCGGGCAGCGCGTACTCGGGCGACTCCTGGTTGTCGATGATCCCGAGCTTGAGGCCCTTGCGCTTGGCCTCCGGCAGGGTCGGCTTCCAGCGCGCGACCAGCTCCAGGCGCGCCTCGGGGGCGAGCTCGGGATGGACGTCGCCACGGAACCCCTCGGGCAGCTCGAGCTCCCGGTTGGCGGGGACCGAGTCGTACTCGTAGGTGCGCGGCTTGCGCCCCTTGCCGCCCTTCGGCGCCGGCGCCGGCGCGGCCGCGGCCTGCGGCTGGCCGGCGTCGGGCGCGGCCGGCTCGGAGACCGGGGAGCAGCTCGCCAGGGCGCACAGGAGGCCGGCGAGCGGGGCGAGGAGGATCGAGCGTTCGAGCATCGCGGAGGCTGCCCTTCGGTGGACGACGCCGAGGGGGAGAATACCACGGGCTCGGGGCCGTGGGCGGAGGGGCGGGGTGGGCCGGGGAGGCGCGCACCGGCGCGACCGTGCTCGGCTCGCCCTGAACCGGTGCCGTCGCGCGGACGGCTACGGCCGCGGGCGCGGCGGGGATCGCCTACCGCGCCGCGGCGCCGGCCAGGAGCCCGGCCGCCTTGAGGGCCTGCTCCATCGTCTCGCCCAGCCGAGCCGGGCTCGGGGTCACGCTCACGCCCGCGCGCTCGAGGGCCGCGATCTTCTCGCGGGCCGTGCCCTTGCCGCCCGAGATGATCGCCCCGGCGTGGCCCATGCGCCGCCCGGGCGGCGCGGTCACGCCGGCGATGAAGCCGACGACCGGCTTCTTGACCTCGGAGCGGATGAACTCGGCCGCCTGCTCCTCGGCCGAGCCGCCGATCTCGCCGATCATCACGATCCCGTCCGTCTCCGGGTCGGCGTTGAAGGCCCTCAGGCAGTCGATGAAGTTCGTGCCGTTGACCGGGTCGCCGCCGATCCCGACGCAGGTCGACTGGCCGATGCCGCGCGAGCTGAGCTGCCACACGGCCTCGTAGGTCAGCGTGCCGGAGCGCGAGACCACACCCACGCGCCCGGGCTTGTGGATGTAGCCCGGCATGATCCCGATCTTGCAGCCGTGGCTCGGCGGCAGGCTCTGCGGCGTGATGATGCCGGGGCAGTTCGGTCCGATCAGGCGCGTGCGCGAGCCGCGCAGGCGCTCCATGACCTTGACCATGTCGAGCACCGGGATGCCCTCGGTGATGCACACGACCAGCTCGATCCCGGCCTCGGCGGCCTCGAGGATCGCGGCCGCGGCGAACTTCGGCGGCACGTAGATCACGCTGGCCGTCGCGCCGGTCGCCTTGCGCGCCTCCTTGACGTTCTCGAACACGGGCCGGCCGAGGTGCGTGGTGCCGCCCTTGCCGGGCGTCACGCCGCCGACCAGCTTCGTGCCGTAGCCGATGGCCTGCTCGGAGTGGAAGGTGCCGTGCTTCCCGGTGAAGCCCTGGCACAGGACCTTGGTGTGCGCGTCGACCCAGATCGCCATGACTACTTCCCCTTCCCGGCGCCGCGCACGGCCGCACAGATCTTCTTGGCCGCATCGTCGAGGTCGCTGGCGGTGACGATCGGCAGGCCCGACTTCTCGAGCAGGGCCTTGCCCTTCTCCACGTTCGTGCCCTCCAGGCGCACGACCAGCGGCACGCCCAGGTGTACCTCCTTCACGGCCGCGATCACGCCCTCGGCGATCACGTCGCACTTCATGATGCCGCCGAAGATGTTGACCAGCACGCCCTTCACCTTCGCGTCGCTGAGCAGGATCTTGAAGGCCTCGGTGACCTTCTCCCTCGTGGCGCCCCCGCCCACGTCGAGGAAGTTGGCCGGCGAGGCGCCCTCGAGCTGGATCACGTCCATGGTCGCCATGGCCAGGCCCGCGCCGTTGACCATGCAGCCGATGCTGCCGTCCAGGGCGATGTAGGAGAGGTCGTGCTTCGAGGCCTCGACCTCCTTGGGGTCCTCCTCGTCCAGGTCACGCAGGGCCAGGATCTCGGGGTGGCGGAAGAGCGCGTTCGAGTCGAAGTTCATCTTCGCGTCGAGCGCCAGGACGTCGCCCTTCTTGGTGGTGACCAGCGGGTTGATCTCGGCCAGCGAGCAGTCCAGCTCGACGAAGGCCTTGCACAGCGCCTTCAGGAAGGCCGCGCCCTTGTCGGCGCTCGGCCCGGCCAGCCCGATCCCCGTGGCCAGCCGCAGCGCGTCCGCGTCCGCCAGACCCCGGGCGGGCGAGAAGGCCTGCTTCAGGATCTTCTCGGGGTGCTCCTCGGCCACCTTCTCGATCTCGACCCCGCCCTCCGAGGAGCACATCAGGACCGGCATCTGCGACTCGCGGTCGATGGCGATGCCGGCGTAGAGCTCCTTGTCGATCTCCGAGCCCTGCTCGACCCACAGGCGCCGCACGACCTGGCCCTCGGGCCCGGTCTGGTAGGTCTTCATCGCCTTGCCCAGCATCGCCGCGGCCGCGGCGCGCGCCTCGTCCCGGTTGCGGACCAGCTTGACGCCCCCGGCCTTGCCGCGTCCGCCGGCGTGGATCTGGGCCTTCACCACGCAAACGGGACTGGCCAGCCCGTCGTAGGCGGCGGCGGCCTCGTTGGGGTTCTTGCACTCGCGGCCGGCGGGCACCGCCGCGCCGAAGCGACGCAGCAGCTCCTTGGCCTGGAACTCGTGGATCTTCATGCGCGCAGGGACAGCGTGGACGCGCGGGCGCCGTCGCGCCGCGCAAAGGGCGCAGAGTCTAGCGAGCCCCATCCCAGCGGACTAGGCTCGCGCGCCATGTCCGCCCGGGCCCCGTGCGCGCTCGCCCTCGGCCTGGCCCTGGCCTGCGGCGGCCGGGAAGCGCCCCCGAACGTGATCCTCGTGTCGATCGACACGCTGCGCGCCGACCACGTCGGGCTCTACGGCTACGAGCGCGACACAACCCCCTTCCTCGACCGCTTCGCCGAGCAGGCGCTGGTGTTCGAGCGCGCCTTCACGACCTGCCCGTGGACGCTGGTGGCGCACATGACCATGCTCACCGGCCTCTTCCCGGCCCAGCACGGGGTCGTGGCCGACCAGCTCGCCCTGGCCGAGGACGTACCGCTGCTGGCCGAGCGCCTGTCGGCCGCCGGCTACCAGACGCTGGCGCTCTACTACGCGAGCTGGATCCACGAGCGCTACGGCTTCGCGCGCGGCTTCGACGTCTTCCGCGCCCACGGCTCGGCCGAGGAGGCCGGCGCCCTCGCGCGCGAGGAGCTGGGGCGCCTCGACCGCACGCGCCCGTTCTTCCTCTTCTACCACCTGTTCGACGTGCACAACGGCGCGATGTCGACGGGCGAGCACATGATCTATCCCTCGCCCGAGCCGTTCCAGTCGATGTTCATGCCGGACGCGCTGGAGAAGCTGCCCAAGCTCCCCCCGGACGTGATCTGGGAGTCGGAGAACCTGCTCACGGCCGAGCAGCTCGCGGCCCTGGTGGCGCTCTACGACGGCGGCATCCGCCACGTCGACACGCGCCTGGAGGAGCTCTTCGCCTGGCTCGAGCAGGAGGGGCTGCTGGCGAACACGCTCGTGATCGTGACCTCCGACCACGGCGAGTCGCTGGGGCAGCGCGGCAAGCTCACCGGACACGGCGAGCTGGCCCAGGAGGGCCTGCACGTGCCGCTGATCGTGCGCCATCCGCGCGGGCAGGGGGCCGGGACGCGCGTGGCCGAGATCGTGCACCTGGGCGACATCGTGCCGACCGTGCTGGAGGTGGCGGACCTGCCGCGCGATCCGCGCCTGCCGGGGCTGTCCCTCCTCGGGCGCCTGCCGCCCGAGCGCGTCGTCACCGGCACCTACCTGCCGCAGGAGTTCGCCGTGCGCTGGCCGGAGAAGCTGATCCGCCAGAAGGGCGTCGCCTGCGTGCGCCTGGACCTCGCGGCCGATCCGCAGGAGCTCGACCTGCAGCAGGTGTCCGGCAAGCGCTTCGACGAGCTGGCGCGCCAGGCCTTCGATCCCGCGCTGCGCTTCCCCGCGCCGCTGACCCTGGGCGAGCTGCCGGAGGCGGACCGCGCGGCCCTGCGCGCCCTCGGCTACGGCGGCGAGGAGGACCGATGAGCCCGGCGCGCGCCGCCCTGCTGGCGCTCGTCGCCGGCGCCTGCGGCCAGGCCGAGCCCCCGCGCCCGAGCGTGCTGCTCGTGTCGATCGACACCCTGCGCGCCGACCACGTCGGCCTCTACGGCTACGAGCGCGACACGACGCCCTTCCTCGACTCCCTCGGGGCCGAGGGCCTGGTGTTCGAGAACGCCTTCACGCCGGCCGCCTGGACCCTGGTGGCGCACATGACGATGCTCACGGGGCTCAACCCCAAGCAGCACGGCGTCGACCGGGCCGAGCGCGCGCTCTCGCCGGACGCCCCGCTGCTGGCCGAGCGCCTGCGCGCCGCCGGCTACCAGACCCTGGGCTTCTACCGCCCGGGCTGGATCCACCCGCGCCACGGCTTCGAGCGCGGCTTCGACGTGTTCCAGGCGCACCAGACGGTCGAGGAGGCCGAGGCGCACCTGTTCGAGGAGCTCGCGCGGCGCTCGCCGGAGCGGCCGACCTTCACCTTCCTGCACCTCTTCGACGTCCACAACGACCCCTCGAGCCAGGAGCCGCCCGCCCCCTTCTCCGCCCCGCCGCCCTACCAGGACGTGTTCCAGGAGGGCGCGCGCGCCTCGCGGGCGAGACCTACCTGACGCTCAAGAAGAAGCCGCGCCTCTCGGCCGAGGAGCGCGCAGCCCTCACCTCGCTCTACGACGACGGCATCCGCCACGTCGACGCGGGCCTCGAGCGCATCTTCCGACGCCTGGAGGAGGGCGGCTGGCTGGCGAACACGCTCGTCGTCGTGACCTCGGACCACGGCGAGTCCCTGGCCCAGCGCGGCAACAAGCTGACCGGCCACGGCGGCCCCTGGCAGGAGGGCGTGCGCGTCCCCCTGATCGTGCGCCTGCCGGACCGCGCGCGCGCGGGCGAGCGCTTGGCCGAGCCGACGCACCTGATCGACGTGCCCCAGACGGTGCTCGACTTCACCGGCCTCGGGATCGATCCCGAATTGCCGGGACACTCGCTCCTGCGCCCCCTCCCGGCGGTGCGCATCCTGGCGGGCGGTGACCATCCGGCCGAGTTCTACGTGCGCTGGCCGGAGAAGGCCTTGCGCTACAACGACCTCTTCGGCGTCTTCGACCTCGAGCAGGATCCGGGCGAGCTGGCCCCGCGCGAGCTGTCGGCCGCGGATTTCCAGGCCCTGCGCCAGGAGCTCGGCGAGCAGGGCCTGCGCACCTTCGCGCCGATCCCGGCGGCCGAGCTGACGCCCGAGGAGCGCAGTGAGCTCTCCGCCCTCGGATACGGCGGCGTGGTGGACGAGGACGAGGATCACTGACGGTGGGCTCGCCGGGGGGGATCCTGGTGGACCACGAGCTCCTGGAACGCCTGGGGAGCGTGGTGCGGCCCGCGCCGGGCGCGCCCGAGATCCGCCCGGAGCAGGTGCAGCCGGCCAGCCTCGACCTGCGCCTCGGTCCGGTGGCTCACCGCGTGCGCGCCGGCTTCCTGCCGGAGCGCGTGCCGATCGAGACGCGCCTGGGCGAGCTCTCCACCGGGAGCCTGTCCCTGGAGGGCGAGGGCGCGGTCCTCGAGCGCGGAGCGATCTTCCTCGTGCCGCTCGAGGAGGAGCTCGAGCTCCCACCCGAGCTCTCGGCGCGCTTCAACCCGCGCAGCTCGACCGGGCGCACGGACCTCTTCACGCGCGTGCTGGTGCCCGGCTTCCCGCGCTTCGACGAGGCCCCGGCCGGCTACCGCGGGCGGCCCTGGCTCGAGGTGGCGCCGCTCTCCTTCGCGGTGCGCCTGCGGCGCGGGGACCGGCTGTGCCAGGTGCGCCTGGCCCACGGCCGCTCGGCCCTGGACCGCCACGAGCTGGCCGAGCGGCTGACGCGCGAGCCGCTGTGCTTCGAGGGCGCCCGGCCGCTCGGGCCGGAGGAGCTCTTCCTCGACGCCGAAGGGGGGCTCGCGCTGCGCATCGGCCTGGAGGGTCGCGAGCCCTGCGGCTGGCGCGCGGCCCGCACCGACGCGCCGGTCGAGTTCGCGGCCCACGGCGCCCATGCCTGCGAGGACTTCTGGGAGCCCGTGCACGGGCGCGGGGGGCACTGCGTGCTCGAGCCCGGGCGCTTCTATCTCTTCGCGAGCCGCGAGCGTCTCCGGATCCCGCCGGACCTGGCGGCCGAGATGCTGCCGGTGGACGTGGGCTTCGGCGAGCTCCGCAACAACTACGCCGGGTTCTTCGACTCCGGCTTCGGCTGGGAGCCGGGGAAGCCTCCGCCGGGTCCGCGGGGCACGCCCGCCGTGCTCGAGGTGCGGGCCCACGACCTGCCGTTCCTGGTCGAGGAGGGGCAGGTCTTCTGCCGGCTGCGCTTCCACCGCACCCGTGCGCACCCTGCTTACCCCTACGGCCAGAGGCCGAGCGGGCTCTCCTACGCGCACCAGGACCTGACCCTGGCACGCGCATTCCGCCCGGCCCTCGGTCGCAAGTGAAGCCAGGATCAAGCGGCGAGCACCGCGGCGGGGGGAGCGGCGGAATCGCCCTTGCGGAGCGCGGTGCGGAAGGGAGAATCATGGGCGTCATCACCGTGCTCGCGTCCCACGCGGGCGCTTCCACCACCAGGGAGGATCCATGTCTCGTTCTGCTCCGATCGTCTGCGCCAGGCTGACGATCCCCATCGCACTCTTGCTCAGCACCACGGCCGCGGCCCAGCAACAGCGCCCGGCCTCGTCCACCTCCATGCCGCCCTCCGGCGGCAGCATGACCGTCAACATCGGTCCCAAGAACAAGATCGAGTTCCCCTACGGGATGCAGACCTTCGGCCCGCGCGAGGGCATCAAGCTCAACGAGGACGTCACGCGCCTGCCGGGCTGGGTGATCGAGGGCGCTCCGGGCAAGGTCTCGGCGCGCATCGCCGAGACCCCGCCGGCCTTCGTCGTCCCGGGCACGCGCCCCGCGCGCTGGCTCGACCTGCACGACCAGGGGCTGGCCTTCGGCGAGGCCCTGCACACGCCCACGGTCGAGGCGCCCGCGCCCTGGACCTACGCGTGGATGCTGCGCCTGCGCATCGAGACCGCGCCGGCGGTCGGCTCGGACCTGCCGGTCTTCGCCGTGCAGCACGCCGCCGCCGGGGTCCTGCAGGACGCCTGGGGCGTGCGCCTCGGCACGAACAGCGCCTCGCTCTTCATGACCGAGATCTGGGGCGAGGAGCCGGTCGAGCTGCCGCTCTTCGACTACGCCGGCGCGACGGCGCTCGGCGAGTGGATCGACCTGCGCATCGTGGCCGACCTCACGCGTCGCACGCTGACGGCCTTCGTCAACGGCGCCGAGACGGCCGAGACGCGCACGCGCCCGCACGCCGCCACGGACGTGACGACCCTGCGCCTCTCCTACCACGGCACGGGCGCCGGCAACCTGGTCACCCTGCAGCTGGACGAGGTCGGCGTGGCCTTCCTCAACCCGACCTGCGTCGAGGACCACACCTACGACTTCGAGACCGAGGACGACTTCGCCACGCCGCTCGTCAACGGCCAGAAGATCGACATGGGCGGCGAGTTCGGTGACGAGCTCAACGTCTCCGGCGCGGGCGGCCAGGGCCCGGCCATCTTCGACTCGACCCCGGCCGGCCCCAACGATCCGTCCCAGGACCTCGACCTGCTGGTCGGCACGGGCAACATCCTGATCGTCCAGACCGACGCGGCCACCAACCCGCCGCTCGTGGGCGACGTGTTCCCGCGTCCCAACGACGACGAGGACGGCGGCTCGTTCGCCTTCGGCTTCACGCGCCCCTGCATGCCGCTCTCGATCGACCTGATCGACGTCGACGCGGCCGGCAACGAGGGCATGACCGTCACGATGGTCGACTTCAGCGCCCTGACCCGGACCTACACGGTGCCCGCCAACTGGACGGGCGACCTGGTGGCCGCGGAGCCGGGTATCGGCACGCTCGACCTGCAGACGCTCCTGCCCCAGGCCGGCTTCGGCTCGATGGCCACGGCCGCCGAGGACATGGGCTTCGACCCGAGCGCGGTCGTCTCCATGTCCGTCACGCTGGGTGGCTCGGGCGCGGTCGACAACCTGCACGTGGTCATCCCCTGCGTGATGGTCACCTTCGACAACGAAGACGACTCCACGCCGGTCTTCGCCGGCACGCCGCTGGTCGACGGCCAGGATCTCTCCACCCCGCCCGAGTTCGGCATCGAGATGGCGCTCACCAGCGCCGGCGCCAACGCCGGTGCCGCGATCTTCGACTCGACCCCGGGCGGCCCGAACGATCCGGGCCCGGACAACGACCTCCTGGTCGGTCTCGGGAACATCCTGATCCTGCAGAGCAACAACGTCGCCAGCCACTCCGTCCAGACCGTCCCGGGCATCTTCGACACGCCCAACGACGACGTGAACGGTGGCACGCTGTTCTTCACGTTCCCCCCCAGCGTGCAGGTCCACCAGCTGGACTTCATCGACGCTGACGAGGAAGAGGTCACGGGCATCATCGTGACCCTGACCGACTCGCTGGCGCGCACGCGCGTCTTCACCATCCCGCCGGCCTGGACCGAGGACCTGCTGAACGACGGCCCGCCCGCCGTGCGCACGCTGGACCTCGACAGCCTCGCCCCGCAGCCCGGCTTCGCGGCCGTGGCGACGGCGGTCGAGGACCTGGGCTTCGACGCCGACGACGTGGTGTCGATGACCGTGAGCCTGGGCGGCGCCCAGGCCATGGACAACATCTGCTTCTGCCCGTAGTCCTGCGAGGAAGCGCCTGTCGGGGCCGGGAGGCTAGCCGCCTCCCGGCCCCTTCTCTTGCTCCCGTCCCCTCCAGCCGCTCGACTCCCCCATGCGCGTCGCCAAGCACGTCGTCGTCTCGATCGACTACACCCTGACCGCCCCCGACGGCGAGGTGCTCGACACCTCCTCGGGCGGCGAGCCGCTGGCCTACCTGCACGGCACCGGCGCGCTCGTGCCGGGCCTGGAGGCCGCGCTCGAGGGCAAGCGCGTGGGCGAGCCCTTCGACGTGGTCCTGACCCCCGCCGAGGGCTATGGCGAGCGCGACGAAGCTCTGGTCCAGGTGCTCGCGCGCAGCGAGCTGCCGGCCGAGATCGAGCTCGAGCTCGGGCTGCAGCTCCTGGCGCGCGGCCCCGAGGGCGAGCGCGTCCTGACCGTGGTCGGCCTGGAGGGCGCCAGCGTGGCCCTGGACGCGAACCACCCGCTGGCCGGGATCGCGCTGCACTTCGTGGGCGCCGTGCGCGAGCTGCGCGCCCCCACCGAGGAAGAGCTGGCCCACGGCCACGTCCACGGGCCGCACGGCCACCACGACTGAGCGCCCGACAGCCGTGCCCTTGGCATGGTTGCCTGACGCTCAGGATCGGCCCCGGCGCGCGCTCCTCGCGCGCCTTCTGCGCCCGGCTCGGGTCCCGACGCCGACCACGGACGTATACTCTTCCCCCCCGAAACCGCCGCGCGGCGCGCCCCGACCATGCAGATCAACGCCCTCGACATCCGCAAAGGCCACCTGGTCAACCACCAAGGACGCATCTGCACGGTCACGGACTGGAGCATCATGCGCAACGACCGGCGCCAGTACGTGTTCGTGACGCTCAAGGACCTCAAGACCGGACGCGTGACCGAGCTGAAGGAGCACGGGGACACGAAGTTCGAGTTCATGGAGAGCGAGAAGGTCGACCTCTCGCACTCCTACTCGGACGGCCCCGAGGAGGTCTTCTACGACAAGGACGGGGCCGAGTTCCGCTGCTCGGCCGAGGCCGCCAAGGACGCCCTGATCTGGGGCTCGGACAGCTACGTCGGCTTCCTCGTCAACGGCCAGCTCATCTCGATCTCGCCGCCCGCCTCGGTCGTGGTCGAGGTCAAGGACACGGCCCCGCCGATCCGCGGCGGCGGCAGCTCCGGCCTCAAGGACGCGCTGCTCGTCAACGGCATCAAGGTGCGCGTCGCGAACCTGGTGGCGACCGGCGAGAAGGTGCGCATCGATCCGGTGACGCTGGAGTTCCGAGAGCGGATCGCGAACTGAGCGCCCGGAGGGCGCTCAGGCGCGATCCGCTTCGGGACGCGCGTGGGCGCCTGCGGCGCCCTCTGGGCGTTTCGAGAGCGCATCGCGGACTGAAGGGCGGGATCGGCCCGCCTCAGCCGCAGGTGTCGAGGTCCAGGCTCTGCGCCTTCGGCCGGCCGCGCTGGGAGCGCTTCAGGGCGGCCAGGAAGGGCGCCACCAGGTCCGCTCGGCCGGCGAGGTCGAGGGCCTCGAGCACGAGCTTCCTGTTGTCCGGGTCCTTCCAGCGCACGAGGGCCTTCTGCAGGCGCCGCTCGCGGCCGCCGCGCGGGACGTGCAGCGTCTCGCCCGTCAGCGGGTCCGCGCCGGTCACGTACTGCACGCAGGCGCGCGTCATCGGGAGCGGCAGGAACTCCTGCACCTGCTCGGGCGAGTAGTTGCGCTCCAGCAGCTTCTCGAAGAGGTGCACGGCGTCCTGCATCGACGTGCCGGGATGGCCGACGATGAAGTAGTTGACCAGGTGCTGGTCCTTGCCAGCCGCGGCGCACTCGTCCTTGTAGTCGGCCTCGTAGGCCTCGTAGACGTCGAAGGAGGGCTTGTTCATCGCGCGCAGCGTGCCCGGCGCGGCGTGCTCGGGGGCGAGCTTCATGCGCCCGCTGACGTGGTGCGCGACGAGGTCGTGGTGCAGCGGCAGGAGCTGGCCGTCCTTGCCGCGCAGGAGGTCGTGGCGGATCCCCGAGGACACGAAGGCGTGCTTGACCCCCGGCGTGACGCGCACGAGCGCGAGCAGGCGCCGGTAGCCCTCCGAGGTCTTGTCGATGCGCAGCGCCGGGCACACGTCCGGCGTCAGGCAGTCGCGCCCCAGACAGGGGTCGCCCTTCTCGAGCAGCTTGCAGCCCAGGCCCCACATGTTCGCGGTCGGCCCGCCCACGTCGGTGATCGTGCCGCGGAAGTCGTGGTGCCCGGCCAGCGTGGCGGCCTCGCGCAGGATCGACTCCTCGCTGCGGCCCTGGATCGTGCGGCCCTGGTGGAACGTGATCGAGCAGAAGGAGCAGTCCGCCAGGCACCCGCGGTGCGTGTTCACGCTCCAGCGCACGGGCTCGAGCGCGGGGATCCCGCCGGCCGCGTCGTGGTCGGGGTGGGACTCGCGCCGGAACGGGAGGTCGTAGTAGGCGTCGACCTCGGCCTGCGTGGAGGGCGGGAGCGGCGGGTGCTGCAGCACGAAGCGCGCGCCGTGCCCCTGGGCCAGCGGCCGCGCACCGGGGTGGTTCTCCTCGCGCACCGCGTGGAACAGCGGGGTCTGCTGCGCGGCGTCGGCCGCCAGCTCCTCGTAGGAGGGCACGCGGCGCGCGTCGGCCGGCAGCTCGTCGGCCCGCACGACCTCGCAGGTCCCGCCGATACCGCGCAGCGGCTCGCCGGCCTGGCAGCGGCGCGCGATCTCGAGCACCTGGCGCTCGCCCATGCCCCACACCAGGAGGTCGGCCTTGCTGTCGATCAGGATCGAGCGCCGCACGCTCTCCTGCCAGTAGTCGAAGTGCGCCAGGCGCCGCGGCCCCGCCTCGAGCCCGCCGATCACGACCGGCAGGCCGGGGAAGTGGTGCCGCGCCTGCGCGGTGTAGGCGATCGTGGCCCGGTTCGGGCGGCCGACCTTGCCGCCGGGCCGGTAGACGTCGGTGCGGCGCGGCTTCTTCGCCGCGGTGTAGTTCGTCACCATCGAGTCGATCGTGCCCGCGCTCACGCCGACGAACAGGCGCGGCGCCGGCAGGCGCCGCCAGCCGGAGCCGTCCGGCTCGAGCTCGGGCACGTCGAGGATCCCCACGCGCAGCCCGCGCGACTCCAGCAGGCGGGCGATGGCGGCCACGCCGAAGGAGGGATGGTCCACGTAGCCGTCGCCCGTGACGAGCAGCACGTCGAGCTCGTCCCAGCCGCGCCGCGCCATCTCGGCGCGCGTGCGCGGGAGGAAGGGCGCGAGCTCGGCCGGCTGCGGTGAGGCGCGGCGGTTCATGGCGCGGATCGCGGATGCCCCCCGAGCGTCGGCCCAGGACGGGACGCGAAGCCCGGAAGCGGGGCGCCGGGGCCGTGAGCGGCCGCCGCGCCCCGTCCCTCAGAAGGACCCGTGCCGGGCACGCTGGCGACGGTTGACCTTGCGGCCGCCCGCGGTGCGCTGGCGGGTGCGGTAGCCCGTCTTCTTGGCGTGCTTGGCGGTGCTCTTGCGGATGTTGGTCTTCATTCGGGGGGCGAGAGTCTAGCGCAGGCCCCGCCGATCCGGCACCCCGCCCCGCGCGGATCGCCCGTAGTCCGCCCGGCGAGCGCGGCTAGGAGGGGGGCGCCGCCGGCCGCCGCACCTCCCTGGCCCGGCCTTGCCCGACTCCTCCTCGACCCTACAATCTGCGGCCTTCCGTCCCCGGAGAACGGGCGGCGTCTCGTCCACTCCCCTGCCTTTCGAGAGCCCCATGAGGATCCCGTCGCTGTTGTTCGCCTGCGCCCTGGCCGGTTCGAGCCCCTGGGCCCAGGACGACACCAATCCCTACTACCTGCAGTTCGGACTCGGCACCGTCTTCTCGGAGGACGCGGACGTGGGCAGCGGCTTCGGCGGCACGGTCGGCTTCGACCCGGGCTACTCCGCCAGCTTCGTCCTCGGCCGGACCTTCGAGCTGTCCGAGCGCTGGAGCTGGGACGCCCAGTTCGAGACCCTCTACCAGCGCTTCACGGTCGACGAGGACGACATCGACGCCGTGCCCGGGATCGATCCCCAGTCCGTGGGCGACCTCGACGTGGCCAAGTCGCTGACCTTCTTCCTGAACGGCATCCTCGACTGGCACCTGACGCGCCAGTTCCGGATCTTCGGCGGCGCCGGCGTCGGCTGGGCCGAGACGCTCGACTACAACACCTGGGACCAGGGCAGCTTCTCGATCGCCGACGACGATGGCCTGGCCTTCCAGGGCCGCTTCGGCTTCGCCTACGACCTCGGCGGCAGCTACGACGTTCTGATCGGCTACCGCTACTACCGCAGCGAGGCGCTCGACATCGACGACCTGCAGCCGCCCACGAGCTCGAGCGAGATCGACATCGGGCAGCACTCGCTCGAGGTCGCCTTCCGCTGGGGCCTGTAGCCCGGGCGGCGCCCAAGCCCCGCTAGGCGGGCCGAGCGCCGGTCGCGGGCAGCGGCACCGGCTCCTCCTCGGAGCCGGCCAGCTCCACCAGCGTGGGGTTGGAGGAGGAGCGCGCGCCCTCCTCGTCGAGCGCCTCCAGCAGGCGGTCGACGCGCTCGTCCAGGGGCGCGCGCACGGGCGGGCGGCTGGCGCCCTCCTCGCGCCGCAGCGCGTGCAGGAGGTCCAGCAGCCGGATCGTGGACGGGTCGCGCGCCGGCAGGTAGCCGTCGTCCAGCCCGACGCCCGTGCGCGCCAGCAGCTCGGCGTCGGCCAGCGCCTCGAGCACCTGGGTGACGGTGCGCGGCGCGACCCCCAGCTCCCCGGACAGCTCGCCCGCCGTGGGCGCGCGGCGGCCGCGCAGGAAGGCCTGCACGATCCGGCCCGCCAGGCGCGGCGCGACGTGCTCGCGGAAGCGCTGGTCGACCTTGCCGGTGCGCGCCATGCTCGTGAAGGCGGCCTCGCTCTGGTGCGCGAAGGCGAGCTCGGCCCCCACCAGGAAGATCGACCAGGAGAGGTAGATCCACAGCAGGAGCATCGGCACGGCGGCGAAGCTCGAGTAGATGCGGTTGTAGCGCGCCAGCTCGATCTGGCCGTCGAGGTGCAGCACCTGCACGAGCTGCCAGACCGTCCCGGCCACGACGCCCCCCAGCAGGGCCGAGCCGAAGCGCACGCGCGTGTTGGGCAGCGTCAGGTACACGAAGGAGAGCCCGAACCACACCGCCAGCAGCGGCAGGACCTTGCCCGCCAGCTGCAGCGAGCGCAGGGCCCGGTCGCCGCCGACCACGGACTGCACGGACTCCAGCGAGACGAGCTCGCTGCCGGTGCTCTTCAGGAAGGCCGTCAGGGTCAGGGCCACGGCCAGCACGATCGGGGCCACGACCACGATCGCGAGGTAGTCCGAGACGCGCCGCAGCAGCGTGCGCGCGCGCTTCACGCCGTAGATGTCGTTCAGCGAGCCCTCGACCGCGCCCAGCAGCTTCAGCACCGAGTACACGACGAACACGAGCGCCACGCTGCCGAGGGCCGAGAGGTCGCTCTGCTCGACGTAGGTGAAGATCTGGTCGACCGCGGCGCGCAGCTCGGAGGCCGCGCCGCTCTCGCGCGTGCCGAAGGTGCGGTCGAGGAACGGCTCGATCGCGTCCACCTTCAGGCGCCCGTAGACGTTGAAGCCCTTGGCGGCGGCGAAGGCGAAGGCCAGCACGCTCGGCAGCGCGAAGATCGTGCTGTAGGTCAGGGCGGCCGCCTGCTGCAGGCAGCGGTCGCGGTAGAAGCCGCGCGCGGCGATCAGGAGCACGCGCGCCCAGCGCGTCAGCCAGGCCAGGGCCCCCGGGAGCGTGCCGAGCTCCAGGTGCCAGATGTCGTGGCGCGCGAAGGCGAGCGCGCGCTCCAGGCGCCGCCGCCAGCGTCCGGGCGCGCCCCCATCGCCCGGGTTCAAGCCGCGCCCTCCCGGCCCGGCGGCCCGGAGTGGATGCGCGGCCCGCCGGGCAGCGCGCAGACCAGCTCGGCCTCGCGCGCGCGCCAGTGCTCGAGGCGCCGCGCGAGCCGGGCGCCGTCGCAGCGCGCGCGCGCCAGGCCCAGGAACAGCGCCGCGTGGCCGGCCTCCGAGGGTCCGAGCTCGGCGTACAGGTCCGCCAGGGGGCTCGCGCGCTCGCGCGCGACCGCCGCCAGGAGCTCGAAGCGCTCCAGGCTGCGCCGCTCGATCCAGCCGAAGACGAGCAGGCGATCCAGCAGGCCCTCGTCCCCGCGCGCCACGCCGGCCAGCAGGCCCTCCGCGTAGGGATTGCGCCGCACCGGGGCGAGGCGCCCCCCGAGCTCCACGAGCAGGCGGTGGACCTGGCGGAAGTGGCGCAGCTCGTCGCTCGCATGGGCCCCGAGGCGCTCGACCAGCTCGGCGTCGCCCGGCCGGCGCGCGATCAGGCCCTGGGCCGCCGCGGCCGCCCCGAGCTCGCAGTAGGCGTGGTCCGAGAGCAGCGCCAGCGGCTCGGCCAGCGCCGCCTCGGCCCAGGCGCGCGGGGTCGCCCAGCCGAGCTCGAGCGTCTCGGTCACGGGGCCGGGCCCTCGCCGCGCGTCGCGCCGGGCCGCCACAGCACGTCGCGCGCGCCGTCGTCGTTGGCCACGCGCGCCAGGACGAAGAAGAGGTCCGAGAGCCGGTTCAGGTAGCGCAGCACCTCCGGGTTCACGGCGCCGGGCTCGTGCGCGCCGAGCTCGCTGACCAGCCGCTCCGCGCGGCGCACGACGGTGCGCGCCAGGTGCAGGTGCGCGGCGGCCGGGCTGCCGCCCGGCAGCACGAACGACGCGAGCGGCGCGAGGCGCGCGTTCTCCTCGTCGATCCAGCGCTCCAGGCGCGCCGTGTAGTCCGGCAGGATGCGCAGCTTGTCGCCCGCCGGACCGGGCACGCACAGGTCCGAGCCCACGTCGAAGAGCTCGTTCTGCAGCCCGCGCAGGCGCGCGACCAGGCGCTCCGGCAGCGGCTGCAGCAGCACGAGCCCGAGGGCCGAGTTGGCCTCGTCCACCGTGCCGTAGGCGGCCACGCGCAGGTCGTGCTTGGGCCGGCGCGAGCCGTCGCCGAGGCCGGTGGAGCCGTCGTCGCCCGTGCGCGTGTAGATGCGCGAGAGGTGCACCATGGCGAGCATCATGCCCTGCCTGCGGGGCAGCCGCAAAGCGCGCGTCTCCGCGCCCGGCTCGGCTCGTTCAATCCGCGCCCCAGGGCACGAACAGGACGTGCCCGCCGCGACGCTCGCCCTTGCGCTCGTAGCGCAGCACGCGCCACAGGAACGACCAGCTCGTCTCGTCCGGTCCGCTGTCCCAGGTCACGAAGGGGAACAGGTCGCGGCGCGTGCGGCCGGCGCGCGTCTCGCTGCGATAGCCGTAGTAGAGCAGGCTGAAGCGCCGCGCCTCGGCGTCGCGCGCGTAGCGCACCAGCCCCAGCGGTCCATGCCAGGACAGCGCGTCCTCGCCGCGCTCGTAGCCGAACAGGAGCGGCAGCCGCAGGCGCCGCTCCTCGACCTCGCGCGCGTGGGTCGCGCCGAACTCGGCCAGGGCGCGGCGCAGCTCGTCGGCGTCGTCCCCGGCCGGGGCCGCGTCGTGGGCCGCCAGGATCGCGCGCACCGGCTGCGGATCGGGGGCCTCGGCCGGCGGCGCCAGCGCGTAGGCGCGCAGCGCCGCCGCCTCCTCGGGCGCGAGCAGGCCCGCGCGCCAGGCGCGGTAGGTCGAGCGCTCGCTCAGGAAGGCGCCGAACAGGAAGGCGCGCTCCTCGTGGTGCACGCGGTTGGCCGCCGAGGTCGCCTCGGCGGCCGGCAGCTGGGCAGCCGGCCGCTGCTCCTCCTCGTGCGTGAAGAGGAGCAGCGCGCGGCTCTTCGCGCTGCGTCCCGCCGCGTCCTCCTCCGCGCGCCGCGAGTAGAGCAGCGAGACGCCGAGCTGGAAGTGGCTCCCGCCCGGCCACGAGGCGCTGCCCACCAGGCTCGTCTGGTCGGCTCCGCTCGGCGGCGCGCCGCGCGAGCGCGCGGCCAGCGGCCAGACCCAGCTGCGCTCGACGCGCTCGGGCCCGCGCCCCAGGCGCTCGTGGTGCACGATGCCGAGCAGCGCGTCCCAGGCCGAGCGCTCGGGTGTCGCCGCGTGGGCGAGGAGCGGGAAGACGCGCAGGGTGTCCTCCTCCGGGCTCCGGCGGCGCTGGACCAGGGTCCAGCGGTAGAGCGCGTCCGGCTCCTCCGACGCGTCCGACCAGGAGTAGAGCGGCCAGAGGCGGTGCGAGCGCCCCGCCGCGCTGCGCTCGCCGTGGCCCAGCCAGAAGGCGTAGGACGTGGCGCTGCGCTCGGGCGCGCGCGTGCGCGCGTAGAGGCCCGCGGCCAGGATCGTGGCGCTCTCCGGGCCGCGGCGCGTGCGCTGGTAGAGCGGCCACAGGAAGGCCGTCGTCTCGCGCTCCTGGCGCCGGCTCCGGCTGTGGTGGTAGAGCGGCCCGAGCACGTTCACGAAGGCCTCGCCGTCGTCCGTGCTCCAGCCGCGCCCGCCCAGGGGCGTGATCAGCGTGCGCTCCGGGCCGTCCTCCTCGAAGTAGAAGAACGGCACGAGCATGCGCCAGGCGGAGCCGGAGCGCCGGTCCTCGTTCGACCACCACAGCGGGTAGAGGTTGAAGGTGCGCGAGTCCGGATCGACCGAGCGGTTGCCGAGCAGCGTGTAGACCTCGGCGCTCTCCCCGCGCACGTGCTTCCAGTAGAAGGGCAGCAGCACGGTGTCGCGCTTCTCCGGCGTGGCGCGGTCGTAGTAGAGCGGCAAGAGCCAGCGCTCGCGGCGCCCGGGCGCGGAGGAGATGCGCCCGAGGCCCAGCAGGAGCTCGCGCGAGCGCGCCTCGGGGCCGAGCTCGTGCGTGTAGAGCGGGAACAGCGAGAAGCTGCGACCGTGGTCGCCCCAGGTGAGCACCGGGAAGAGCCCCCACTCGCTCGTCTCGCCCTCCGGGCGCCACCACACCGGGCCGACGTGGTCGACGCCGCTGCGGAAGAGGTCGAAGCCGAACAGCGGCAGGAGGCCGTAGCCGCTGCCGTCGCGGCGCCACCAGGCCGGGCCGACGTAGCTCGTCGGGCCGAAGGCCGCCACGGGGAAGAGCCCGCTCCGCGTCTCGCCGTCCGCCTCCGCCCACCACCACGGCCCGACGTAGGAGAACTCGCTCCCGAGGAGCGCCAGCGGGAAGAGCCCGCGCGACTCCTCGGTCCACCACCACGGCCCGATCCAGCTCCAGGTGCCGACGTTGGCCAGCGGGAAGAGCCCCTGCTCGGTCTCGAAGCGGTAGAAGGGAAAGACCCAGCCCTCGCCGTCCTCGGTGTCGAAGGCGGCCAGGGGCCACAGCACGCTCCAGGCGCTGTCCTCCTTGGCGACCAGCGGCCGCAGCGCGAAGCCGCGCGAGTCGACGTCGAAGATCGGCCACAGGACGGCCGTCGCGTCGCCGGCGTGGTAGGCCAGCGGCCAGAGGTTGACGCGCTCACCCGCGTCCCCGCCCTCGAAGGGCGCGATGCGCCACAGCCGGCCCGCCGTGCGGCAGCCGCCCGCCGCCAGGGCGAGCAGGCCGAGCGTCGCGAGCGGAAGGAGCCGCCGCATGGGCACAAGGGTATCGATCGGGGAGGGAGAAGAGCGCGCGGTGACACGGGGCAGGGGGATGAGGAAGGAGGGTTCTGGATCGCGCGTGCGTGGACGCTGGGTGGGCGGGGACGGCGGTCTTGTCGGGGTGGCTCGGGGCGTTGATGGGGCGGGGCCGTGCGCCGGCAGGGGCCCGTTGCTGGGGCGAGACTGCGCGCCCGCCGGGGCCCCGCCGCTGCTCCGTGGCGCTGCCGCCGGACCCGTGGCGCCGTGCAGTCGAGCTCTCGAGGCGCCACGCGGTCCGGAGTAGCGCGCTGCGCGCGCTCGCGGAGCGTCCGGACCGCGTGGCGCCTCGAGAGC
>DASVAP010000062.1:0-2634 GCA_036376275.1 Planctomycetota bacterium | reverse complement strand
GCCAGCGTCTTCGCCTCGCGCTCGAAGCGCCGCAGGCGCTCCTCGTCGTCCGCGAAGTGCTCCGGCAGCACCTTGATCGCCACCTCGCGCCCCAGCTTCGAGTCGCGCGCGCGGTACACCTCGCCCATCGCGCCCGCCCCGAGCGCTCCGAGGACCTCGTAGTGCAGGAGCTTGCTACCGCTGGCCAGGGACATCCGTGGTGCAGCCTAGCAATTCGCAACCGCGCGGCACGGCCCCGGAGGTCACCGCCGCGCGCGCACGGCCGCTCCCCAGCCGGGCCAGAAGCGCAGGTCGCTGCGCAGCATCAGGCGATCGGCCATGCGCTCGACGAAGAGCGCGTCCCCTTCGACGGCGACGTCGTAGCCGACGATCTCGCCCCGGGCCTGGGGGTCGCTGGCGCGCTCGGGCGGGCCGAGGCGCAGGTCCGCGGCCGAGAGCAGGCTCATGCCGACGACCTCCGCGACCGTCTGGAAGTGGAGCCGCGTGCCGGCGCGGCTCCAGAGCGGGGCGCTGCCGCCCGTGTTGGTCAGCTTGCGGCGGCTGCCCGGATCGCCGAGGCGCGCGAGGTAGATCTCGTCGCGGCCGGACTCGTTGGACTGGTAGGCGACGAGCGTCCCGTCGGCGGAGACCGTGGGGAGGCCCTGGTCGTAGGGTCCGCCCGCGACGAGGATCGGCGCGGCCGTCGGCGTGCCGTCCTCCGCGACCGCGACCACGTAGGCATTCAGGCCGTCGTGGGCCGAGTCGCGCTGGAAGCCCAGCAGGCCCGCCGGATAGGAGAGCGAGTGGATGCCGCCTTCGCCCTCGAGGTACGCGGCGGGCGGCGCGCTGCCGTCGAGCGGCATGCGGTAGAAGCGGAAGCCGCCGCCGGCGCGATCGGAGGTGAACAGCAGCCAGCGGCCGTCGCCCGACAGGACGCCGTCGCTGTCGTTGCCGCCGCCGTCCGTCAGGCGCGTGAGGTTGCGCTGCTCGAGGTCCATCAGCCAGAGCTTGTCGTTGGCGCCGTTGACCTGCACGATCCCGCGCCGGCCGTCGCGCGAGAGGCGGATGCCGCTGCCGTAGATGTCCACGTCCAGGGGGGCGAAGGGCTCGGCGGCGCGCTCGGCGGCTTCCCACGAGAACCTCGCGCTGGTCTCGACGCGCCTGCCCGTGAGGTACACCAGCTCGCCGCGCCGGGTGACGTCGTACCACGCGGCGCCGGTCGTCGGCGCGGTGACGACGTCCTCGAGCACCGGGACCGGCGCGCCGCGGATCGCGCGCGCGGCGCGGTCGAAGGCGACCGCGAAGAGCCGCCCGGCGCGCGCGAAGACGAGCTCGCCGTCGCCCAGCACGCGCGGCATGCTCCCGCCATCGACCAGGACGCGGTGCGCGCCCGTCGCGGGATCCGCGATGGCGATGCGTGCCTCGTCCAGGCTCTCGTTCGTCGCCAGCTTGATCGTGAAGAGCACGCCGCCTCCCTCCGGGAGCACGTGCGGCCAGCGGTGGCTCAGCTCGCCCGTGGCGCGGTCGACGGTGGTCAAGGGGCGAGCTTCGCCACCGCCCGCCGGGATCGTCCACAGGCCCTCGGCGTAGTTCGGCGTGAAGACGATGCGGTCGTCGTCGCCCCAGCTGCCCCCCACGGCGGTGTTCGAGGCCGGCCCGAGATCGACCGGCACGCCGCCCGGCAGGTCGATGCGCCAGATCCGGCCGCGCGCGAAGAACGCCAGGCGCTCGCCGTCCGGCGCGAAGAAGGGCACGCCCGCGCCCTCCGTGTCCGGCAGGCGCTCGGTCTCGAAGCGGTCGAAGCGGCGCAGGTAGAGCGCACCGACACCGCCCTCGAGGGCGACGAACGCGACCTGGTCACCGGTCGGCGACACGCACAGCGTCGCGCGCGAGGAGCTGCCGTTGTAGCTGAGCGTCGGGATGGCGACGCCCTCGGGCAGCGCGAGCGAGGCGCGCAGGTCGAGCGAGTCGCCCGCAGGTGGGCGCGAGAGCACGGCCGTGGCGGCCCAGCCGGCGCAGGCGAGCAGCGCGGCGGCCCAGGGCAGCGCGGCGCGGAGTCCGCGCGCGGCGGGCGCGGCCGCCGTGCTGCCGGGCACCGCGCTCGCGGGCTCGTGCGCGTGCTGGAGCGCGATGCGCGCCTCGCCGATGGCCTGCAGGCGCTGCTTCGCGTCCTTCGCGAGGCAGCGGCGCAGGAGCTCGCGCACGCGCGCCGGCGTCGAGGCCGGGAGCCGGGTGAGGTCCGCCTCGCGCTCGATCACGGCGGCGAGCACGTCGCCCAGGGAGCCCCCGTCGAAGGCGCGCATCGCCGTCAGGCACTCGTACAGCACGCAGCCGAAGGCCCAGATGTCCACGCGCTCGTCGATCGCTCGCCCGCGCGCCTGCTCGGGCGCCATGTAGGTCGGCGTGCCGAGCAGGCGCCCCGCTTCGGTCGAGAGCACGCTGTCGGTGCTCGAACCGCGCCGCCCCTCGTGCGCGGATTTCGCCAGCCCGAAGTCGAGCACCTTGACCTTGCCGTCGGGCGTCAGGCGCACGTTGGCCGGCTTGAGGTCGCGGTGGATCACGCCGGCCTCGTGCGCGGCCTCCAGGCCCGCGGCGATCTGCCGGCACACGTCCAGGGTCTCGTCCAGCGGCAAGGGGCCGCGCTTCAGGCGCTCC
>DASVAP010000061.1:0-9918 GCA_036376275.1 Planctomycetota bacterium | reverse complement strand
ACCCTCGGCCGGGTGCGCACGGGACGCGCATCGCGTTCGTGCACCCGTCGGCGACGGGCGGGGTGCTGACGGAGCTGGTGGAGGAGCCGGCGGCGCAGCGACACGGGTAGGCGTCGCGCTCGAGGAGTGGAGGAAGAAGGAGCGCGGAGACGCGGAGGGAAGACGCGGAGGGCGCGGAGACGGAGGGCAGAGGAGGAGAGGGAGGAGGGTGGGGTGACAGCGGCGTGGGTTCCTGCGGAGCGAGGGGCCGAGCCGGGCGTGATTGACGCACCCGCGGGCGCTCTTCAGGATGGCGCGCCCCGCGGCGGGGACCTGCACGGACTCCGACGCTCGACGCACCGCCTCCAGGAATGAAGCCGCCCAAGGTCGAACCCGCTCCGAGCCGCGCCGAGACCCCGCTCGAGCGCCTGCGGCGCATGCGCGAGCTGGCCCTGGTGGGCGGCGGCAAGGAGCGCATCGACGCCCAGCACGCCAAGGGCAAGCTGACGGCGCGCGAGCGCCTGGACTTCCTGCTGGACGAGGGCTCCTTCGTCGAGCTCGACCGCTTCGTCGCGCACCGCAGCACGGACTTCGGGATGGGGGCGCAGAAGATCCTCGGCGACGGGGTCGTCACCGGCCACGGCCTGATCGACGGGCGCCCGGTGTACGTCTACAGCCAGGACTTCACCGTCTTCGGCGGCTCGCTGTCGGAGACGCACGCCGAGAAGATCTGCAAGGTGATGGACCAGGCCCTCAAGGTCGGCGTGCCGGTCGTGGGGCTCAACGACTCGGGCGGCGCGCGCATCCAGGAGGGCGTGAAGTCGCTCGGCGGCTACGCCGAGATCTTCTGGCGCAACGTGCAGGCCTCCGGGGTCGTGCCGCAGATCTCGGCCATCCTCGGGCCCTGCGCGGGCGGCGCGGTCTACAGCCCGGCCATCACCGACTTCATCTGCATGGTGGAGGGCACGAGCTACCTGCACATCACCGGCCCGGACGTGGTCAAGGCCGTGACCCACGAGGTCGTGACCTCGGAGGAGCTGGGCGGGGCCGAGGTGCACGCGACGCGCTCGGGCGTGGCCGGCTTCACCAGCCCCGACGACCGCGCCTGCATGGCCCTCCTGCGGCGGCTCTACTCCTACCTCCCGCTGAACAACGCCGAGTCGCCGCCCTTCGTCCCGGGCGACGACCCGCGCGAGCGCGAGGAGCCGGCCCTCGACACGCTCGTCCCGGCCGACCCGAGCAAGCCCTACGACATGCACGAGGTCGTGCGGCACGTGGTCGACCGCGACTCGTTCCTCGAGGTGCACGCCGGCTATGCGCAGAACCTCCTGGTCGGCTTCGCGCGCCTCGGCGGGCACGTCGTCGGCGTGGTCGCGAACCAGCCGGCGGTGCTGGCCGGGTGCCTCGACATCGACGCCTCCAAGAAGGGCGCGCGCTTCATCCGCTTCTGCGACGCCTTCAACGTGCCGCTCGTCACCTTCGAGGACGTGCCGGGCTTTTTGCCGGGCACCGAGCAGGAGCGCAACGGCATCATCCTGCACGGCGCGAAGCTGCTCTACGCCTACGCCGAGGCCACGGTCCCGAAGCTGACCGTGATCACGCGCAAGGCCTACGGCGGCGCCTACGACGTGATGGCCTCCAAGCACATCCGCGCCGACCTCAACCTGGCCTGGCCCGGCGCCCAGATCGCCGTGATGGGCGCCGCCGGCGCCGCCAAGATCATCCACCGCCGCGAGATCCAGGCCGCCAAGGACCCGGCCGCCGAGGAGAAGAAGCGCACCGCCGAGTACGAGGAGACCTTCAGCAACCCCTACATGGCGGCCGAGCGCGGCTTCGTCGACGACGTGATCGAGGCGCGCACCACGCGCCCCCAGCTCGTGCGCTGGCTGGAGCTCTTGCGCACCAAGCTCGAGAACCGCCCGCGCCGCAAGCACGGGAACATCCCGCTCTGACGGTTCCGCCTCAGCGGATGCGCACGCGGCCGGGTGTCCAGACCGCGAAGCGCCCCTCGAGCCTGGGGCCGGCTCGAGCGATGGCCTCGATGATGCGCTCCGGAAGATGGGCACGAGCGGCCTCCGGGCAGCGCACCAGGAGGACTCCACCGCCCGCCGAGGGACGACTCGTGGCGAACACGAGCCGCCCGAAGTCGCGGTCCTCCGTGAGGAGGATCCTTCGCGTGCGGCGGGCCCGGCGCAGCACCACGGGATCGAGGGCTCCGGGAGCCTCCTCGAGCACCGCCAGCACGTCGTGCCCGGCTGCCCGCAGCGCGGTCACGACGCGGAAGTCGAAGCTCTCGTCCGCCAGGAACCGCATGGACCAGGTTCCCTGGGCTCAGGCGGACTCGGGCAGGTCGAGGTCCTCGCGACCGGCGATCTCGTCCGCGGCGTAGGTCACGGCGGCGCGGATGTCCTCGCGGGTCAGGTTGGGGTAGGAGCGCAGGATGTCGTCCTCGGAAGCGCCCGCGCCGATCCGACGCAGGATCAGCTCGACCGGGATGCGCGTGCCACGGATGACGGGCTTGCCCAGCATCAGGTCGGGGCGCGACTCGATGCGCTCGGAAGACATGCTCTCCCGAGGATACGCGCGCCGCTTCGAGGCCGCCATGCGGGGCCGGCCAGGCCTGCGGCGCGGGTCCTGAGGGGACGGAGTCGGGTGCGGACGCGGGGGTTCCTCCTGAGATCGGCTCATGCCCGTTGCACCGTGACGGGACGCCTCCGGTGTCACCTGCTCCGCGTTTTCTTCGTGCGCAAGCGCCGACCGGGAGTGCACTGGGAGCACGGGTCAGCGTGCCCGTGTCAGGCGCTCGATGTTGTCGAGGAACTCCGTCGTCGGCGGGGGCGAGGTGAAGGACTGCTCGCCTGGCTCGGGGGCTACCTCGATCCACCAGCCGAGCCCATCCAGACCACTGTGCCCGCGCTCTTCTGGATGCCGAAGGGCCAGTGCCACGTACAGGCGTCCGCTCCGCGTCAGGTCGAGGGTCGCGCGCCCGTGCGCATCGAAGGGGATCGGCGGCGAGAACTCCCAGACCTCGTCGGCCACGAGGTTCACGAGCAGGCACCAAGGCTCTGGCAAGTTCGGGAGGCCGCCGGAGAGCTGGAGGTGCACGCGCGGCCCGCGCGTCAGTACGACGCGCTCCACGGGGCGCGGCTCGACGAGCTCGACGGCCAGGAAGCCTGGGGCGCCGATGAGGAGGCGGGGCATCGGAGCGGCGAGGGAGCGCAGCCGGATCGTGCCCGCGGGGTCGGGCACGACGACCAGAGGCGACCAGCCATCGAAGCCTGGAGAGCGGCAGGCGACTCGCACGTCCGGCACCGGCGTTCCAGACTCGTCCCGGACTTCGAGCAGGACGATGTGCAGCAGCTCGTCGAGCACGATCGGTTCCAGCTCGACCGTCTCTCCGCCTCGCACGCGGATGCCACCGACCTCGAAGGAGCCGGGGAAGCCGCTGAACAGCTTGACGCGGAGGCGATACGTGTCTGCCGGGAGCGCGAAGCGGAACGAGCCGCCGGCACCCCAGGCGAACTCCGGTTCGGCGTAGCGCCCGCTCTGGGCCAGGAGGTGCAGATCGACCTCGTCCCGCGGGTCACCGTCCGGGCAGATGATGCTCCCTAGGACGACACCGTTGGCTTTCTCGCCGGCCCTCACGTCCGACGTCGGACCTGGCGTGGTCGCAGGCACGGACGGGGCGCGCTCAGGAGCGCCGTCACCCGGCGGAGCGAGGGCCGTCGCTGTGCCGTGACCGCCCGAGGGCCCCTGGACGGGTACATGGTCTTGGCCCGGCTCCGTGCCCGAAGGGGTCCACCTCATCGTGAGCCACCCGACGAGCGCCAAGAGCACCAACAAGACCAGCGCGAGACCGACCGATCGCCTGGGCGACGACAGCGTGCGCGATTCCACCGTTCGAGAGGTTAGCCTCGAACCCGCCCCTTGACGGTCCGCTCGACGCGGACGGGTGCGCCAGCTCGGCCTCGCCGAGTTCCCGTCGCGCCGGCGCCTGCCGGCCCTGCCCTGGTCGCGGCGCAGGCGCCTTCGTAGTCTGGCGCGCCCATGTTCCGGCGCATCCTGATCGCGAACCGTGGCGAGATCGCCCTGCGCGTGCTGCGCACGGCGCGCGAGATGGGGATCGAGGTCGCGGCGGTGTACTCGGACTTCGACCAGCGCGCGCTGCACGCGCGGCTCGCCAACGTGGCCGTGCCGCTCGGGGGCACCACGCCGGCCGAGAGCTACCTCTCGATCGAGAAGATCCTGGCGGCGGCGAAGCGCACGGGGGCCGAGGCGATCCACCCGGGCTACGGGTTCCTCTCGGAGAACGAGGACTTCGCGCAGGCGGTGATGGACGCTGGGCTCGCCTGGATCGGCCCGCCCCCGAAGGCGATCCTCGCGATGGGGGACAAGATCGAGAGCCGCAAGCTGATGCAGGCGGCCGGCGTGCCGGTCGTGCCGGGCATCGTCGAGGCCCTGGCCGATCCGAAGCAGGCGGTGAAGGAGGCGCAGCGCATCGGCTACCCGATCGCGCTCAAGGCCTCGGCCGGGGGCGGCGGCAAGGGCATCCGCGTCGTGCGCGAGCCGGCGCAGATGGAGAGCGCCTTCCGCGCGGCCTCCGGCGAGGCCGAGAAGGCCTTCGGCGACGGGCGCGTCTACCTCGAGCGCTACCTCGACAAGCCGCGCCACGTCGAGATCCAGGTGCTGTTCGACGCGCACGGGAACGGCGTGCACCTGGGCGAGCGCGAGTGCAGCGTGCAGCGCCGGCACCAGAAGCTGATCGAGGAGTCGCCCTCGCCCGTGGTCGACGCCGAGCTGCGCGCGCGCATGGGCGCCGTCGCGCTGGCGGCCGGCCAGGCGGTCGGCTACGTCAACGCGGGCACGGTCGAGTTCCTCTACACCGACGCCAGCGGCAAGCCGGAGTTCTTCTTCCTCGAGATGAACACGCGCCTGCAGGTCGAGCACCCGGTGACGGAGATGGTCACGGGCCTCGACCTGGTGCGGGAGCAGCTGCGCGTCGCGGCCGGCGAGCCGCTCGGCTACGCCCAGGCCGACGTCGCCTTCCGCGGCCACGCGCTCGAGGTGCGCCTGAACGCCGAGGACCCCGGCTCGGGCTTCCTGCCCTCGACCGGCACGATCCACAACCTGCGCTTCCCGGCCGGGCCGTGGGTGCGCGTCGACTCCGGGCTCTACCGCGGCATGGAGGTCGGTCTCGCCTACGACCCGATGCTGGCCAAGATCATCGTGTGGGCCCCGACGCGGCTCGAGGCCATCGAGCGCATGCGCCGGGCCCTGGCGGAGCTCAACGTGGGCGGCGTCAAGACCAGCGCCCCGGCGGCGATGGCGGTGCTCGAGGACGCACGCTTCCGCGCCGGGACCTTCGACACGCACCTGCTCGAGACGATCGACTTCCAGGGCCGCGTCGGGGGCGAGGTCCAGGCCGCCGCCGTGGCGGCGGCGATCCACCGCTGGCACGCCGGACGGCGCGCGGCGCTGGCGGGACGCGTCGGCGAGCGCACGGGCTGGCTCGCGCGCCGCGCGGAGGCCCTGAGCGGCTGGCCCGAGCGCGCTCCGGGCGCCTCCGGAGGGCCGCGCGCGTGAAGTACTTCGTCACGGTGAACGGCCAGGAGCACGTGGTCGAGCTGCGCGAGGCGCTCGGCGAGCTGGTCGTGACCTACGACGGCGAGCCCGTGCCCGCGCGCTACGAGGAGGTCGATCGCCTGGGCCAGGTGGCGCTCTACCTCGGCGACCGCGCCTACGCCGTCTCGATCGAGGGCAGCGGGACCGAGGTGCAGGTCACCGTCGCCGGGCACCTCTACCAGGTCGGGCTCGAGGACGAGCGCGAGCGCGCCGCCCACGCTGCCGAGCGCACGCGCGCGAAGGGTGGCGGCGACCTGAAGAGCGTCATGCCGGGCGTGGTGATCAAGCTGCTGGTGGGCGCGGGCGAGGTCGTGGCCAAGGGCCAGCCGCTCCTGATCCTCGAGGCGATGAAGATGCAGAACGAGATCGGGGCCCCCGCGGCCGGCACGGTGACGGCCGTGCACGTGAAGGAGGGCCAGCCGGTGGCCAGCGGGGCCAAGCTCGTCACCCTGACGGCCGCCGAGTAGCCCCCGGGACCGCCCGGCCCGTCACCCTGGATCCAGAGGGGCGAGAGGCCACTCGGGAGCTTGGTGGTCCGGGAGCCGGGCGGGAGCCCGGCGGCCCGGGGCCGGAGCGGCTACTCTTTCCTCATGCAGCCCCGCGCCCTGCTCTCCCTCCTCGCGCTCCTCGCCCTCTCCGCCCGGCCCTCGGCCACCTGGTCGATCGTGTGCGTGAACACGAAGACGCGCGAGGTCGGCGTGGCCACCGCCACCTGCCTCGAGAACTTCAACATCCGCACGGCCGTGCCGGTGATCTTCGTCGGCGAGGGGGCGGGCGCGGCGCAGTCCTTCGTCGACTCGACCGGCAACAACCGGCGCCTGATCTACTTCAGCTTCCGCGACACCGAGGAGACGCCGGCCGAGATCCTGGCGCGCCTCGAGCCGCAGGACCCGGGCCACGAGACGCGCCAGTACGGGATCGTCAACTTCGCCGGCCTCCCGGTGACCTTCACCGGCAGCCGCGCCGGCGCGGCGGCCTCGGGCGTCGTCGGGCAGGTCGGCGACGTGCTCTACGCGATCCAGGGCAACATCCTGACCGGCGACGAGGTCGTGCTCGCGGCCGAGGAGGCCTTCGTCGTCACGAAGGGCGACATGGGCCAGAAGATGATGGCCGCCATGGAGGCCGCGCGCGCGCTGGGGGGCGACGGGCGCTGCTCGTGCACCACCGGCTCGGCCACGAGCTGCGGCGTGCCGCCGCCGAACTTCACCAAGTCGGCCCACGTCGGCTGCATCGTCGTGGCGCGCATCGGCGACACGAACGCCGGCTGCAGCGCGAACCGCGGCTGCGCGGGCGGCGAGTACTACCTGAACCTGAACATCGCGCGCGGCGACCAGAACGACCGCGACCCGGTCTTCATCCTGCAGGAGCGCTACAAGTTCTGGCGCGACCGCCTGGAGGGCCGTCCGGACGGGATCCACTCGCGCGCCAGCACCGTCAAGGCGCTGCCGGCCGACGGCGTGACCGAGCGGCGCCTGCTGGTCGAGCTGCGCGACCTCGACGAGCAGCCGATCGGGCACGGCGGCGCCACGCTGGAGCTCGTCACCGCCGACGGCCTCTCCTCGCTGGCGACGCCCGGGGCCGTGACCGACCTCGGCGACGGCCGCTACGAGGTCCTGATCCGGGCCGGGAGCACGCCGGGCGTGGACCGCTTCCTCGTGCGCGTCACCGATGCCCTGCCCGCCGATCCCACCGACGTCGTCGTGGCCACCCTGTGGCCGCCGGTCGAGGTCGCGACGATCGCCGTGCCGCTCTACACGAGCGACGAGGAGCTCTCCGCCGCCGCCGGCGGCCGCGCCGCCTTCGTCCTGAACCGCGCCGACAAGCCGCGCGCGCCCTACTCGCTCGTGGCGCGCCTGGCCGGGCGCGCCGGCGAGCCGCGCGGGGTCGTGCGCGGGGGCGCCCAGGTCCTGCCGATCCCCGTGAGCCCGTTCTTCCCGGCCGCGCCCGGCGCGCTCGACGCGCGCGGGCGCGCCGAGGCCACGCTCGACGTGCCCCCGGCGGCGCTGGTGGGGCTGGTCGGGCTGCGGCTCGAGGTCACGGGCTACGTGCTGGATGGTGGGCCGCTCGAGCACACCAACGCCGTGGGCCTGACGATCGGGCCCTGATTCCACTCTCCTCCCTCTTCTCCGCGCCCTCCGCGTCTTCCCCTCCGCGTCTCCGCGCTCCTCTTCTCCTCGATCGAGCATCGGAGGAGCGCGGAGACGCGGAGGGAAGACGCGGAGGGCCCAACGCCATGCCCATCCCCCTCGCTCGCCGCGTCCTCCCGCTGCTCGTGCTGCTCCTCGCCCTGGTGCCCGCCGTCGGCGCCACCTGGTCGATCGTGGTCGTCGACCGGCGCACGGGCGAGGTCTGCGTGGCCTCGGCCACCTGCATCCCGCGCGTGGACCTGACCGCGTGGACGCCGGTGATCCTGGTGGGGCGCGGCGGGGGCGTGACCCAGGCCCTGCTCGACGACGGCTCGAACAAGGTGCGCATCCTCGAGGGGCTCCTCGCGGGCGACACGCCGCAGGCGATCATGCAGCGCATTCGCGACGAGGACGACGGGTTCCGCTCGCGCCAGATCGGGATCGTGGACTTCGTCAACGCGCCGCTCTCCTTCACCGGCGGCCAGGCCGGGCGGGCCAAGCTGAGCTTGACGGGCGAGGTGGACGACCTCGTCTACGCGGTGCAGGGCAACGTCATGGTCAGCCAGGCCGTGATCGAGGCCTGTGCGATCGGCCTGCGCGAGAGCCGCGGCGACCTGGCGCAGCGCGTCCTGGCCGGAATGGTGCGCACGCGCCAGCTCGGCGGGGACGGGCGCTGCTCCTGCGGCATCGGCTCGCTCGGCGACTGCGGCCAGCCCGAGCCCGGCTTCGAGAAGTCGGCCCACATCGGCTACCTGATCGTGGCGCGCATGGGGGACACCGACGGAGCCTGCGCGGTGGGAGCGAGCTGCGTCCAGGGTGACTATCACCTGCGCCTCTCGATCCACGGCCCGGACGCGCTGCCCGGCTCGCCCGACCCGATCGACCAGCTCGTCGAGCGCCACGCCGACTGGCGCGCGGCACGGATCGGGCGTCCGGACGGCCTCCTCTCCTTCGCCGTCGGCCCCGATTCCCTGCCGGCCGACGGCACGAGCGAGCGCACGATCACCGTGCAGCTCGTCGACCTCGAGGGGAACACGCTCACGACCGGCGGCGCGACGCTCGAGGTCGCCGGCGCCGACGGGGCACCCCTGCACGTCACGCCCGGCCCGGTGAGCGACCACGGCAACGGCAAGTACTCCTTCCCCGTGCGCGCCGGCAGCGAGCCGGGCCTCGACCGCCTGGCGATCGTCGCGCGCGACGACCTGGTGCGCGCCACGCTCTATCCCTACCTCGAGCTGCGCTCCGACCCGCCCGCCGCGCTGCACGCCGGGCTCGACCGACTCTCGGCCAGCGCCCCGCGCGCGGTGCCCTTCGTGGTGAGCGTGCCGGAACGCCCGCAGGCCCGCTACTGGCTCCTCGCGCGCGCGAACGGCGCCGCGCGTCCGTTGCTGCGCGGCCTGCTCGCCCCCGCGTCGCCTTTCTTCCCGGCCTCGCCGGGTGCGCTCGACGGCGCCGGCCGCGCCGAGGCGAGCCTCGAGCTGCCGCCCGCCAGCCTGCATACCCTCGTCGGCCTGCGCCTCGAATGGACCGCGCTCGTCCTCGGCCCGGGTCGACCGACCACGACCAACCAGGTCGCGCTACAGGTCGTGCCCTAGCGGGACGAGGGACCGTGAGCCCACGCCTCGCCGGAGAGCGCTCGTTGCGCGCCCGGGCGTGCGGGCCGCGCCTGGCCGCGCTCCTCGCCCTCGCAGCCGCTCCGTGGCCGGCATCGTCGGCACAGGTGCCCGCCGCGACCCTCCAGCCCTGGACCTATCGGTCTCCCTCGGGGCGGGTCGAGCTCTTCGTGGACCCGACGGACCGCTTCGGCGCCGGTCCCGCGCGCTGCCGGCTGAGGCGCGGAGAGGCGGTCGCGTGGGAGCGCGAGCTGCCGTTCACCCTGGTGGACGCCCTGGTGCAGGAGGATGGCGCCGTGGCCGGATACGGCTATTCCGAGGGCGGGACGCGCCTCTCGGGCGAGCTCGTGATCGCCGTCCTGGCCCCCGATGGTCGCGAGCGCGGCGGCGAGCGCATCCAGCGTGTTCCCGGCCGCGTGCACGGACCTGCGTACCCATCGGTCGGCCGCCTGCGGCGAGTCGACGACGGCTTCGCCCTCGAGATCCTGGACACGCGCCCGGGCCACGAGTGGGTCCACTCCTGGAAGGACGGCGCGCGCCTGCGCGAGGGACCGGCGCAGCGCCCGGCCGAGGAACCG
>DASVAP010000042.1:0-13295 GCA_036376275.1 Planctomycetota bacterium | reverse complement strand
CTTCATGGGCCGGCGCCACAAGGAGGTCGCAGGCGAGGAGAAGACCGTGCCCTACAAGCTGGTCGGCGCGGCCGACGAGCTGGTGAAGGTCGACGTCGGCGGCAAGCAGTTCACGCCGCCCGAGATCAGCGCGATGGTGCTGGCGAACCTGAAGGAGTCGGCCGAGGCCTTCCTGGGCGAGAAGGTCGAGAAGGCCGTGATCACGGTCCCGGCCTACTTCAACGACTCGCAGCGCCAGGCGACCAAGGACGCCGGCACGATCGCCGGCCTCGAGGTCGTGCGCATCATCAACGAGCCGACCGCCTCGGCGCTCGCCTTCGGCCTCGACAAGAAGAAGACCGGCAAGGTCGCGGTCTACGACCTGGGCGGCGGCACCTTCGACATCTCGATCCTCGACATCGGCGACGGCGTGTTCGAGGTGCTCTCGACCAACGGCGACACGCACCTGGGCGGCGACGACTTCGACAAGGTCCTGATCGACTGGGTCGCGGACGAGTTCAAGAAGGAGACGGGCATCGACATCCGCAAGGACGCCATGGCCCTGCAGCGCCTCAAGGAGGCCTGCGAGAAGGCCAAGTGCGAGCTCTCCAGCGCGGTCCAGACCGACATCAACCTGCCCTTCATCACGGCCGACGCCTCGGGCCCGAAGCACCTCTCGAAGACGCTCTCGCGCGCCAAGTTCGAGCAGCTCGTGGCCGGCCTGATCGAGCGCACCCAGTCGCCCTGCCTCAAGGCCCTCAAGGACGCGGGCCTCGATCCCGCGCAGGTCGACGAGGCCATCCTGGTGGGCGGCTCGACGCGCATCCCGGCCGTGCAGGCCATGGTGAAGAAGATCTTCGGCAAGGAGCCCAACAAGACCGTCAACCCGGACGAGGTCGTCTCGATCGGCGCGGCGATCCAGGGCGCGATCCTGGCCGGCGAGGTCTCGGACGTGGTCCTGCTCGACGTGACGCCGCTCTCGCTCGGCATCGAGACGCTGGGCGGGGTCATGACCAAGCTGATCGAGCGCAACACGACCATCCCGACCTCGAAGTCGCAGGTCTTCTCCACCGCCAGCGACAACCAGCCCTCGGTCGAGATCCACGTGCTGCAGGGCGACCGCGAGTTCGTCAAGGACAACCGCACGCTCGGGCGCTTCCACCTGGACGGCATCGCCCCCGCGCCGCGCGGCCGGCCGCAGATCGAGGTCGCCTTCGACATCGACGCGAACGGCATCCTCAACGTCACGGCCACGGACAAGGGCACGAACAAGGAGCAGAAGATCCGCATCGAGTCCTCCTCGGGCCTCAGCAAGGACGAGGTCGAGAAGATGCGCCGCGACGCCGAGGCCCACGCCGGCGAGGACAAGGAGCGGCGCGAGTTCGTCGAGCTCAAGAACCAGGCCGACCACGTGCTCTACGAGGTCGACAAGAACCTGGCCGAGCACGGCGCGAAGCTGGCCGAGGCCGACAAGGGCGCCATCGAGAGCGCGCGCGAGACGCTCAAGAACGCCATCGCCGGCAGCGACAAGGCGCGCCTCGAGGCCGCCCTCAAGGACCTCACCACCAAGGCCCAGAAGCTGGGCGAGATCGTCTACAAGCAGTCGAGCGAGGGCGCCGGCCCGAGCCCCGGCCCGGAGCCGAAGGGACCCGCCCGCAGCGGTGCGCCGGGCGGCGACGAGCCGGTCGACGCCGACTTCGAGGTCAAGACCTGAGCCCGACGGGCCGCCAGCTAGACTCGCGGCCCGTCATGCACACTCCGCGACGGCTGCTCGCCGCTGTCCTTGGCCTCCCGCTGGCCTGCTGCGGAACGATCGAGGGTCTTCGAGCCGACTTCGATCCCGAGGGTCTCGCCTGCCTGCCCGGCGAGTTCGTGCCGCGCGTCTACGCGGGCGTCTTCTTCGATGTGGCGGCGCTGCGCAGCGAGAGCTGCAAGGCCGCGCTCATCTGGCTCGACCTGCCCTTCAGCCTGGTGGGCGACACGCTCGTCCTGCCGTGGACGCTGGTGACGCAGCTCCTGTACGGCAACCATTGCCCGCCCGCGTCGAAACCGCCCGAGGGGCCTGTAGCCAGCGAGCCCGGCACGGACTAGGGAGCGCGCTCAAAAACGTGGCGCTCCCCTCGCTGCGGTTGAGGCCCACGCCGGCCAGCGATTACCTTCTGCGCCGGATCCGCCCCGGATGATCGAAGTCCAGCACCTCACGCGCCGCTTCGGGGCGCGCACGGCCGTCGACGACGTCTCCTTCCGGCTCCAGCGCGGCGAGGTGGTCGGCTTCCTGGGCCCGAACGGGGCCGGCAAGACGACCACGATGCGCGTCCTGACCGGCTTCCTGCCGCCCTCCGCAGGGCGCGTGGTCGTGGACGGCTTCGACGTGCTGACGCACTCGCTCGACGTGCGCGCGCGCCTGGGGTACCTGGCCGAGAGCGTGCCGCTCTACCGCGAGCACCGCGTGCAGGAGATGCTGTGGTTCCAGGGGCGCCTGCGGGGGCTCACGCGGCGCGAGTCGCGCACGCGCGCGGGTGCCGTGCTCGAGCGCGTCGGCCTGGCGGACCGCGCGCGCAGCCTGATCGGGCGGCTCTCGAAGGGCCAGCGCCAGCGCGTGGGGCTGGCCGTGGCGCTGCTCCCGGACCCCGAGGTGCTGGTGCTCGACGAGCCCACCAGCGGCCTCGACCCGCTGCAACGCATCGAGGTGCGGCGCCTGATCCAGGAGCTGGCGCGCGAGCGCACCGTGCTGCTCTCCTCGCACATCCTGCCGGAGATCGAGGCCACCTGCCCGCGCGTGATCATCCTGCAGCGCGGGCGGATCGCGGCCGACGGCACGCAGACCGAGCTGGTCGAGCGCCTCGGGGGCGAGAGCTTCGTGCGCCTCGAGCTCGAGACGGCCGAGGCGCCGGAGGCGGTCGCGGCCGAGCTGGCGCGCCTCCCCGGGGTCCAGGCGGCCGAGGCGCGCGAGCGCGCGGGTGCCTTCCTGTGCCTGGAGGTGCGCGGGGCCGGCGACCTGCGCGAGGCCCTCGGGCGCCACGCGGCGCAGCGCGGCTGGGCCGTGCGCGAGCTCTCCTGGCAGCGCCCGACGCTCGAGAAGCTGTTCGCGCGCATCGCGCTGGAGCTCGAGCCGGCGCGCGCGGAGGGTGCCGCGTGAAGGGCATGCTGGCGATCTACCGGCGCGAGCTGGCGGGCCTGTTCCTGGCGCCGCTGGCCTGGATCCTGCTCGTCTGCGTGCTGCTCTACCAGGCGCACTTCTTCCTGTACGTCCTGCCGCTCAAGGGCGGCGAGGTGAACGGGGCGCTGGTCTTCGTGCTGGGCGGCGGCGTGCCCTTCTGGCTGCTCTCGATCTTCCTGCCGCCGCTCCTGACGATGCGCATGATCAGCGAGGAGTCGCGCAGCGGGCTGCTCGAGTTCCTGCTCACGGCGCCGGTCTCGGACGCGGCCGTCGTGCTCGGCAAGGCCCTGGCGGCGACGACCTTCCTGGCGCTGGTGTGGGCCAGCACGTTCCTGTTCGCGGCGCTGTGCCAGGCCCTGGGGGCCGCGCCGGACTGGGGCTGGCTCCTGGCGGTGTGGCTCGGCGCGACGCTGGTCTCGGCGCTGTTCTCGGCCCTGGGGCTGATCGCCAGCGCGCTCTTCGCGACGCCGCTGCTGGCGGCCTTCATGGCGATCCTGGCCAACATCACGCTCTTCGGGCTGCCCTTCCTGGCGCGCTCCTGGCGCGGGCCGACCGGCGAGCGCCTGGCGGACCTGCTGGAGCGCGTCGACGTGCTGGCCCACTTCCAGGGCTCGTTCCTGTCCGGCGCGCTGGACAGCGCGCACGTGCTCTTCTTCCTGGCCTGGACCGCGGCGGCGCTGTTCCTGGCGGTGCGCGTGGTCGAGTCGCGGCGGTGGCTCGGATGAGCGCGCCCCGCTGGCAGCGGCTCGCGCTCGGGCTGCGCTCGGCCCTGGCGGCCGTGCTCGCGGCCGGGGCCGCGTGGCTGATCGTGGACCTCGCCGACTGGCGCTACGCGCGCCTGGACCTGTCGAGGAGCGGCAAGAACACCCTCGATCCGGCGCTGCTCGACGTGATCGACAAGCTGCCCCAGCCGGTGGTGGTCGACGTCTTCCTGCGCCCGCTGAAGATGCCCTACCAGGCCGTGTCCGTGGCGGCCGGCGAGCGCGTGCTCGAGTACCTGGCGGTCTTGCAGCAGGCGCGTCGCAGCCAGGTCGAGATCCGCCTGCACGACGCCAGCGACTTCGAGGCCATCCAGGAGCGCCAGCGCGAGCTCGGCACCGAGGGCACGAACAAGCTCGTGCTCTCCTGCGGCGAGCGGCGCGACGAGCTCGAGCTGTTCGGCGAGCTGTGCACCGTCGACTGGGGCAACCCGAGCCGCGACGGCGTGCAGTACCTGACGCGCGAGGGCATTCCCGGCGTGGTCGATCCGCGCCGCTGGCAGCCGGAGCGGGGCTTCCGGCCGGCCACGCTGCTCGAGTTCCGCGGCGAGGAGCTCCTGGCCCAGGCCCTGCTCAAGGTCTCCTCGGGCGAGGCGCCGAAGGTCTACTTCGCGCGCGGGCACGGCGAGCCCTCGCTCGAGGGTGCCGACGGGACCGATCTCGCGCGCCTCTCCGCGGCCCTGCAGCGCGACGGCTTCACGGTGGGCGAGTGGGATGCGCTCGAGCAGTCCGCGGTGCCGGCCGACTGCGCCGTGCTGGCCCTGATCGGGCCCCAGCAGCCCTACCAGGCCGGCACGCACGCCGCGATCCGCGCCTACGCCGAGGGCGGCGGGCGCCTGGTGGTCGCGCCGGACCTCTCCGAGCTGGACGAGGAGCGCGTCGGCGGCGTGCTCGACCTCCTGCGCGGCTTCGGGATCGACACGCGCCCGGGCATCGTGTGCCTGCCGCTGGTGGGCCCGAGCGGCGAGCCCCTCGAGCAGAGCGAGCAGTGCGCCTGGCTGGTGATCGACGAGCGCGGCCTGCAGGCGGGGCACCCCCTGACCGAGCCGCTGCGCCTGCGCGGCCGGCGCGTGCAGTTCACCTTCACGCCCGCCTTCGAGGGCCTGCCGGGCGAGTGGGGGCCGATCGTGCCGATCGTGACCACCGGGGTCGACGCCTGGCGCGACCTGCCGCCGCGCAACGACTTCACCTTCAACCCGGCGCGCGGCGAGGAGCGCGGGCGCCAGACGCTCGTCACCGCGCGCGCCCTGCGCACGGTCAAGGACGACGGCGGTGCCGTGCGCCAGGGCCGCCTCCTGGCCGTGGCCTCGGCCTACTTCTTCTCGAACCAGCTCGTCGACGTGAACCGCGACTTCGCCCTGAACGCCTTCAACTGGCTGGCGGAGCGCGAGTACCGCCTGGCGGTGCGGCCCCTGGCGAAGAGCGAGACCTTCCTCGACTTCGAGCGCTCCAGCGCCCGCCCGATCCTGACCTACCTCCTGTGGCTGGTCCTGCCGGGGGTGTGCGCGGGCATCGGCCTGGTGGTCTTCCTGCGCCGGCGGAGCTGATGGGCCGCGGCACGCTGGCGTTCCTGCTGCTCCTGGTGCTCGCCCTGGCGGCGCTGTGGCTGGCGCGCGCGCGGGAGACGCTCGAGGGCGGGCCGGCGCTGGGCGAGTTCGCGCTGCTGCCGGAGCTGGCGCCCGAGCGCGTGCGCGCGCTGCGCGTCGAGCACCTGGAGCGCTCCTTCTCCATGCGCCTCGAGCGCGACGCCGCCGGACGCTGGTTCCTGACCGACCCGCTGGCCTACCCGGCCCAGACCGCGCTGGTGCGCACGCTGCTGGCGACCCTGGCCGGCGCGCGCGGCGAGCCGGCGCCGGAGGTGGCGCGCGCCCAGGTCGGTCTCGATCCGCCCAAGGTCGTGCTCGAGTGCCTGCAGCTCGAGGAGGACGGCGAGCGCACCCTGCGCGTCGAGCTGGGCGGGCTCGACCTCGACCCCTCGCGCCTCTACGCGCGCGTCCCGGGGCATCCGAGCGGCGCTGCCGGGGCCACGGACGCCGGCGGCACGGACGTCTTCCGCACGACGCGCGTGCTCTACAACACGCTCGAGCGCTACCCGGACGACTACCGCGACCGGCGCGCGACGCCGCTGCGCGCCCAGGACGTGCTCTCGATCCGCCGCCGCGGCCTGGTGTACCTGGACGAGGAGCACGGGCACGTCGACCTCGCCTTCGACGCGCTGGCCGGCCCGGACGGCTGGAAGCGCGTGTCGCACGCCACCGTCAGCCTGGATCCGAGCGCGATGGGGCTGCTCGCGCGCGGCGCGGCCGAGCTCGAGATCGAGCGCTTCGTCGACGACTCACCCACCGACCTCGCGCCCTACGGCCTGGCGGAGCCGCGCTTCACGCTCGAGCTCGAGCCGCTCGAGGGGCCGTCCGTGGTGCTCCTGTTCGGGACCCCGCCCGACACCCATGCCGGGGCGCACGAGCACCCGCTGCGCGAGCTCGCCTGGTTCTGCATGCGCCGGGATTACGCCCACGTGTGGGAGGTCGGCGCGCGCTCCGTCGAGCGCCTGGCGCTGCCGGCCGAGCTCTACTACGACCAGCTGCTCGTGCGCGTGCTGCGCGAGGACGTGCAGCGGCTCGAGCTCGAGGGCGGCGGGCTGCGGCGCGTCTTCCTGCGCGAGGGCGGCGGCTGGACCGTGGGCGCCGAGGATCCCGGAGCAGGCGCGCCCGGCGCCGCGCGCCACCCGGCCGAGGCGGCCGCGGTCGAGGAGGCCCTGGCGCTGCTCGAGCGCGCCCAGCTCGGCGAGCACTTCCACGGCCTCCCCTTCGCGCCGCGCGAGCCGCCGGCCGCCTTCGTGGTCGAGGTGACGAGCGGCGCGCGCCAGGGCGGACGCCTGGGCCAGGCGCTGCGCGACCCGCGCTCCGGGGCCGAGGGCCTGCAGTTCCTGCGCGACGGCGACGAGGTCGTGGCCCAGGTCGACGCCAGCCTGCTCGAGCTGTGCGAGCGCCCGCTGGAGTCCTTCCGCTCGCGCAAGGTGCACCAGCACCCCGAGTCGCTCGTGCGCGCGGTGCGCCTGCGCAGCGTGGCCGCCGGCCGGACCTACGTCTACGTGAACTCGGGCAACAACCAGTGGACGCCCGAGGGCGAGACGATCCGCGCCCCGGCAGCCTTCGAGCAGGCGCTCGACGGCCTGCTCAACCTGGGCGCGCGGCGCTGGCTGGGCGCGGAGGAGCTGGGTGCCGTGGCGCTCGAGGTCGAGATCCTGCCGCTGCAGGCCGAGCCGATCCCGCTGGTCTTCGCGCCGCTGGCGGAGGGCGGCTGGGCCTGCCGCACGGCCGACGGGCAGGTGGCGGAGGTCGACGGGGCCCTGGTCGAGGGGCTGCTCGGGCTCTTCTGAGGGGCCCGGGACCGCCAGGCTCCCGCTCGTTCCTCCTTCCGGCTCCGCGCCCTCCGCGTCTCCGCGCCCTTCCCTTCCTCGGATCGGAATCGGAGGGGCGCGGAGACGCGGAGGAGGACGCGGAGGGCGCGGAGACGGAAGAGAGGGGGAGCCAGGCTTGAGCCGGGAGGGCCGGGGGGGAAACATGGCCGGCGTGACCTCCACCCCGCGGCTCGCCTGCACCAAGCACGTCCTCCCGAACGGCCTCGAGCTCCTCCTGCACGAGGACCACGCCGAGCCGGTCGTGGCCGTCTACGTCTACTACCACGTCGGCAGCTCGCGCGAGGAGCCCGGGCGCTCGGGCTTCGCGCACCTGTTCGAGCACATGCTCTTCCAGGGCTCGGCCCACGTGCCGGACAACGACCACTTCCGGCGCATCCAGGAGGCCGGCGGCGCGCTGAACGGCACGACCAACCAGGACCGCACGAACTACTTCGAGACCCTGCCGGCCGAGGAGCTGGAGCTGGCCCTGTGGCTCGAGTCGGACCGCATGGGCTTCCTCCTGCCGGCGATGACGCAGGCCAAGCTCGACAACCAGCGCGACGTGGTCATGAACGAGCGCCGGCAGAGCTACGAGAACCGGCCCTACGGGCTGGTGCACGAGACGCTGCTGGCGTCGCTCTACCCCGCGGGGCATCCCTACTCGTGGCCCACGATCGGCTCGATGGCCGACATCCAGGCCGCGACCCTGGGCGACATCGAGCGCTTCTTCCGCCGCTGGTACGGCCCGAACAACGCCACGCTCGCGATCGGCGGCGACTTCGAGCCGGCGCGGGCGCTGGCGCTGGTCGAGAAGTGGTTCGGCGGCCTTCCGGCAGGTCCGGTGGTCGAGCGGCCGGCGCCCGAGCCCGCCGCGCTCGCCGCGACGCGGCGCGTCGTGCTCGAGGACCGCGTGCAGCAGCCGCAGCTCACCCTGTGCTGGCCGACGGTGCCGATGGGGCATCCCGACGAGCCGGCCCTCGACCTGCTGGGCGACGTGCTCTCGGCCAACCGCTCGGCCGTGCTCGACCGCGCGCTGATGATCGACGAGGAGCTGGCCAGCCTGGTGACGATCGCCCACTCCGTCCAGGAGCGCGCCGGAGCCCTGACGATCCAGCTCCGGCCGCACGCGCGCGTGACCCTGACGCGGCTCGAGCAGCGCGTGGAGGAGCTGCTGGCGGGCGTCGCGCGCGACGGGATCCAGCCCGAGCGCCTGGCGCGCCTCTTGCGCCGGCGCGAGGGCGAGCTCTTCCGCTCGCTCGAGACGGTGGCCGCGCGCACGGCGCGCCTGGGCTTCGACAACCTGTTCCACCGCGACCCGGGGCGGCTCGCGCTCGAGCTCGAGCGCCTGCGGGCCGTGCGCGTCGAGGACGTGCTGGGCGTGCTCGCGCGCCACGTCCTGGGCCGGCCGCGCGTCGTGCTCTCCTGCGTGCCGCGCGGCAAGCGCGAGCTGGCGGCCGGCGAGCGTGCGGCCGAGCGCGCGCCGGCGCGGGCCGAGCCCGAGCGCGCCCGGGCGCCCACCAGCGGCGCGGCGCGCCCGTTCCACTCGCCCCCGATCTGGCGCGGCGAGCTCCCCAACGGCGTGCAGGTGCTCGGGACGCGCTTCGACAAGGTCCCGCTGACGCGCCTCTCGCTGGCCGTGCCGGCCGGGCGCCTGGCGGAGCCGCCCGCGCAGCGCGGTCTCGCCAGCCTGACGGCCGAGATGCTCGAGGAGGGCACGCGTGCGCTGAGCGGGACCGAGCTGGTCGAGGCCCTCGACGGCCTCGGCGCCCAGCTCTCGATCGCGGCCGGCGACGACGACCTCGTGCTGCGCCTGTCGGTGCTGGACGAGTGCCTGCCGGAGGCGGTGGCGCTGCTGACCGACCTCGTGCTCGAGCCGCGCTTCGCGCCGGCGGACTTCGAGCGCGTGCGCCGCGCGCGCCTGGTGGAGCTCGACACGCGCGCCGACCGCATCGGCGAGCTGGCGGACGACGGCTTCGCGGCCCTGGTGCACGGCGCGACGCACCCGCGCGGCGCGCCGCGCCTCGGGACGCGCGCCAGCGTCGAGGCCCTGAGCGTGGAGGACGTGCGCGCCTACTGGCGCCGTCATGCGCGCGCGCGCGGTGCGCGCCTGGCCGTCGTCGGCGTGCACGACGCGGCGCGCGTGGGCGCGCTCTTCGCCGCACTGGCCGAGCGCTGGACCACGGCCGGCGAGCTGCTCCCGCTGCCCACCTCCCCGCGCGGGCCGCGCGCGGGCCTGCGTCTCCACCTGATCGACAAGCCCGGCGCGGCCCAGAGCGAGCTGCGCGTCGGGCACCTGGGCGTCGCGAGTGGCGAGCCGGACTTCTACCCGCTGCAGGCGCTCAACCACGTGCTGGGCGGGGCCTTCGCGAGCCGCCTCAACCTGAACCTGCGTGAGGACAAGGGCTACACCTACGGCGTGCACAGCACCTTCGAGGGCGGGCGCACGCCCGGCGCCTTCGAGGTCGCCTGCGCGGTGGCCTCGAACGTCACCGCACCGGCCCTGGCGGAGATCGTGGCCGAGCTGCGCGGCCTGCTGCGCGGCGTGCGTCCGGAGGAGGCCGAGTTCGCGCGGCGCTCGCTCTCGCGCGCGCTGAGCCGCAGCCTGGAGTCGACCGCGGCGCGGCTGGCGCTGCTCGAGGCACTCGCGCGCCACGGGCACCCGCTCGACCTGCTCGACCGGCGCCTGGCCTGGCTCGCGACGATGGACGCGGGCGCGCTCGATGCCCTGGCGCGGCGCCACGTCCACCCGGAGGCGCTCGAGCTGCTCGTGGTGGGGGACCGGAGCGTGGTGCTGGAGCCGTTGCAGGCCCTGGGCTGGGGCGAGGTGCGCGAGCTCGACCCGAGCGGGGCTCCGCTGGCGCCGGCCGCCTCCTGATCCGGCAGCCATCGGCCTCCGGCGCGGGCTTGCGGCCGACCCGGGCGCGGCGTAGCTTCGGCGCCGCCCGAACGGAACCCGAACGCCACGGGCCCCGAACACCTTCGCACCCCGCGAGCCCGCTCCATGTCCAGCCCCGGAACCGACCGCGAGCGTCTGGCCGACCCGCGCGCCGGCGGCGAGCGCCGCGCGCGCGAGAAGAGCTCGATCGAGGCCGTGGTCGAGCGCCTGCGCGGCGCCGCCGAGCTGCGCGGCTGCTTCACCGCCTGGCACGAGACCCCGCCGCGCCCGCCGCGCGTGGCGCCCTTCCCGGCCGGGCTCGCACCCGAGCTGGTGGCGCTGCTGCGCCGGCGCGGGATGGGCGAGCTCTACGAGCACCAGGCGCGCGCGATCGAGCTCGCCCTGGCCGGCCGCGACGTGCTCATCGCGACCCCCACGGCCTCGGGCAAGACGCTGGCCTACTCGGCACCCGTGCTGCAGGCCCTGCTCGAGACGGAGGGCGCGGCGCGCGCGCTGTGGCTCTTCCCGACCAAGGCGCTCTCGCAGGACCAGTCGCGCGGGCTCAACGCGCTGATCGAGGAGCTGGGCCGTGGGTGGCACTCCTTCACCTACGACGGCGACACGCCCCCCTCGGTGCGCCGCACGCTGCGCGAGCGCGGCCACGTCGTGCTGACGAACCCCTACATGCTGCACCAGGGGATCCTGCCGAACCACGCCAAGTGGTCCGAGCTCTTCGCGGCCCTGCGCTACGTCGTGATCGACGAGGTGCACACCCTCACCGGCGTCTTCGGCTCGAGCGTGGCCAACGTCCTGCGGCGCCTGGTGCGCATCGCGCGCCACTACGGGGCCGAGCCGCGCTTCCTGCTCTCGTCGGCCACCGTGCGCGAGCCGGCCGAGCACGCCCGCAACCTGCTGGGACGCGAGGTCGAGGTCGTGGGCGAGGACGCCTCGCCCAGCGGCAAGCGCCACTTCGCCGTCTACGACCCGCCGATCGTCAACGCCGTGGCCGGCCTGCGCGCGAACGCGCTGGAGGAGGTGCGGCGCCTGGCGCCCTACGTCGTCGGCCCCGGGCACCAGACGATCTTCTTCTGCAACCGGCGCACGTCGGTCGAGGTGCTGACGCGCTACCTCAAGGAGGCGGCGCCGAAGCTCGGGCTCCAGGAGAGCGAGATCCGCGGCTACCGCGGCGGCTACCTGCCGGACCTGCGGCGCGCGATCGAGGCCGGGCTCAAGGACGGCACCGTCAAGGTCGTGGTCTCGACCAACGCGCTCGAGCTCGGGATCGACATCGGGCGCCTCGACGTGGCCGTGCTGGTCGGCTACCCGGGCTCGCAGGCCTCCTTCTGGCAGCGCGTGGGTCGCGTCGGACGCCGCGGGAACACCTCGCTGGCCCTGCTGGTCGCGCGCGCGGACCCGGTCGACCAGTACCTGGCCCACCACCCGGGCTATCTCTTCGGCGCGGCGCGCGAGACGCTCTCGCTCGACGCGGACAACCTGGTGGTGCTCTCCGAGCAGCTGAAGTGCGCCGCCTTCGAGCTGCCCTTCCACGGCGAGCCGGACGGGAGCGTGGCCGGCTTCGGACCCTCGCCGCACGTGGCCGGGATCCTCGACTACCTGGCGGAGGAGTCGAAGCTGCTCCTGCGCCGTCCCGTGAAGGAACGCCCGACCTGGTACTGGGCCGCCGACGCCTACCCGGCCCAGGACGTCTCGCTGGCCGGCTCCGAGCCCGACAACGTGCTGGTCTTCGACGAGGAGGAGCAGGCGATCGGCGAGGTCGACCGCGTGGCCTCGCTCACCAGCGTCCACGAGGGCGCGATCTACCTGGTCGAGGGCGAGACCTACAAGATCGAGCGCTTCGACTACGCCAACCGCCGCGCCTACGCGCGCAAGATCGTCAGCGACTACTTCACCGAGGCCGAGACGGACACCGAGGTGCGCGTGCTGCGCCTCGAGGAGCGGGCTGAGCGTCCGGCCGCCGGGGACCCGGCCGGCGGGAGCGACGTCGAGGTCTGGCGCGGCGAGGTGCACGTCACCACCGTCGCGACGATGTTCAAGAAGATCCGCTTCTACACGCGCGAGAACGTCGGCGCCGGCGACATCCACCTGCCGCCGGAGGAGATGGAGACCGAGGCCTTCGTGCTGACGCTGGCGCCGGAGCTGGCGGCGGACCTCCAGCTCGCCGCCGGCAACCGCGCCGCCGCCTGGGCCGGGGTGGGGCGCCTGCTGCGCCGCACGGCGCCGCTCTTCGTGCGCTGCAACGCCGCCGACCTCGGGCTCTCGTGCGAGATCCGCTCGGGGCACTTCGAGCGCCCGGCGCTGTTCCTGTACGACCGCATCCCGGGCGGCGTCGGGCTCCCCGTGGCGCTCTTCCGCGCGCACCGCGAGATCGTGCGCGCCGCGCGCGAGGTCCTGGGCCGCTGCGCCTGCGAGCACGGCTGCCCGGCCTGCATCGGGCCGCTGGAGGAGGTCGGCCCGCTCGGCAAGGAGACGGCCCTGGCTGTCCTCACGCGCCTCGACGAGGGCCCCGCCTTCGTGCCCGCGCCGCTCCCGGACGACACCCCGTGACGGACGAGCTTTTCGCCAAGCTCGCCCGCCTGCGGCGCGACCGGACCGCCGGGCTCCCGCCCGGCCCTTTGCACGGAGCGGCGCCCGCGGAGGTGGAGGCCGGTCTCGAGCAGAGCGACCCCGGAGCCGCGCTGGAGCGCGGCGATCCCCGTGGGAGCCTGCCCACATGGCTGACGGCGCGCTTCGAGGCCGAGGTCGACGAGGAGGACGCGCTCCCGACCACCGACCGCTCCCTCGGCCCGCCCGCGGACCTGACCGAGCAGGCGAGCGAGCGCGGCACCTTCGCCGCCCGGCTGCGCGCGTACCCGCCCGACCACGCGCACGGGGACTGGCAGCTCGGCGAGGTCCGGACGGCAGCGCCGTCCGAGCTCGCCTGGCTTGCGCGCGACCCGGCCCTGGCGGAGGTCGAGCCGGCGCGCTGCGTCTACCTCGACATCGAGACCACCGGGCTCTCGGGTGGCGCCGGCACGATCCCGTTCCTGGTCGCGCTCGGCACGTTCCAGTCCGGAGCAGGCGATGGCGGCTCCTTCCACCTCTGGCAAGCCTTCCTGCGCGACC
>DASVAP010000035.1:0-35271 GCA_036376275.1 Planctomycetota bacterium | reverse complement strand
TCCCAGCCCGCGGCCGCGCAGCCGAAGGCGCTCGCGAGCTCGTCTGCCCGCGCACGCGTGCGACCGGCGACCGTGACGCGCGCCTCGAGCGAGCGCGCGGCGTGCACCACGGCGCGCGCGGCCCCGCCCGTGCCGAGCACGAGCACGTGCGCGGCGCCCAGCGTCGCGGGTCGCCCCGGCACGCGCCCGTGGAGGTGCAGCGCGCGAGAGAGCGTCTCGCGCACCGCCGGGACGTCGGTGTTCGCGCCGCGCCAGCCGCCGGGCTCGCGCAAGAGCGTGTTGACCGCGCCCGTCCGGCGCGCGGCCTCGTCGTGCAGCATCGACAGCCCGAAGGCCTCCTCCTTGAAGGGCGCCGTGATCGAGAAGCCGCGGTAGTTCGGCGCGCTCGCGAGCCGGAGGAAGCCCGCCAGCGTGCGCGGCTCGAAGGCGACGTAGACCGCGTCGAGCTTGGCCGCCTTGAGCGCCATGCCCTGCACGCGCGGCGAGAGCGAGTGTCCGATCGGGTTGCCGACCACGCCGAAGACGGCCGTCTCCTGGCTGATCCCGCCGGGCGGCAGCGCCGCGAGGAAATCGTTCACGCGCCACTGGCCGGGCGCCGTGGGCTCGCCCTCCGGCTCGCCCGGCATGCGCGCGCTGGCGCAGTAGGTGAAGGGCGAGCCGAAGATCGGCGCGAGCAGGCGCGTGAAGCTGCCGGCCGCGCCGGAGCAGAAGGCCACGACGCCCTTCGTCGTCGCGAGCCAGGCGAGCAGCCGCAGGCCGTCCTCGCAGCTCTCGGCGTGCGTCACGAGCTTCGTGACGTCGCCCTCGCCGAGCACGGCCGCGACCTCCGCGTGCACGGCCGCGAGGTCCGCGGGCGTGCCCTCGAGCACGTGGCGCGAGACGATGCGGTGGCAGGGCGCCTTCACCTCCCCCACCTCGAGCGCCAGCGTCCAGTCGACATCGACGAAGCGCGCCCCGGCCTCGGCCGCGTCGTGGTAGAGCGTGCACAGCTCGTCCACGCCGTGGGCGCGCTCGCCGAAGGCCTCGGGCCCGTGACAGGCGACGATGACGGGCTTCTTCGCGGCCTTCACGAAGGCCCGCAGCCTCTCCTTGCCCGGATGCCCGATGTGGTCGAGGCGCAGCTCGATCAGGTCCGCCAGCGCCTCCTGCCGCAGCGCGCGCGCGCACAGCGCGTCGAAGTCGGAGTCGAGGTGGGAAACGACGATCGCCATCCGGCGCGATCCTAGCTCGTTGCCCGATCGCTCCGTCGCCGAGTCCGCTTCTCTCGGCGACGGGTACTCTTCAGGAGGGCATCCAGCACCTTGCGACGTCGGGCTCCCAGTGACCCCCGCGCCTGTGCGAGCGCGAGCATGCGTTCGCCGAGCAGACAGTACAGCTCCAGAGCACCCGGCTCGCGCTCGAGTGCGACGAGGTGCCCACGAACGATGGCCTCGGAGCCGCGGGCCAGGGCGCCGGTCAGGGCCCGCTCAGGTCCCAGGTCATCCAGGCCGCACAGGACGGTGCCAGCGAAGTCGGCCAGTGCCGTGCGCATGGACGCTGGCGAGCGCAGGGCGGGGCGCATGACGCGCTCGGTCTGATCGAACAGGGCCACCAGCCCACCCCCGAGTAGCGAGGCAGCTGCGTGGTAGGCGGGCGCCGCCCCGGGCTTCAGCCTCAGCGCGGTTCCATCGATCCCCTTCACGAGGCTACGAGCGGCCCGCACGGCCCGTGGATCGCCCTCGAGTCCGAAGGGAGCCATGGTGAGGTTCGTCAGCTCGAGACCTGCGGGTACCGGGGCTAGCGGGTGCATCCGGCCGACGGGGAAACCGAGGCGCTTGAGTGGAGCCAGGGTCGAGAGGGGCAGGAAGCCGTTCGTGGACAGGACCACGGGGGTTGGCTTGCCGGTGCCCTCACGTGCGAGTTCGCGCACGAACGGCCCCAGGGCGTCGTCGGCGACGCACAGGAGCACGACTTCGGCACCGGCCACGGCCTCCCAGGCGCTCGCGCAGACACGCAGACGCTGCTCCTTGCCCTGCGAGGCCACGAGCCGGCGCAAGGCTGCGACGCTGTGACGCCTGCGAGACCACACCTGGAGCTTGCCTCGCACCGGCGCGGGCCGCGCATCGAGCAGCTCCACCGCCAGCGCCCGCCCCACGTGCCCGCACCCGAGGATCGCCACCCTCGGTCGCCGAAGCGCGCGCTTCACGCGCCTAGTCTACGCCGCCGGCCGGGTGGTGCCCGTTCTCGTAGGACTCGTAGTCGAGGTCGGCGAAGGAGTGCGCCACGTAGCCCTCCTGCTTGGAGCGCTCGAGCTCCTGCTGGAAGGCCTGCAGCACGCAGCCCTCGACGAAGTCGCGCGCGCGCTGGTGGATCGGGTGCGTGATGTCGGCGTAGAGGCGCATGCGCCCGCGCTCGTCCTGCATGCCGCGGTCGGCCCGCAGGCGCTTGCCGCAGTCGTTGCAGAAGCGCGCCCGCAGGTGGTTCTTGCCGCCGCAGGAGAGGCAGCGGTCGCACAGCTTGCGGCTGGGCATGGCGATGAACAGCCCGTTCGCCCCCTCGATGATCTTCAGGTCGCGGATGACGATGAAGTCGTCGATGGTGATGCTCGCGAATGCCCGCAGCTTGTCGGGCTGGTTCTCGAGCAGCTTGACGCGCACCTCGGTGATGTTCATGCGTGCCGTAACGGGCGAACCCGTCTGGGCTTGGGTGAGGAGACGCAGGCCCCGGGGGGGTTTGCAAGCGGGACCCGCCCGCATCATTGCGACTTGCTATTTTTCGCGTCCGCCGGCGGGCGGCGTGCGGGCAGCACCCAGCGCCCGCGGAGGCCGTAACGACGGGCTTCGTCGCTGGCGGCGAGGCGTGCCAGCAGGTCCTCGGCCTCGGCCTCGTCCGCACACAATCCGAAGAAGGAAGATCCGCTGCCGGCCAGCCGGAACGCCCCCGGTGCGAGCGTCTCGAGACGCGCGCGGAAGGCGGCCAGCGGCGGGTGCGAGCGCTCGGCCGCCGCCTCGAGGTCGTTGCGCAGGCGCGCGCGATCGCGCGCCAGGTCGATCCCGAGGCCGGCGCGCTCGAAGGCCGCGGGAGCCGACTTCGAGGGAACCTGGAGCGCGCGGTACACGTCACCCGTCGCGCAGCCGAAGCCCGGCGTGACCAGCGCGATCGTCCAGGGCAGCCGGGGGTCCGGCCAGGGCTCGACGCGCTCGCCGCGGCCGGTGCAGCGCGCGAGACCGCCCGCGCGTGCGCGCAGGAAGAAGGGACAGTCGCTGCCGAGCCTGGCCAGCTCCGTGGTCACCTCGGGCAGGTCCGGGGCGAGCCCGAAGATCTCGCAGGCGCCCAGGGCGGCCGCGACCGCGTCGGAGCTGCCGCCACCGAGGCCCGCCTGGGCCGGGACGCGCTTCAGGAGCTCGACCCGCAGGCCCGGCGCCGGGCGCCCGCGCGCGCGGGCCAGCGCGCGCATGGCGTCGACGGCGCGCAGCGCCAGGTTGGACCCGTCGCCTGGGACGCCCGCGGCGGCTGGCCCCGTGACGAGCAGCTCGTCGGCGGCGCCGGCGCCCGGCTCCAGGGCGAGCTCGTCCGCCAGCGGGAGCGCCAGGAGCACCGTGTCGAGCTCGTGGTAGCCGTCGGCGCGCTTCGCGAGCACCACCAGCGACAGGTTCACCTTGGCCGGCGCGCGCAGGACGACGCGCGCGCTCACGCCCCGCTCCCGCCCGCCAGGTCGAGGTTGTCGATCAGGCGCACGCGCCCGACGCGCGCCGCGACCAGCGCGCGCGCCGCGCCGGCCAGCTCGTCCTGGCGCAGCGCCAGGCGCTCCGGGTCGCGCACGACCGCGTACTCGACCGTCAGGTCCGCGCGCGCCAGCTCGGCGGCGAGGAGCGCCTCCAGCCGTTCGACCCGGCGCTCGCCCTCGCGGAAGGCCGCGCGGGCCGCGAACAGCGCGCGCGGGAGCGCCAGGGCCGTGGCGCGCTCGCCGGGCGCCAGCAGGCGGTTGCGCGACGAGCGCGCCAGGCCGTCGGGGTCGCGCGAGGTCGGGCAGATGACGATCTCGGGCCCGCCCAGGCCGCGCGCGACGTGCCGGACCACGCGGCACTGCTGGAAGTCCTTCTCGCCGAAGTAGGCGCGTGCCGGGCGCACCAGCTCGAACAGGCGCGCGCAGATCGTGGCCACGCCGACGAAGTGCCCGGGGCGGAACTCGCCCTCGAGGCCCGCGGCGTCCGGGCCGGGGTCGCGCGCCGGCGGCGCCTGGCCGCCGGCCTCGGGGAAGAACTGCTCCAGCGTGCCCGTCAGGACGAGCGCGCAGCCCTCGGCGCCGAGCAGGGCGCGGTCGGCCGCGAGGTCGCGCGGGTAGCGCTGGAAGTCCCGCGGGTCGTCGAACTGGAGCGGGTTGACGAACACGCTCGCGACCACGTGCTCGCACTCCGCCCGCGCGCGGCGCACGAGCGTCGCGTGGCCCTCGTGCAGCGCGCCCATGGTGGGCACGAAGCCGAGGCGCGCGCCGTGCTCCGCGCACCAGCGCGCGGCGGCGTCCGGCGTGGCGATGGGCGGCAGGCTCACGGCGCGGCGCCCCCGGCCCGCGCGCGCAGCTCGGCCACGCGCTCGCGTACCGTGCGCCCCGAGCGCGGCAGGCGGAGCTCCGGTGCCAGCGCGAGCAGCGGCTCGAGCACGAAGAGGCGCTCTTCCATGCGCGGGTGCGGCAGCTCCAGCTCCGGGGTCGCGAGCTCGAGCCCGTCGTAGAGCAAGAGGTCGAGGTCCAGCGTGCGCGGTCCCTGCGGGACCTCGCGCGCGCGCCCGAACTGCGACTCGACGCGCGCCAGGAGCCACAGCAGCGTGGGCGCGTCCAGGGTCGTCGCGAGCTCCAGGCAACCGTTCAGGTAGCGGCCCTGTCCGGGCGGCCCCCCCACCGGATCGGTCTCGAGCCAGGGCGAGACGCGCAGCACCTCGACCTCGTCCGCGGCGCGCAGGGCCTCGACCGCGCCCTCCAGGTTCGCGCGCCGGTCCCCGAGGTTGCTCCCCAGGGCGATCCAGGCCCGCGCGGCGCTCATGCCGCGCGCCGGGCGGCGCGCGCGCGCCGCCAGGCCAGCGGACCCGAGACCAGGCCCGAGAGCAGGAACGCCACGGCCACGAAGAACAGGATCGGCACGGGCGCCAGGTAGAAGAGGATCAGCGCGAAGGCGAACACGACCAGGCTCAGGAACTGCGCCCCGCGCGCGGCCAGGTAGGAGGTCGCGTGCACGTAGCGCAGGTTGCTGACCATCAGGAGTCCGAGCACCGGCAGGAGTCCCACCAGGACGCCCGGGACGCGGTCCAGCACCGGGGCCCAGTCCACCTTGCGCATGAAGGCGAGCTGGCCGTGCATCCACGTCGGCGTGCCCTCCTCCACCTCGAGCTCCGGCCGGCGCAGGATCAGGTACAGCCAGATCGTCGCGCACACCGCGCCCGCCGCCGCCGGCGAGGGCAAGCCCTGGAAGGTCTTGACGCCGCCGACCTCGTCCTCCGCCTCCTCGCGCGGCGCCGGCTCGAGGTTGTAGCGCACCAGGCGCAGGATCGCCATCAGGGCGAAGGAGGCCGAAGCCAGGAAGTGCAGGCGCGCGCTGGGGTCGTCGCTCTCGTGCTCGATCAGGACCTTGGCCAGGATCGCCGGCACGACCCCGAAGGTCAGGGCGTCGGAGAAGGAGTCGAGCTGGGCGCCGAACTCGCTGCCCCCGCCGGTCATGCGCGCCACCAGCCCGTCCAGCGCGTCGAAGACCATCCCGAGGAAGACCAGGAAGCAGGCCGCCTCCATCTTCTCGTAGAAGATCATGGGCCGGTCGGCCGAGAGCGTCAGGGCGTCGATCGCCTTGGACAGCGCCAGCAGCCCGCAGAAGGCGTTGGCCAGGGTGATCAGGTTGGGCAGGAGCTGGGCCCGGCGCGAGCGCATCGCAGGCTCCAAGCTACCCCCGGCGGCGCGGGAAGGAAGGCCGTCGCGGTCCGGGCCCTCCTCGGCGCGGGCGGGCAGGCGCAACCCGGGGAGGGCGTGGGCGAGCCCGCGGGGCGGCCGGGGCGGTGGCTGCCGGAGGGCTCGCGGGTGGCGTCCGGACGCGCTGGAACCCTCGATTCGGCAGCGCGCCCCCGATACGCTGGCGACGCATGAGCCAGATCGCCTCCATCCGTGCGCGCGAGATCCTGGACTCGCGCGGCAATCCGACGGTCGAGGTCGACGTGGTGCTCGAGAGCGGCGCCTCCGGGCGCGCCGCGGTGCCCTCGGGCGCCTCGACCGGCCACCACGAGGCGCACGAGCTGCGCGACGGCGAGGGCCGCTACGGCGGCAAGGGCGTGCTCAAGGCGGTCGAGAGCGTGAACACCGAGCTGGCGCGCCAGCTCGACGGCCTGGACGCGCTCGACCAGGCCGCGCTCGACCAGCGCATGATCGAGCTCGACGGCACGCGCAACAAGGCACGCCTGGGCGCCAACGCGATCCTGGGCGTGTCGCTGGCGGCAGCCAAGGCCGCGGCCGAGCACTGCGGCCTGCCGCTCTACCGCTACCTCGGCGGCGCGGCGGCCAACGTGCTGCCGGTGCCGATGATGAACATCCTGAACGGCGGCAAGCACGCCGACAACAACGTCGACCTGCAGGAGTTCATGATCATGCCCTTCGGCGCCACGCGCTTCTCCGAGGCGCTGCGCATGGGCACCGAGGTGTTCCACGCGCTCAAGGGCGTGTGCAAGTCGCGCAACCTCTCGACCGCGGTCGGCGACGAGGGCGGCTTCGCGCCGAACCTGGGCTCCAACCACGAGGCCGTCGAGCTCCTGCTCTCGGCCGTCGAGAAGACCGGCCTGGCGCCGGGGCGCGACGTCAAGATCGCGATCGACGCGGCCTCGGCCGAGTTCCTGCACGGCGGGCAGTACCACGTCGACGGCAAGAAGCTCTCGGCCGCCGAGCTGGTCGAGCTCTACGCCTCCTGGTGCGAGCGCTACCCGATCTTCAGCCTCGAGGACGGCCTCGACCAGGACGACTGGGACGGCTGGCGCAAGCTCACCCAGCGCCTGGGCTCCGGCGTGCAGCTCGTCGGCGACGACCTGTTCGTCACCAACGTCGAGCGCCTGCGCCAGGGCATCGAGCGCAAGGTCGGCAACGCGATCCTGATCAAGGTGAACCAGATCGGCACGCTGACGGAGACGCTCGACGCGATCGCGCTGGCGCACCGCCACGGCTACCGCGCCGTGATCAGCCACCGCTCCGGCGAGACCGAGGACACGACCATCGCCGACCTGGCGGTCGCCACGAACGCCGGCCAGATCAAGACTGGCGCGCCGTGCCGCTCGGACCGCGTCGCCAAGTACAACCGCCTGCTGCGCATCGAGGAGGAGCTCGGGAGCGGGGCGCGCTACGGCGCCCACGCACTGGCCTAGCTCGCCCCCCATGAGCCCCCAGCGGCAACCTCGCCCCGCCCCGCAGTCGCCGCGCCGTGCACCGGATCGCACGGAGGAGCGGGACTAGATGTCGCCCGCCACGAGCCCCCTCGGCGCGCGCCTCGAGCGCGTCGGCGCGCGCGCCGCGCCGATCCTCGACTGGACGCCCGTGTGGATCCCGCTCGCGCTGCTGGCGCAGCTCCTGTGGCTCGGCCTGCGGCCGGCGCAGGCCGAGTCCGCGCGCCTCGACCGGGCCGAGGCCGAGGTGCGCGCGCGCGCCGCAGCCCTGGCGAGCGACGAGCACGCCCTGGGACGCGAGGCGCGCATGCTCGACGATCCCGTGTACCAGGAGCGCGTGCGCCGCAGCCTGGTCGATCCGGCCGCCGCGCCGCTCCGCCTCGAGCGCGCGCGCGGCACGCCGGGGCCGTGAGCGCACGGGGCGGGCTGGCCGCACTCCTCCTGGCGGCGCTCGCGGCTCCACCGGCGGCCCAGGGGCCGGCCGAGGCGGACGCCAGCGTGGCGCCCGCGCTCGAGGGGCCGCTCGACAACGACGTCTTCGTCCCGGTCTCCGAGCCGGCCCAGGCCGCGCTGACCGAGGGCGACGCGGCCCTGGCGCGCGCGCGCGCCACGCCGGCGGGCGCCGCGGCCGGCGAGCGCGAGCGGCACCTCGACTCGGCCCTCGACGCCTGGCAGTCCGCCCTGGCGCGCACCGGCGCCGGCACCTGGTGCTGGTTCGACCCCACGCCCGGGGCCGCGCCGCGCCTGTGCGAGGGCGTGCGCGCGGCCGTCGAGCGCCGCCTCCTGGCCCTGGAGGGCGCCGAGCGCCGGCGCTGGAGCCAGCGCCACGAGCCGGCCGCGAGCGCCGTGCTCGCGCGCCTCGAGCGCGCCCCGCCGGAGGTCCGCGCGCCGCGCGCGGCCGAGCTCGTGCGCGCCTACCCGCTGACGCTCGCCGCCGCGCGCGCGGCGCTGCAGCTCGGCGACCTGGCCCTCGCCGCCGGCCTGCGCGCGAGGGCCCGCGGCTGGTACGTGCGCGCCGAGCTCGAGGCCGAGCTGGCGGGCGAGCCCGCGGCCCTGGCGGCCGCGCTGGGGCCGCGCCTGGCCTCCAGCGCGGCCGGGCCCGCGCCGCGCCCGGAGACCTGGCGCACGGCCACCGGCGCCAGCTTCGCCGGCCAGGCGGCCTACCCGCCCGCCGCGCCCCGCGGCGGGGTCGCCCCGGCGGCCGAGCGCCGGGCCCGTCCCGGCGGGACGTTCCTCGCCGACGGACGCTTCGCGCTGCAGACCTTCGACGAGCTGCGCCTGATCGAGCTCGCTGCGAGCGGTGCGCCGAGCATCGCGACCCGCCTGCGGCTCGACGAGCTGCTCGGCCCGGCCACGCCCGAGCTCGCCTTCGACGTGCCGCGCGCCGCGCCCGGCTGGCCGCTCCTGCCGGCCGCCACCGGCGAGCACCTGGCGCTGGTCGTCGGGCGCACGCAGGGCGAGGAGCCCAACGTGCTGCTCGTGCTCGAGCTCGCGGAACCCCGGCCCCACGCGGGCCTCGGGCTGTCGCTCGGACGCCCGGCGGAGGATGCGCGCGTCGCCTGGACGCTGGTCGGGAGCGAGCTCCTGCGCGGCGAGGAGGCGCACGCCGTGCCTGCGCTGGCCGAGCTCGAGCCCTTCGAGTTCCAGCCCGGACCGGTCGCCAGCGCCGACCGCTTCGTGGTGCAGCTGCGCAAGTACGACGGCCGCGTGCGCGCCTGGCTGGCGGCCTTCGAGCGCCACGACGGCTCGCTGGCCTGGCTGCTCGAGCTCGCCGGCGGGGCCGAGCGCGTCCCCACGCAGCGCTTCGCGGCCCATGCCGCGCGCGTCTCGGCCCAGCCCCTGCTCGCCTTCGAGCTCGACGGCGAGCCGCGCGTCTTCGCGGGCACGCACCTGGGCCTGGGCGCGCTGGTGGACGGCCTGACGGGCGAGCCGCTCTACGGGCTCAAGAACCGGCGGCGGGCCGAGCACGAGGCCGGCTGGTCGGGCGAGCGGCCACTGCTCGCCACCGAGGGCAGCCCGGCGATCCTGTGGGCCCCGGCCGACTCGGACCGGCTCTACGCGCTGCGCCCCTTCGCGCTGGCCGGCGCGGGTGACGAGGAGGACGCGGTCTGGGTCGCGCCCCCGGCCCCGCTCCTCGACGCGCGCACGCTGCTCGGCGGCGACGCGCGCGAGCACCTCGTGCACGGCAGCGCCGGCCGCGAGCGCACGGTCTCCGCGCGGCGCGCGGGCCAGGACCGCATCGACGCGCTGGACCTGGGCGAGGACGAGCGTTTCCGGGGCACCGGACTCGTCTCGGCCGAGCGCGCCTGGGTCGCGACCGACCGCGGACTCTACCTCTTCGATCGCACGCGCGAGCTGTACCTGCTCGACAGCCAGCTCCTCCCGCCCGCCGGCGAGGCCCCCGGGGGCGGCGATCTGCACGCCCACGACGCCCACGTGCTCGTCGTCGGGACGAGCGCGCTCTGGACCTTCCGGACGCGATAAACTTTCTGTCGCGCCGGCCGATTCCGGGACTAGGTCCTGTAGTGGACCCTCCCCGGCCGTATTTAATCGCGCCTCGCCGCCCGCCGTCCTCCGGGTGCCCCTCCGAGCCCCCCTCCGGTCCCGCCTCCATGTCCCACAGCGACCCCCTCCAGGCCCTGACCCGCCTCCGCGACACCCACCGGCGCATGAAGGAGGAGCTGCACCGCGTGATCGTCGGCCAGGACGAGGCCATCGACCTCCTGCTCCTGGCGGTGCTCTCGCGCGGCCACTGCCTGCTGGTGGGCGTCCCGGGCCTGGCCAAGACGCTGCTGATCTCGAGCCTGGCGCGCACGCTCGACCTCTCCTTCAACCGCATCCAGTTCACCCCCGACCTGATGCCGGGCGACATCACCGGGACCGAGCTCCTGCACATCGACCCGGAGACCAGCGAGCGGCGCTTCCGCTTCGCCAAGGGTCCGATCTTCGCCAACGTGATCCTGGCGGACGAGATCAACCGCACGCCGCCCAAGACCCAGTCGGCGCTGCTCGAGGCGATGATGGAGCGCCAGGTCACGATCGGCGGCATGCGCCACCCGCTGCCGGACCCCTTCTTCGTGCTGGCGACCCAGAACCCGATCGAGCAGGAGGGCACCTATCCCCTGCCGGAGGCGCAGCTGGACCGCTTCATGTTCATGGTCCACGTGCCCTACCCGTCGCGCGAGGACGAGCGCGAGATCCTGCGGCGCACGACCGGCACGAACGAGAGCGAGCTGGGCAAGGTCCTGGGCGCGGTCGAGCTGCGCGAGCTGCAGGAGGCCGTGCGCTCGATCCCGGTGGCCGACCACGTGCTCGACTACGCCTTGGCGCTGACGCGCGCGACGCGCGTGCACGCCGGCGATCCGCTGCCCTCGCTGCGCGAGTGGATCACGTGGGGCGCCGGCCCGCGCGCCAGCCAGTTCCTGGTGCTGGGTGCCAAGGCCCACGCCGCGATCCAGGGCCAGAGCCACGTCTCGGTCGAGGACGTCAAGGCCGTGGCCCACCCGGTCCTGCGCCACCGCATCGTGACCAACTTCTCGGCCAGCTCGCAGGGCATGACCAGCGACCACATCGTCGACCGCCTGCTGGCGGAGGTCGATCCCGCGGCGGCGGTGGGCGCAGGCGTCCCGGGCGTGCGCTCGGCCGGATAGGACCGGCGCGTGAAGGCGACCCAATCCGCCGCGCCGCTCGATCCGGCGGTGCTGGACCGGCTCGAGGGCCTGGCGCTGGTCGCGCGCACGGTGGTCGAGGGCTTCATGTCGGGCCACCACCGCTCGCCCCAGCGCGGCAGCTCGGTCGAGTTCGCGCAGCACCGCCAGTACGTGCCCGGCGACGAGCTGCGCGCGCTCGACTGGAAGATCTTCGCGCGCAGCGACCGCCTGGTGGTCAAGGAGTTCGTGGCCGAGACGAACTTCGCCTGCCACCTGCTGGTGGACGCGAGCGAGTCGATGGCCTTCGGCTCGCTCGCCTGGACCAAGTTCGACTACGCGCGCTGGTGCGCGGCCGCCCTGGCGCACCTGGTGATCCGCCAGCGCGACGCGGCGGGCCTGGTGCTGTTCGACGAGGGCGTGCGCGACAAGGTGCCGCCGCGCACGGGGCTCGGGCAGGAGAGCGAGATGCTCCAGGCCCTGGAGCAGGCGCGCCCCGGCGGCGCCACGGGCGTCGGCAGCGTGCTGAACTGGCTCAGCGGACGCCTGCGCCGGCGCGGGATCGTGGTGCTGTTCTCGGACCTGTTCGACGAGCCCGAGGTGCTGATCGAGGGCCTGCGCCGCCTGCGCCACGCCGGACACGAGCCGATCGTGTTCCAGGTCGTCGATCCGCAGGAGCTCGAGTTCGACTACACCGGTCTGCTGCGCCTGGAGGGCCTGGAGGGCGCGGGGCGCATGCTGGTGGACCCGAACGCGATCCGCAACGCGTACCGCGAGGAGTTCGCGCGCCACACCGGCGAGCTGGCGCGCGCGGCGCGCGAGCTGTCGCTCGACCTCGTGCAGCTCTCGACGGCGCAGCCGCTCGACGTGGCCCTCTCCACCTACCTGGCGCACCGCATCGCGCGGGCCCGCGCACGAGGGTGATGCCGCCATGGGTCTGGTCCAGGGCTTCCTGCACCCTGCGCTCCTGTGGGGCGCGGCCCTGGCGTCGGTCCCGCTCATCATCCACCTGCTGAACCGGCGCCGGCACCGGCCCCTCGCCTGGGCGGCGATGCGCTTCGTGCAGGCGGCCCACCGCCGCACGCGCCGGCGGGTGCAGCTCGAGAACTGGCTGCTGCTGTTCCTGCGCATGGCTGCGGTGGCCGTGCTGGCCCTGGCGATCGCGCGGCCCTTCATCGGGACCGAGAGCCCGCTCGCCAGCCTGACCGAGCGGCGGCGCGACCTGGTGCTGGTGCTCGACGGCTCGGCCTCGACCGGCTACCGCGACGTGCGCAGCGTGCACGAGGCCCTGCTCGAGCGCGCGCGCGAGATCCTGTCGCAGCTCGACGGCACGCGCGGCGACCGCGCGCGACTCTACTTCGCCGGACGCGGCTGCCTGCGCCTCGCCACGCACTCGCCCGAGGACGCCCTGGCGGCCCTCACGACCCTCAGCGGTCCGCTCGACGAGCCGCTCGACCTGGCCGCGCTCGTCTCCGAGCTGGTCACGCTGGCGCGCGAGGACGCCGGGGGCAGCGGTCACAGCGCGCTCGAGGTACGCCTGCTCACGGACCTGCAGCGCAACGCCTTCGCGCCCCCGGCTCCGGCCGAGGCCGACGCACCCGCGGTCGACCCGCTCGCCACCGGGCTGGACGAGCTGCACGCGCTCGGGATCGAGCTCCTGGTCGAGGACCTGGGCCCGCCCGTGCCGCAGCCGGCCAACCTGGCGGTCGAGGCGATCCTGCCGCTGACCCCGCTGCTCGGCGCCGGCCTGGCGAGCGAGATCGCCGTGCGCGTGCGCAACCACGGCCCGGGCAGCCGCAGCGGCGTGCGCGTGGCCCTGGCCCTGGACGGCGAGCGCAGCCCGAGCCAGGAGCTGGACATCGACGCGCACGGCTCGGCCCAGGCCGTGTTCCTGGTGGCCCTCGACGAGCCCGGCTTCCACGCGCTCGAGGCCGAGATCGAGGGCGACCGCCTGGCGGTGGACGACCGGCGCGCGGAGGTCCTGTCCGTGCCGGCGCCGCTGCGCGTCCTGCTGGTCAACGGGGCGCCCAGCGAGGACCTCGGACGCGACGAGGTGGGCATCCTGCGTGCCGCCCTGGAGCCGCCCGACGACGAGGCCGTGGTGCGCGCGCTGGGATCGAGCTACGCGCCGTTCCTGTGCACGGAGATCACGGCCCCCGCCTTCGGCGCGCCGGAGACGCCGCTCGAGGAGTTCGACGTCGTCGTGCTGGCCAACGTGCCGGCCGTCCCGACCCAGGCGATCGAGGCGCTCGAGCGCTGGGTCGCGCAGGGCGGGTGCCTGCTCGTGACGCTGGGCGACCGCTCGGCCGACCCCTCGGCCGTGGAGGCCCTCAACGGGCGCCTGTGGCGCAGCGACGAGACCGGCCTGCTGCCGGCGCGCCTCGGTCGCCTGGAGAGCGGCGACCCGCAGGCCGGCGTCTACTACCGCGCCACGACCTTCGCCGAGGATCACCCGGCGCTGTCCTTCTTCGCCGACGAGCGCTGGCGGCCCTACCTGACCGAGCTGCCCGTCTACGCCTTCGTCACCTGCGAGCCGCTGAGCCGCGCGCGCGTCCTGGCGCGCCTGGACGACGCGGCCGCGAGCCCGCTGCTGCTCGAGCGCGCCTACGAGCGCGGGCGCGTGTTCCTGTGGACGACCTCGATCGACGCGGACTGGAACGCCTTCCCGCGCTCGCCGGCCACGCTCATCCCGCTGGTGCACGAGCTGCTGCGCTACGGCGGCACGGGGATCCTGCCGCCGCGCAGCGCGCCCGTCGGGGCCTCGCTGGCGCTCGAGCTCGAGGGCTTTCCGCGCGCGGCGATGCTCGTGCGCCCGGACGGGGCACGCGCGGCGCTCGAGCGCGAGCCGCGCGAGACCGACGGGGGGCGCTTCGAGATCGGCCCGCTCGGTCCGCTCGACCGCGCCGGCCTGTGGCGCGTCGAGGCCGAGGGCTCGGGCCCGCACTGGATCGCGGCCCAGCTCCAGCCCTCCGAGAGCGACCTGGCGCGCATCGCGCCCGAGGAGCTCGAGGGCCTGCACCCGGCCTGGCGCCTGGCGCGCGCCGGTGACGCCCCGGATGGCACCGAGGAGGATCCCGCGCGCCAGGGCGAGCTGTGGCGCTGGCTGGCGGCGGCCACGCTCCTCCTGCTGGTGGCCGAGACCCTGTGGGCCGCCTGGATCGGCCGCGGACGGAGGCTCGTGCCGTGAGCCTGGCCCTGCAGCGCATCGAGCCCACCGGCGTCGAGGAGACGCTGCGCCTGCTCGACCTCCCGGCGATGTGGGTCGTCGTGCTGGTGATCCTGCCGCTCTTCGCGGCCCTGGCCTGGGTCGGCTACGCGCGCGAGAACCTGACGCGCACGATGCGCGCCACGCTGCTGGCCCTGCGCTTCGCGGCCTTCGTGCTGCTGGGCCTGGTGCTGGCGCGCCCGGTGCGCGTCGAGCGGCGTCAGGAGGTGCACCCGGCCTCGGTGCTGGTGCTGCTCGACGACTCCGCCAGCATGCGCCGCAGCGACGCCTACCCCGAGGACGCCGCGCGCAAGGCCCTCGAGGAGGCCGCCGGCCTCGCCCCGGGCGACGCCACGCGCCTGGACCTGGCGCGCGCCGTGTACCTGCGCACGCTGCAGCCGCTGCTCGCGCGCGGCGGCTACCAGAGCGAGCTGTTCGCCTTCGCCGAGCGCGCCAGCCCGGTGGCCGACTTCGCCAGCCTGGGCGGGCGCGGCGGGTCCACGCACCTCGGCGACGCGCTCTACCAGGCCCTGGCGGCCAAGCGCGGGCGCAACGTGACCGACGTCGTCGTGCTCTCCGACGGGCGCTCGAACGGCGGCGCGACCCCGCTCGAGGCCGCGCGCGCGGCCGGGCTGGCCGGGATCCCGGTGCACACCCTGGTGGTCGGCAACACGCACGCCGAGCGGAACGCCGTGCTCGAGCTGGTCGACGCGCCCAGCGACGTGCTGGAGGGCGACGAGATCGGCCTGACGGTGCGCGTGCGCGCGCGCGGAGCCTCGGAGGGCGAGGCCGTGCAGGTCCTGCTGGAGGAGCTGGAGGGCGGCGAGGCGAGCCAGGTCCTGGCCGAGCAGGAGGTGGCCCTGAGCGAGGCCGGTGAGCGCGTCGTGCTGGTGGCCCCGAGCCGCGTGAGCGTGTCCGGGCGCAGCGAGCGGCGCCTGCGCGTCTCGGTCCCGCCGCTCCCGGGCGAGACGATGGTCGACGACAACCGCCTGGAGTTCAGCGTGCACGTCTCGCCGGCGCGCATCCGCGTGCTGCTGGTCGAGGGCTACCCGCGCTGGGAGTACCGCTTCGTGAAGAACCTGCTCCTGCGCGCGGACAGGAACATCGACGTGCGCTGCTACCTGCTCTCGGCCACGCGCGACTTCCCGCAGGAGGCGACCCCGGGCCTGACCTCCCTGACGCGCGTGCCGACCACGCGCGAGGAGCTGCTGGCCGACTACGACGTCGTGATCCTGGGCGACGTCGACCCCTACGCGATCTCGCCCGACCCCAAGGAGTGCGAGGACTTCCTGGAGTCGCTGCGCGCCTTCGTCGAGGCCGGCGGCGGGCTCCTGTTCCAGGCCGGCGAGTTCCACAACCCGCGCGCCCTGATCCAGACCCCGCTCGAGGAGGTGCTGCCCGTGCAGCTCGACCCGACGCGCATGCTGGCCTTCGAGGGCGACACGCGCGTCGAGTTCCGCCCGCTGGTCGAGGACCCCGCCAGCCCGCACGAGATCCTGCGCCTCTCCTCCGATCCGGCCACCAACCGCGCGCTGTGGGAGGACCCGACCCAGGGCCTGCGCGGCTTCTACTGGTACATGCCGGTGCAGCGCGTGAAGCCCGGCGCCCAGGTGCTGCTGCGCCACCCCTCGGACCGCAACGTGCACAGCGGCGAGAACGAGGCCCTGCTCGTGCTCGGCTACTTCCCCGCCGGGCGCACGCTGTTCCTCGGGCTCGACTCGACCTACCGCTGGCGCTACCGCTACGGCGACCGCTACCTCGACACCTTCTGGCGCAACGCGATCCGCTGGCTGGCGCTCGGGCGCCTGAAGGGCGGCGACCGGCGCTACCGCATCGAGAGCTCGCGCTCGAGCTACGACATCGAGGAGCGCGTGCAGCTCGAGGCGCGCGTGCTCGACGAGGACTACCGCCCGAGCGAGGAGGCCACCCAGTCGGTCGGCTGGAGCGGCCCCGACGGCGCCGAGCACGAGCTCGTGCTGACGCGCGAGAAGGACCGCCCGGGCGTCTACCGCGGCGGCTTCGAGGCCGAGCGCCCGGGCGTCTATCGCGCCTGGATCACGGCCCGCTCCGGCGGCCAGGAGACGCGCGTCAGCACGACCGAGTTCGAGGTCGTCCTGCCCTCGCGCGAGAACCAGGACCCCTCGCCCGACCCGGAGAGCCTGCGGATCCTGTCCGAGCGCACCGGCGGGCGCTTCCTCGAGCTGGCCGCGGCGCGCACGCTGGCGGCCCAGTTCCCGGGCGGCGAGGAGCGCCGCGAGCCGATCTCCTCGCGCCTCGAGGACGCCTGGGACGGCTGGCACACGCTGCTGCTCGCGCTCGGGCTGCTCGGCCTCGAGTGGCTGCTGCGCAAGCGGGCGGAGCTCCTGTGACGCTCGTCCCGGCCCTGCTCGCGCTGCTCGCCGGCGCGCCCCAGCTCGGGGAGGACGAGGCCACGCGCTTCTTCGCGCTGCCGATGGTGCGCGACACGCAGGAGCTGGCCGACGTGGCCGAGCGCCACGTGGCCGCCGGACGCTTCCCCGAGGCCGTGCAGGCCCTGCAGCGCATCCTCGAGCAGCACGCCCACGAGGTCCTGGCCCCCGGGCGCGGTCCCGGCGGGAACGCGACCCACGTCGGCGCGGCCGAGTGGGCCCTGGCGCGGCTCTTCACGCTGCCGGAGGAGGCCCGCGCCGAGTACCGCGCACGCTTCGAGCCGCGCGCGGCCGAGGCCCTGGCGCGCGCGCGCGCCGCGCCGGAGCGCTCGAGCCTGGCGGCGATCCCGCGCCGCTGGCCGCTGACGCCCTCGGCCGTGGCGGCCTGGTGGACGCTCGGCGACCTGGAGCTCGAGTGCGGCCGTCCCGAGGCCGCCGAGCTGGCCTGGCAGCGCGCCGTGGACCTGGCCGCGAAGCTCGGCAGCGTCGCCCCCGTCAGCCCGGCGCGCGCCGCCTGGCTCACCGAGCGCGCCCGCGCGCGCGCCGCCCTGCGCACGCCGCCCCCGACGCTGCCGCGCGGCGACGCCGAGCACTGGACGCTCGCGCTCGACCTGACGCCCTTCCAGAAGGGCTCGGCGATCGGCAAGAACCTGCAGCCGATCGCGGTCGACGACGTGGTGCTGGTGGGCTCGACCCTGCGCCTCTTCGCGGTCGACGCCTACAGCGGCGAGCTGCGCTGGGAGGCCGGGCCGCCGCGCGGCTGGAGCGCGCTCTCGCGCTCCAGCGAGGCCAGCCTGTTCGACGGCGTCGGCGAGCAGCTGCTCTACCTCGCGCCCGCGGCCGAGCACGGCATCGCCGTGGCGGTGATGCAGCAGCCCTTCACCGAGAACGAGAGCGAGGACTGGCAGGGGATCCAGATCATGGTCGCGATCCCCGAGCGCCGCCTGCACGCCTACGACCTGGCCACGGGAGCCGAGCTGTGGAGCCACGCGCCCGAGCTGGACTACGACGCGCGCAACCGGCGCTGGCTGTGGGACGGCGGGGGCAGCTACGCCCAGCGCATGATGATCGCCGGCAGCCCGGTGCTGGCCGGCGCGCGCGTGCTGGTGCCGAGCTACCGCATGCAGGGACGCATCGACTACCACGTGGCCTGCTACGAGCTGGCCACGGGCGCGCTGCTGTGGAGCACGCAGCTCATCAGCGGCCAGCGCGAGCGCAACATGTTCGGGCGCTCGGTCAGCGAGTTCTGCGCCGCGCCGCTGGTGGTGGTCGGCGACCGCGTGCTGGCCCAGACCGAGCTCGGCACGCTGGCCGCGCTCGATCTCTTCACCGGCCACATCCAGTGGCAGGCGATCTACCCGCAGATCCCGCTGCCGAAGACGCGCTCCTACCAGCCCCCGCCGCGCCAGGTGACCTGGCGCCTGGCGCCGCCCGTCGTGGTGGGCGAGCTCGTGATCGCGACGCCCTCCGACTCGGACGAGATCGTGGCCCTGCGCCTGCGCGACGGCGCGCCGGTCTGGTCCTACCGCGAGGAGGCCTTGCAGGAGCTCGATCCGCGCACGCGCGCGCTCGGCTTCCGCCAGCTCCTGGGGGCCGACGAGGGCGCGCTCTACCTGGCGGGCTCGAAGCTCTCGGCCCTGTACAAGCCCGGCGGCCTGGCGGGCGGCGCGGACTTCCATCCCGGCTGGACCGTACCGCTCGACCGGCCCGACACCTCGCCGCGCGCCGTGCTGTTCGGCGAGCACGTCGTGGCCCCGAGCCCGCTGCGGCGCGAGGTCCTCCTGCGCCGCACGGGCGAGCGCGTGCCGGCCCTCTCGGGCTCCTGGAGCGGCGGCGAGGTCGGCAACGTGTTCGTCGCGGACGGCGCGCTCTTCAGCCTCTCGAACCAGGGGCTCTCGGGCTACTTCGACTGGAACGTGCGCCTGGAGCGCGCACGCCGCACGGCCGGTCCCGGCGCCGGCCAGGCCGAGCTGCTGGCCGCGGCCGAGCTCTTCGCGCGCCGCGGCGCCCTGTGCCTCGCCCAGGGCGAGCTGGAGCCGGCCCAGCAGGCGCTCGAGGAGGCGCGCGGGCTGTACGCGCGCGCGCGCGAGCTCGTCCCGGGCGTGACGCGCACGGCCGAGCTCGACTGCGCCGCGAACCTGGCCGAGACGCTCTTCCGCCGCCAGCGCGAGGAGGCGGCCCTGGCGGTGCTCACCGAGGCGCGCGCGCTGGCCACCGGCCCGGCCGAGCGCCTGCCGTTGCTGCTGCGCGAGGAGCGCATCCGTCGTTCCCGTGGCGGCGCGGCGCGCCTGGCGGTGCTGGACGAGATCGCGCGCTGCGCCGGCCAGGCCACGCTGGCCGAGGACCAGCGCCTCGAGGTGCTGCTCGCCTGGCTGCCGGAGCCGCGCGAGGTCCCACCCGAGCCGCGCGGCGATCCGCTGCCGCTGGCGCTGTGGGTCGCGCTCGAGCGCGCGGCCGAGCACGAGCGCGCCGGCGCCCTCGCCCCGGCGCTGGCGGAGCTGCACGAGGCCCTGTGGGCCTGTGGCGAGCTCGAGCTCGTGCCGGGTGTCGCGCTGGGCGCGGTGGCCCGCGCGCGCATCTCGGCCCTCCTGACGCGTCCCGAGGCGGCCGCGGCCTACGCGCCGCTCGAGGCGCGCGCGCAGGAGCTGCTCGTCGCGGCCCGCGCCGAGCGGAGCGACGCGGCCTTCGCCCTCGTCGGCGCGCGCTACCCCCACTCGCGCGCGGCCCGCGAGGCGCTGCTCGCGCGCCTCGAGCACGCCGGCGACCCGCTGGCCACCGCCCGGCTCCTGGCCGAGGTGCTGGGCCAGGGCGGGCTCGGGGCCGAGCTCGCCGCCGACCTGCGCGCGCGCCTGGCCGAGGCCCTGGGCCGGGCCGGCAACGCGGCCTTCGAGGCCGGTCAGCTCGCGGCCCTGGCGCGTACCGATCCGGCACGGCCGTCGCCGCTCGCGGCCCACGGAGGACGCACCTTCGCCGAGCTGGCCGCGGCGCGCGCCGCCCAGCCGCCCGGCCCGGCCCCGGCGCCGGTGCGCTTCGGACGCCTGGCGTCGGGCGGCAACGCGCTGCTCGGCACGATCGAGTACCTGGGCGCGCTGCGGCCGGAGAGCCAGGACCCCGAGAGCGCTCCGCTCGAGCTGCACCTCTACGCGCGCAAGGACGAGCTGCTGGCCTTCGAGAGCTCCGCGCCGGCCGAGCCGGCCTGGCGCCGGCCGCTGGAGGAGCCCTTCGCCTCGGCCGCGGACGTCACCGCCTGCGGCGCCGAGCGCTTCCACTACGGCGTGCGCGAGCGCATCGTGTGCCTCGACCTCGGCGGCGAGGAACGCTGGAGCCAGCCCACGCCCGACGAGCCCACGCGCGCCCTGGCCTCCTCCGACGGCGTGCTCGTGGCGCGCCTGCGCTCGAACCGCGTGGCCGCCTTTGACGAGCGCTTCGGCCTTGCGCTGTGGAGCCGCACGCTCGAGGGCGCCAGCGACTGGAGCGGGCCGCTGGCGGGCGACGGCCACGCCGTCTTCTTCCAGCGCCTGCCCGCCCAGGGCACGCGCGCGCTCGTGCTCGACCTCTTCCGCGGCGAGATCGCGGCCGACCTGCGCCTGCCGGGCCAGACCGCGCGCGGCGGTCCGGAGGACACGGCCTGGATCGAGGCCGGGCGCCTGATCGTGCCGGAGTTCCAGGAGCGCCCGGCGCGCCTGGCGGCCTACTCCCTGGAGGACGGGCGGCGCGCCTGGACGATCGAGCTCGGGCGCGACGAGGAGCTGCAGGCGATCGTGCACGCCGACGGGCAGGCCTTCCCGGTGACGCTGGCGGCCGCGCTCGACGCCGGCGCGACCAACGGCGGCGTGTACGAGCTCGACGCGCGCCTCGGCTCGGTGCGCCGCGTGGTGCCGCTCAAGCCCGGCGAGCGCCTGCTGGGCGTGACCCCGGGCAGCTCGGTGCACCTCACCGATCCCTACGTCTTCCCCTTCACCTACGCCGAGAGCGAGCGCAGCGTCCCGATCCGCGCCGTGCACCTGCGCCAGGGCCTGTCCTGGACCTGGTCGCTGCCGATCGCGCCCCAGGAGGTCTACGACCCACGCAACCTGGCGCTCCCGGCGCTCTCGGAGGAGCTGGTCGCCCTGGCCTACCAGGCCCGGCGCGCGGGCGGTTCCCCGGCGGCCGAGGCCACGATCGTGCTGCTGGACAGGCGCACCGGGCGGAAGGTCGATACGCTCCTCCTGGGCGAGCGCTTCGCCCAGTCGAGCCGCCTCGCCCTGCGGGGCCTCGGCGATGCCCTGTTCGTCACCGGCCAGGGCTCGCCCTCCCGCGGCGCGGGCCTAGAGATCCTGGAGACCCTCCGATGACCCGCAACCTGCCCTGGCTCGCGAAGCTGCTCCTCCCGATGGCGGAGAGACGATCCCCACGGCGCGCGGCGAGCGCGCGCCCGCACCGCTCCGGAGGGCCCGGCGGGACGCCGCTGCCTTCGGCCGCGGCCTTCTTGCTCGGCCTCTCCGTCACGGCCGCCGCCCAGGACATGGGCGAGGGCTTCGACGTCCGTCCGATCGAGGTCACGCGGGCCCACGAGGAAGCCGTCGACCGCGGCCTCGACTGGCTGGCCGCGAGCCAGAACGAGGACGGGAGCTGGACCGCCAAGATCGGCTTCAAGCTGAACTCCGACTACCGCGACACGGCCGAGGGCGGCCACGTCGGCGTCACGGCCCTGGCGGGCACGGCCTTCCTGGCCGGCGGGCACACGCCCGAGCGCGGGGCCCACGCCCGCACCCTCGCGCGCGCCCTCGACTACGTGCTCTCGGGCGTGCAGGAGGACGGCTACGTCACGCTCAACGGCTCGCGCATGTACAGCCACGCCTTCGCCACGCTGTTCCTGGCCGAGGTGTGCGGCATGACGCACCGCGCCGACGTGCGCGCCAAGCTCCAGAAGGCGGTCGACTTCATCGTCGAGACCCAGAACCAGGAGGGCGGCTGGCGCTACGTGCCCTTCTCGCCCGAGTCCGACATGTCGATCGTCGTGTGCCAGGTGATCGCGCTGCGCGCGGCGCGCAACATCGGCATCCGCGTGCCCAAGGCGACCATCGACCGCGCCGCGCGCTACGTGGTCGACTCGGCCATCACCGAGTCGAGCCAGAACGACTTCCACAACTTCTTCGCGGACGAGATCGGGGCCTTCAACTACCAGCGCAACCGCGGCTCGCGCTCGTCGTTCCCGCTCACGGCGGCGGGCGTCACGGCCCTGCACGGCCTGGGGATCTACTCCGACGAGTCGATCCGGCGCGGCCTCGACTACCTGCGCCGTGGGCTGCGCAGCTTCAACGGACAGTACGGCAACTCCGAGGGCCACTACTTCTTCTGGTACGGCCACTACTACGGCGTGCAGGCGATGTACACGGCCGGCACGGCCTTCCAGGTCAGCTACTGGGAGCCCTACTTCGAGGAGGTGCGCGACGAGCTCCTGCGCATGCAGCTCCCGGACGGCTCGTGGCCCAACCGCACCGGGCCCGGACCGGCCTTCGGCACGGCCATGGCGGTCCTGATCCTCGAGATCCCCTACCGCTACCTCCCGATCTTCCAGCGCTGAGCCGGACCGCCCCACCGATGTCCCCCCGCGCCGAGCCGCCCCTCGCCCGCACGCCGACGCTCGAGCGGCTGCTGGCCGCCACGCGCGCCGCGCTCGTGCGCCAGGTGCTGGCCTACGGCGTCGGCACGGCCTTCGGCATCGTCACGCTGTGGCTGTGCTTCGCCTTCGTGGCCGACTGGGGCCTGCGCGTGCCCTACGCGGTGCGGGTCCTGCACGGGATCGTGCTGGGCGTGCTGGTGCTGGTCTTCCTGTGGCGCGACCTGGTGCGCCCGCTGCGCAAGCTCCCGGACCGCGAGGGTCTGGCGCTGCTCTTCGAGCGCGCGCAGCCCGAGCTGCGCCAGGTCCTGATCAGCGCGGTCCAGTTCCAGTCGGACCGTGCGGCCGGCGAGACCCCGGCCCTGGTGGGCGCGGTCGTGGCCGCGGCCGAGGCGCGCGCCGCCGAGCTCGCGCCGCGCGCGGTGATCGACCCGGAGGCGCCCCGCGCACGCCTCCTCCTGGGCCTGGGCGGGATCACGGCCCTGGCCCTATTCGCCGCCTGGAACCCGCTCTACGCGCGCACCTTCCTGGCGCGCCTGTTCGGCGGAGCCGCGAGCTGGCCGCAGCGCACGCACCTCACGCTCGAGATCCCGGGCCTGGACCCGGCCACGGTGGTCGAGGACTCGCCCGAGCGCCTGCGCATCCGCCTGGCGCGCGGCTCGGACGTGGCCCTGCTCGTCACGGCGCGCGGCGAGGCCCCCGACGAGGTCACGCTGCACTTCGAGGGCGGGCGCGACATGGTCCTGAACCCGACCGGCGAGCGCGTCTTCCGCACGCTGCTCTCGAGCTGCCAGGAGGACCTGGCCTTCCACGTCACCGGCGGCGACGACGAGGACGGGCTGCCGCGGGTCGAGCTCGAGGTGCTCGAGCCGCCCGACATCGAGGGCCTGGCACTGGTCGTGACGCCACCCGCCTACGCGGGCCTGGAGCCGAGCGTGGTCTTCGACCGCGACGCCGAGGTCCTGCGCGGCTCGCACGTGCGCGTGCACGTCCTGCCCACGCCGCGCGACGCCACCGGCGTGGTGCGGCTCCTGCCGGAGGACACGACCCTGGCGCTCGCCCCGGCCCCCTTCCCGCTGGCCGCGGACGCGCCGCCCGACGTGCCGGCCGAGGTGGGCCTCGCCTTCGAGCTCGTGCCCGAGAAGAACGTGGGCTTCCGGGTCGAGCTGGTGGACGGGAACGGCCTGGCCAACCCGGCCCCCGGGCTGCGCCGCATCCGCGTGATCGAGGACCGCGTGCCCGAGCTGACCGTGCTGGCCCCTGCGCGCGGCGAGTACGAGACCGTGCGCGGCGGCTGCCTGCCGCTGCGCGTGCGCGCCGAGGACGACTTCGCCCTGGCGAGCCTGGGCTGGCGCGTGCGCGCGGTGGACGCCACGCGCGAGGAGCGCCCGCCGCTGCGCGCCGAGGAGCTGGTGCCCGAGCGCCTCACGCCGGCCGAGGCCGGCGCGCGCGGCGCGCGCGCCGCGCGCGACGTGGCCCTGGGCAGCGCACGCCTCGAGGTCGACTCGCTCGCCACGGCGGACCCCGCCGGCGGCGAGCCCACGCTGGCCGTCGACAGCCGCTTCGAGCTCGAGTTCTTCGCGCGCGACCGGCGCGAGGCCGAGGCGAGCGAGGGCCGCTCGGCGGCCGTGCGCGTGCGCATCGTCACGCCCGAGGAGCTCCTGCGCCGCCTGCAGGACCGCCTGGCGGAGGCGCGCATCGACGCGCTGCGCCTGTCGGACGACCAGCGCGCCAAGCGCAAGCGCATCGAGGAGCTGCTCGATGCGCTGGACGGCGACGCCCCGCTCGACCCGGGCGAGGACCAGGCCCTGGCGGCGGCCCTGGCCGGCGAGCGCCGCGTGCAGACGACGGCCCAGGCCCTGGCGCGCGCCCTGGCCAGCGCGGCCGAGGACGTGCTCTACGCACGCCTCGACGACAAGGCCGCCGCGCTGCTGGAGGCCTACCACGTGCGCGTGGCCGCCCGGCGCGACGCGCGCTTCCCGGTCGAGGCCTGGCGCGAGCTGGCGCACGAGAACGCGGCCGGCACCCTGGCCAGCGACGGCTTCGCCGCCACGCTGGTGCAGCTCGTCGCCATCGCGCTCGAGATCTCCGAGGACCACGCCGCGCGCGCCGTGGCCGCCCTCGACGCGGCCCAGGACGCCACGGCGCGCCCGGCCGTGGCCGACGCCCTGGAGGCCGCCGCCGGACACGCCACGGACCTCGAGCAGGCCCTCGAGCGCCTGCTGGGCGAGCTCTCCGAGTGGGACAACTACCAGAACGTGCTGACCCTGACCCGCGACATCCTCAACCGCCAGAAGGCGCTGCGCGAGCGCACCCAGCAGATCGCGACGGAGAAGTGAGATGGTCCAGCGCGTCCCCCGCCTCCTTTCCCTCCTGCTCGTCGCGTTCGTCTCCGTCCTCGGCGCGCGCCGCCCGGCGGCCCAGACGCCCACGATCACCGAGCGCGACCTGGCCGGCATCGTCGAGGAGCAGGCGCTGCTCACGCGCCAGCTCGACCGCCTGCGCGACACGATGGAGGTGCTGCTGCAGCGCATCGAGGCCGAGGGGCGCACGCGCACGGCCGAGCTCCTGCGCGAGGGCCTGACCCTGCTGGGCCAGCGCGCCGAGTCCGCCGGCGGCGCGCTCACCCCGGCCGAGCGCATGCAGGAGGCGCGCTCCGCGCTGGAGGGCGGCAAGCTGCTGCAGTCGCTCGAGATCCAGCGCGCGCTGATCACCGACCTCGAGCGCCTGCTCTCGATCCTGCGCGACCAGAAGAGCCTCGAGGGCCTGGAGGAGCGCATCGAGACGCTCAAGCAGCTCCAGGCCGACCTGGGCGCGCTGGCCGAGCGCGAGAAGGCCCTCAAGGAGGAGAGCGCGAAGCTGCGCGCCGAGGCCGGCGGGCCCGAGCAGCGCGCCCTCGAGCAGGCCCTGGCGGCCCTGGCGCAGAAGGAGCGCCAGCTCCTGGAGGCGACCGAGCGCGCCGGGCGCGAGGCCGGCACGCTCGAGCTCGAGCAGCTCGAGCGCGAGCTGGCGGCGCTCCTGGCGGCGCAGAAGACCGACCGCGCCGTGCTCGAGAGCTGGCAGCCGCAGGAGGCCCAGGCGCTGGCCGGCGCGCGCGAGCAGGTCGAGGCGGCGCGCCTCGCCGAGGCCCAGGCGGCGCGCCTGGAGGAGGCGCGCCAGCGCCTCGCCAGCGCGGCCCAAGATCTCGAGAGCGGTGCGCGCACGCCCCAGGTCACGGCCGAGGCCCTGCGCGCCGCAGCCGAGGCCGCGCGCCGGCACGCCAACGTCTCGCGCGACGAGTCCGCCGAGCGGGCCGCGGCCGCGCTCGAGGCCGCCCGCGCGGCGCTCGAGGAGCCCGGGGCCGACGCCCGCACCGCCGCCGAGCTGCGCCGGCAGGCCGAGGAGCTGGCGGCCGAGGCACGCGCGCGCCGGGCCGCGGCCAGCGCGGCGCGAACCGCGGCCCAGGACAGCCTCGAGCGCCAGGCCTCCGGCGAGCGTCCGGCGGCCCAGGCCGCGGCCGAGGCGCGCCGCGCCCTGGCCCAGGCCCAGCGCGAGAGTGCGAGCGAGGCCGAGGCGCGCGCCGCCACCGAGCAGGCCGCGCGCACGCTCGAGGCCGCGCTGGAGGAGCTCGAGCAGCTCGGGCGCGCCCTGGCCGGCTCGCAGGCGGCCCAGGCCAAGAAGAGCGAGGCCGTCCAGCGCGGGCTCGAGTCCCTGCCCCAGGGCGAGGGCGCGGGCAAGCAGGAGGCGGCGCGCGCACTCGAGCGCGCGGCCGAGGCGATGAAGGCGGCCTCCCAGGCCGCGCGCCAGTCCGAGCAGGGCACGGCGCTCGAGCAGGCGCGCGCCGGCGAGGCCGCGCTCGAGGAGGCGCGCCGCGCGCTCGGCGAGGCGCGCGCCCAGGCCGCCCGCGGCGGAGCGCAGGCGACGCAGGGACTCGCGCAGGCCCAGCAACAGGCCGCCGAGGAGGCGCGCGCGCTCGGCCAGTCCGCGCAGGAGGGCGCCCTGGCCGAGGAGGCCGAGCGCGCCGTGCAGGAGGCCCTCGAGGACGCCGCGCAGTCGATGGAGGAGGCGCGCGAGGCCCTGGCCGAGGGCAAGAGCGCCTCGGCCGCCAGCGCCCAGCGCCAGGCGCTCGAGGCCCTGCGCCAGGCCGGCCAGGCGGCCCAGGACGGCGTGCGCCTGGCGAGCGAGGAGGAGCGCCAGCGCGCCGAGGAGCTCGCCGCCCAGCAGGAGGAGCTGCGCCAGCAGATCCTCGACCTCGCGCGCCGCATCCAGGAGCGCAAGGACCCGCGCAGCCGACCCGACCTGACGCGCGCCGAGTCGGCCGCGCGCCAGGCCCAGCAGGCGCTGCAGCGCGGCGATCCCTCCGAGGCCGAGGAGCAGCAGGCCGAGGCCGAGCGCGAGCTGCGCCAGGCCCAGCGCGAGCTGGCCGAGGAGGAGGAGCAGTACCAGCGCCTGCGCGCCGAGGAGCAGCTCTTCCGCATCGCCGAGGAGGTGGCCGGGCTGCTCGAGCAGCACCGCGCGCAGATGCGCGAGCTGGCCGAGGTCGACCGCGAGCGCGCTGGAGCCGAGGCCCCCAGCCGCGCCCAGAAGAAGCGCCTGCGCGACGTGGCGCGCGCCGAGGCGGGCCTCGGAACGCGCGCCGAGGAGCTGGCCGGCCCGATCCAGTCCGAGGGCACGCGCGTCGCCGCCGGGCTCCTGCTCAACGCCGCCAGCGACCTCGCGCGCCTGGGGCGCGACATCGGCGAGGAGGGTGACTACCAGACCGGCGCACGCGTGCAGGGCATCCAGCGCGACGTCGAGGAGGCGCTGCTGTGGCTGCTCGAGGCGCTGCAGGCCGAGAAGACGCGCCGCCAGCAGGAACAGCAGCAGGAGCAGCAACAGCAGCAGCAGGACCAGGGCCAGCAACCGCTGATCCCGGACTCGGCCGAGCTGAAGCTGCTGCGGCGCATGGAGCTCGACCTGCGCGAATCGGTCGACGCGCTGCGCACGCTCTATCCGGGCCTGGACGAGGCCGAGGAGCTCGACGCGGCCGTGCTGCGCGAGCTGACGCGCCTGGCGAGCCGTCACGAGCGCCTGACCGAGCTCTTCCGCGACCTGCGCACGCGCGTCGGCATCCCGGCCCCGGAAGAGGCCGACTGAGCGGTCCCGTCATGAAGGCCGCGCTCGCGCTCTGCCTGGTCCTGGCCGCCGGCGACGACGACGGCCCGGGCCCGCAGGGCGTCGTGCAGACGCCGTCCCTGCCGCCGCCCAGCTCGCCCGCCACCGCGGCGCGCGAGCGCGCCGTGCAGGCCGGCCTGGCCTACCTGGCCGGGCTGCAGGAGCGCAGCGGCGACGGCTCCTTCGCGCTGACCGACGTGGCGCGCGAGAACTACGCGCCGCTCGGCGTCTCGGCCCTGTGCACGCTGGCCTTCCTGGCCAGCGGCAGCGCGCCGGGCCGCGGCCCGCACGGCGAGATCGTGGAACGCGCCGTCGACCACCTGCTGCTGCACACCGACCTCTCGCCCGGCTCCGACACGCGCGGCTTCATCTCGGTCAGCGGCGACTCCGTCTCGAAGACCCACGGACACGGCTACGCCACGCTGGTCCTGGCCGAGGCCTACGGCATGTCGCGCGGCGCCGAGCGCCTGCGCAGCGCCCTGGTGGCGGCCGTCGAGCGCATCGAGAAGAGCCAGGGCGCCGAGGGCGGCTGGTACTACGAGCCCTACGCGACCCCGAGCCACGAGGGCTCGGTCACGATCTGCCTGGTGCAGGCCCTGCGCGCCGCGCGCGACGCCGGCATCCGCGTCGACCCGCAGGTGATCCACCGCGCCGAGGACTACGTGCGCCGCCTGCAGGCCCCCAGCGGCCTCTTCTGCTACACGCTGGGCGACGTGAAGCGCACCAGCGTGGCCCTGACGGCGGCCGCGATCGCCACGCTCAACGCCACCGGCAGCTACGACGACAAGGTCATCCGCGCCGGCATCGACGCGATCTGGCGCTCACGTCGCGAGGAGGGCGCGCGCCCGCCGGACTTCCCCGAGTACGAGCGCCTGTACCTCGCCCAGGCCTTCTGGCAGCTCTCGGACCGCACGCACTTCGAGCGCTGGTTCGAGGAGGAGCGCGAGCGCCTGCTGCGCACCCAGGAGCCCGACGGCTCCTGGAAGGGCGCGCGCTTCGGCGCCGCCTACGCCACGGCGGTGAACTGCCTGGTGCTGACCCTGCCGGACGCGACGCTGCCCATCTTCCAGCGCTGACTCAGGTTGCGGGGCTGCGTCCGGCGCAGGCGAAGGCCTCGCCCGCGGCAAAGACGACGTCGGCGTGGCTCCCGCGCGGCACGCGCTCGCCCGCGAGCACCAGGCAGCGCACGAGGCGCGTCCCCGGCGCGACCACGGCCCGCGCCCCGACCACCGCGTGCGCGAGCTCGACGCCTTGCCCCAGCTCGGCCGCCGGATCGACCCACGCCTCGCGCCCGGCCCGTGCCAGGGCCGAGAGGTTCGCCGCGAGCAGGTCGGCCGGGCCCGAGAGGTTGACGTCCGGCCCGACGCTCGCGACCGCGCGCACGCGCGCGCCGGCGGCCAGGTGGCGCGCGATCGCGTCGGTCAGCTCGCGCTCGCCGCGCAGCCCGCTGGGCGGCGTGGCCGCGGCCACGGGCACGAACTCCGGCCGGAAGGCGTAGAGCCCGGTGCCCATCCAGCCGCCGCGCGCGCGCGTGGGCTTCTCCTCCACCGCGCGCACCCAGCCCGCCGCGTCGACCTCGACCGCGAAGTTGCGCGCCAGCTCGCCCGGCGCGGCCTCGGCGCGCGCCACCAGGGCCGCGTCGGCGCCCGCCAGGGCCGGCGCGAGCGCCGCGAGCGCGCGCGGATCGAAGAACACGTCGCCCAGCACGCACAGGAACGGGCGCGCGAGGCGCGGCGCCGCGCAGGCCAGCGCCGCGGCGATCCCGAGCGGCTCGGGCTGGGTCACCGTGGCGAGCTCGAGCCCCTCGGGCGCCGACTCCGCCAGCGTCTCCTCGACGCGCTCGCGCAGGTGCCCGACGACGACCACCACCTCGCGCACGCCCGCGGCGGCCAGCGCCTCGAGCTGCCAGGCGATCAGCGGGCGGCCCAGCACCGGCAGGCAGGACTTCGGCAGCGTGCGCGTCAGCGCCTCGAAGCGCCGCCCGCGTCCGGCGGCCAGCACCAGCGCCAGATCCGGGCAAAAAGGTGCGCCGGGATCAGGTTCGGACGCTCGCAAAGTCTCCGAACCCTACCCGGCGCGGGGAGACCGGACAACGCCACCAGTTGCCGGTCTGGACGAGGAAGCAGCGGCTAGTCGCGGGTCACGGTCGGGGTCGTGAGCACACAGTCGAGCGGGGACTGGGGCTCGGGACTCGGGGAGGACACGCGAGGTTGCAGGGGCTTCGAGGCCGAGGCGGCGGTCACCGTCCCGGCTTCGGAGGAAACCTACCCCGTCCCTTCCCCGCGGGCGGCGCGGGTGTCGATCCGGTTCGACAGGTGCGGTGGTTCGGCGACAGGAAGAGGGGCGCGGAGACGCGGAGTTGAAGACGCGGAGGGCGCGGAGGACGGAGCTCGGGGGGGGGCAACGGCGCGAGGGAACGTCCTGGTCGACCGTGGGAACGCCTCGAATCTCCGCGCGAGCACCGCTGCCCACCTCCGCCCTCTTCAGCTCCCCCCTCTTCCCTCCTCCGCGCCCTCCGCGGCTTCACCTCCGCGTCTCCGCGCCCCCTTCTCCTCCTCTCACCCCAGGTACAGCCTCAGCTTCTGCACGTACCCCTCGGCGCTGGCCCGGAAGGCCTTTCGCTCCTCGGCCGTCAGCGTGCGGATCACCTTGGCCGGCACCCCCGCCACCAGCGCCCCGGCCGGGACCTGAAAACCCTCGCGCACGACCGCGCCGGCCGCCACCAGCGCCTCCTCCCCCACCGTCGAGCCGCCCAGCAGCACGGCCCCCATCCCGATCAGCGCCCCGTCGCCGATGCGCACGCCGTGCAGCACGCAGCGGTGCCCGATCGTGACCTCGCTGCCGATCACGTTGGGCGCGCCCGGGTCGGCGTGGATCATCGTCAGGTCCTGCACGTTCGTGCGCGCGCCGATCACGAGCGGCGCGTCGTCGCCGCGCACGACGCAGCCGAACCAGACGCCGGCGTCGGCTCCGAGCGTCACGTCGCCGGTCACGATCGCGTTCCTGGCCTTGAAGGCGCCGCCGGGCAGCGGCTCGAACAGCCCGCGCTGGAGGAAGTGGGTCATGCCCCTCCTTCTACCGCCCCGGCGGCCGCCAGCGCGACGGTCAAGGAGACGGCGTTGTGCAGGGCGTGCGCGAAGTAGGGCACCCACAGTGAGCGGGTGCGAAGCTGCAGCCAGCCCAGGAACAGGCTCAGGAGGAACAGCGACGGCAGCCCCGGCACCCCGTGCAGGCTCGCGAACAGGGCCGAGGAGGCGACCAGGGCCCAGCGCTCGCCGACGACCTGCGCCATGAAGCCCTGCAGGAAGCCGCGGAAGAGCAGCTCCTCGAGGAACGGGCCGACCAGCGCGGCCACCAGCGCGGCGGCCCACAGCTCGCCGTGCTCGAGGGTCAGGATGAGCTTCACGATCTCCTGGCGCTCCTCCCAGCCCATCGCGCGGCACACGTGCAGCCAGGCGGTGGCGAGGCCGTAGAAGACCAACGCCCCGGGCAGGTAGACCTGCAACACCGCCCAGCCGTAGCCGCGCGGCGGCGGGATCGTCAGGCCGAGGCTGGCGAGCCCCAGCGGCCGCCGCATGGCCAGGAACACCGCCAGCGCGCAGGGCCCGGCCAGCAGGAGCTGCGAGCCGAGCAGCGCCGGCAGGACCTCGGGCTCGCCTTCCTTCCCGGCACCCGCCATCAGCGCCGAGAGCGGCAGCACGAGCACGAAGGGCAGGAGCAGGATCGCGGTCGCCTCGCCGCTCGGCCAGCGGTGCGGAGGACTCTCGCGGCGCGCCAGGCGCCGGCTCGCGCCGCGTAGCGCGAGCACCACCAGTGGCGCGGCGCAGGCCACGAAGGCCAGCGTCGCGCCGAGCGCCGGCAGCGCGGTCGGCTCGTTCACTCGCCGGCCAGCGCGCCCGCGCCCTCCCGCCGCGGCACCGGGGCGATCACGCCGCTCGTCGGCGACGAGGCGTTCGCGTACAGGCGCTTCTCGATGCGCCCGGCGAGGAAGGCCTGGCGCCCGGCCGTGCAGGCGTCGCGCATCGCGACCGCCATGCGCAGCGGCTCGCGCGCCAGCGCGATCCCGGAGTTGAGCAGCACGCCCTCGATCCCGAGCTCCATCGCCAGGGCCACGTCGCTGGCCGTGCCGACGCCCGCGTCGACGATCACCGGCACCTTCACGAGCTCCATCAGGATGCGGATCGCGTTCGGGTTGAGGACGCCCTGGCCCGAGCCGATCGGCGAGCCGGCCGGCATCACCGCGGTCGCGCCGGCCTGCTCGAGGTGCACCGCGAGGCGCGGGTCGTCGGAGGTGTAGACCAGCACCTCGAAGCCCTGCCGCACGAGCTCGCGCGTCGCCTCCAGCGTCCCGAGCGGATCCGGGAGCAGCGTCTTCGGGTCGCCCAGCACCTCGAGCTTCACGAGCCGCGTCCCGAGCAGCTCGCGCGCCAGCTCCGCCGTGCGGATCGCGGTCGGCGCGTCGAAGCACCCGGCCGTGTTCGGCAGGATCGTGTAGCGCTCCCGGTCCAGGTGCTCGAGCAGCGAGGGCCCGCCCTTCCCGTCCAGGCTCACGCGCCGCACCGCGACCGTGACGCACTGCGTCCCGGACAGCGCCAGGGCTTCTGCCATCAGCTCGAAGGAGGCGTACTTGCCGGTCCCGACGAGCAGGCGCGACGTGAAGGTGTGGGAGCCGAGCCGCAGCGGCGCGTCGGGCGGGGCGGAGGGAGGCGTGGGGTGCACGCCGAGCAGGATAGCAGCCGGCGCAGGCGGATCCGCGCGACCGTGGTGGGGCGCCGGGCCGTCGCGAAGGGGTTTCCCGTAGCGGCGCGGGGCCCGTAGGAGGATCAAGAACCGCGCGCGCCGCGGCCGATGTCGGCCACCAGCGACTCCGGGGGTGGGGAAGGGCCGGAGGCATGCGCATGGCGCTGGATCCGAGCCTCGAGACGCGTCTCCTGCGGTGGTTCAACCTGACCCTCGCGAGCGTCTGCGTCCTCTACCTCGCCTTCGTGGTGGCCGCGGGCGGCCTCCAGGGCCTGACGACCATCGCGACCACCGCCGGCCTGTCGCTGGCTGTGTTCGGGAAGCTCGTGATCTTCTGGGGGCTGCGGGAGGGGGCGCCGTCGCTCGGCTCGCTGGCCCTCCTGACGCTCCTGATCGATCTCGTGTGCGCGAGCGCGCTCGCCACCGGCCTGCGTGGCCTCGAGCGCGCCTCCCTCGTCGGCGCCTGGCTGCGCAGCGGGCGCTTGCGCGCGAAGCGCGTGCTGCGGGAGTACCCGGGCCTCTCGCGCCTGGCGTTCTTCGGAGTGATCGCCTTCATGTTCCTGCCCATCGCCGGCACGGGCGCGATCACCGGCTCGCTGGTGGCGCGCCTGCTCGGCCTCTCGCGCCTGGCGGGCATCGGCGCGGTCGCCCTCGCCTCGGCCTCGGGCGCCGCCGCCTTCGCGCTGCTCGCCGGCTTCCTGGGCGAGCAGGGCAAGCGCCTGCTGGCCAGCCCGGCCCTGCTGTTGGCCGGATGCGGAGGCGTCGTGCTGCTGGCGCTCGTCGTCCCGCGCCGCCTGGCGGCCGAGCTGCGGCGCAGGGCGTGAGCGCTCGCCCGGTGGGAGCCGCTCGGCCAGCGCGGCACGCCCGCCGAACCCCACCGACCATCGCCGAGCTCGGCGGCGAGCGCGGTCGCGTGCTCTCGCGCCACCTGCCACGGCCACGCTGGCGCAGGGCTCAGGTGTCCCAGGCCCAGCGGGGGTAGTGGTGGTACCGGTAGAGGACGAAGCCGTCCTCGAGGTAGTCCCCCACCCAGATGTGGTACGAGGCTCCGCCGTCGACGGACTCGTATTGCCAGCCGCCAAAGGCGTTCCATTGCGGTTCGCAGCCCGCCGCGGACAGCGTGGGGGGATAGCGACCGTGCTGCGCGCGATGCTGCTCGAGCGCCTGGAGCAGACGATCGCCCTCGATGGGCAGATCCCACTGGCCCGGGCCGCGCGAGAGCCAGGCCCCCAGGCCCGCGAGCAGAACGAGCTGGCAGGCGAGCATCAGCACGGGCCGCCAGGGGTGTCGTGCTCGCGCCAGGCAGAGCCCGAGCGCGGTTCCCGCGAGGTAGAGCGCCAGCGCACTTGCGCCGTGGCGGCTACCGTCGACGGCGAAGAACAGGCAGAGGAGGCCGAGGAGTCCGGTGCCGAACCACAGGCCGCCGCGGCCGACCTCGAGCAGGGTCCCGAGCTGCCTCCGTCGTCGCCGATTCATCCGCCAGGCTCCGTCAGCAGACTGCGCACGAGTGGATCCTCGGGCGCGAGCGCGTGCGCACGCTCGAGGTCGGTCCGGGCGCGTGCGCGCGCCTCGGCGGCGCTCGGCGCGTCGCCGAGGGCGTCCAGGAGCCGCGCACGCTCGCGCCCGACCTGGGCGCGATCGGTCAGGGCGCCCAGCAGGTCCGGGGTGATCGTCAGGGCATGGCCGAGGTCCTGGGCGGCGCGGGTGAGGGCGGCGAGGGCCTCGGCGGGCTTCCCGCGGAGCTCTAGCTCGGCCGCGCGGCGCAGCTCGCCGGTCGCGCGCAGGCCGTAGGCGGCGGCGGTGCTCTTCTGCTCGGCCAGGCGCGCGGCCCAGTCGGTGTAGGTGCCGGCGAGACCGTCGAGCGTGAGCGTGGCGCCGGCACCGTCGCCGGCGGCGGCGCGCTCGTGCTGGCGGATCGCGCGGCGCACGGCCTCCTCGGGCGTGTCGGTCGAGCCCTGCGCGACGTAGGCCGGCGCGAAGCCGCGCGCGAGGTCCATCGCGCTCATCGCCTGGCGGAAGGCCTCGTCGGGGTCGCCCGCGGCCAGCGCGATCGCCGCCAGGGCCGGCGGGGCCTCGTGCGGGGCGATGCGTTGCACGTCCTCGTACAGACGGCGCGCTTCCTCCGGCCGGTCGGAGAGGCGCGCGAGCTCGGCGCGCGCGAGTCGCCGGTCGAGCTCGCTAAGGATGCCGCCGCCCGCCAGCAGGCGCGCGAGGTCGTCGCGTCCTCCGGCCCGCAGGGCCTCCAGCTCGGCGGAGCGCTCGCCCGCGGCCCAGTGCTCGCCCGCCAGCTGCGCGCGCAGGATGCCGCGCTTCAGGAGCGCCGGGGCGTAATCGCCGCGCCGCGCGAGGGCGCGCTCGAAGGCCGCCAGGGCCGCCTCCTTCTCGCCGCGCTCGCGCAGGCACTCGCCCAGGCGCACCTCGATCTCGTAGGCCTCCGGGTGGCGCGCCAGGAACTCCCGGGCGCGCGCGACGGCCTGGTCGAGCTCGGCGCGCCGGCCGGCCTCGTCCTCGCGCTGGAGGCCGCGCGCGTTCTCGAGGTGCACGCCGAGGATCCGGTCGAGCGCCAGGGTCTCCTCGACCGCCGCGCGCTGCGCGCGCTCGCTCCAGTTCCACAGCACGGCGCCGAGGGCGACCAGCGCGAGCGTGACGGCCGCCGCCACGGCTCCACGGTGCCGGCGCAGGGTCTTCGCCAGCCGGTAGCCCAGCGTCGGCGGCTGCGCGCGCACGGGCCGGCCCTCCAGCCAGCGCTCGAGGTCGTCCGCCAGCTCGGCCGCGCTCGCGTAGCGGCGGCCCTTGTCCTTCTCCAGGCACTTGTGCACGACCAGCGCGAGGTCGCGCGGCACCTCGGGAGCGAGCGTCGCGAGCGGGACGGGCTCGTCCTCGACCACCGCACGCAGCAGCGCGACTACGTCCGCCGCGGCGAAGGGCGGGCGCCCCGCCAGCCGGTCGTAGAGCGTCGCGCCGAGCGCGTACACGTCCGAGCGCGCATCGACCTCGCGCGCGCGCCCGCCGGCCTGCTCGGGCGGCATGAAGGCCGGCGTGCCGAGCACCGAGCCGGAGAGCGAGAGCGAGGTGTCGACCGCCAGCTCCTTGGCGAGACCGAAGTCGGTCACGACCACGCGCTCCCCCGCCACCATCAGGTTGTGGGGCTTG
>DASVAP010000034.1:0-2337 GCA_036376275.1 Planctomycetota bacterium | reverse complement strand
GCGGTTGCGGTTGTCCGTCAGGCACTCGACGATCACGGGCACGCTCTGGGGCGACATGCCCTCGAAGGTGACGAGCTCGAGCTCGGCCCCGCCCGCCGCGCCGCCGCTGGCCTTCTGGATCGCGCGCTGGATCACGTCGTTGGAGACCGATTGCTTGCGGGCCGCCTCCACCGCCACGGCGAGGCGCGGGTTCAGCTCCGGGTCGGGCGCGCCGCGCTTGGCCGCGATGGTGATGTCGCGCACCAGCTTCGTGGTGATCTTGGCGCGCTTGTTTGCGTTGATCTCACGCTTCTTCTGCAGCCACTGACGACCCATGGAGTGATGCGGAGGGAACCTCGCGCCACTCTACCCGGCCGGCGGCCCGGATCGACCGCACTCGCCCCTCAGAGATCGAAGTCCGCCCAGAGCGCGTGGTGATCCGAGGCCTCGGTGTCGGCAGTCACGCCCGGGAACGAAGCCCAGAGCTGGGGGTGGTACGTACCGCGCCGCTCGAGCCCGGTCGTGCGCAGCCGCGCCCCGAGCTGGGGCGACTGGATCAGGTAGTCGATCTTGTCGCGGGCCAGCCCCGTCCCGAAGGTGCCGGGCCGGTCCGTGGGGTAGTCGGGGTGGGCCTGGACGTCGGCGAAGCCGTCACTCAGGACCTCTTGGAGCGCCTCGCTGTCCGGCGTGTCGTTGAGGTCGCCCGCCACCAGGACGAGGGGGCTGCGCGCGAGCGCGGTCCGAGCGATCTCGTGCGCGCGCTCGCCCTGCCGGCGCCGGCGCTCGCGGCTGGCGGCGGAATCGCCGCCGCGCTTCGACTTGAAGTGGTTGGGGATCACGACCAGCGTCTCCCCGCCGGGGAGCTCGAGGTCGTACTCGGGGCAGTCGCGGGAGAAGACGCGTTCCCCGTTCGCCCCGGGATCGTCGATGTGGCTGACCATCGCGCGGATCGGGTGGCGGCTCAGGAGCCCCACGTCGATGCCACGCGAATCGTTCCCGTCGATCAGCATCGCGTGCGGGTACCGGTGGGCGGGGTCGAGCACCTGCCGGTTGAAGCGCTCGAGCGTGAGCCGGTCCTCGACCTCGACGCAAACCAGGACGTCCGCGGCGACCGCCTCGACCACCTGCGCGGTGTTGCGCAGGGCCTCCCACCCGACGTTGTCGCGCCGCAGCTCGAACCACCCCGTCCACTCGTCCCGCCCGCCCGCGGCGACCTGCAGGTTGCCGCCGGCGCTCGAGAAGAGCTGGCCACGGATCTTCTGCAGCCGGACGAAGGCCAGCGGGGGGGCATTCAGCTGGTGGAAGCCGTGTCGCTGGCTCGCCTCCAGGAGGAAGGCCCGATCCTGGGCGTCGTAGACGGCCTTGGCGATGATGCGATTCAGCCGGTCGAAGTCCTGGATCGCCTGGCGCCCTTCCGGCGAGCTCCCGACCGCGAAGACGCTCGGACGAGTGAATAGGTTCTCGAGATTGAAGGTGGCGATGCGCATGGGAGCTCCCCGGGCGAGACGAGGTCTCGGGCCAGGCTCCTAGGACGACACTGGGGACACCGGACCGCCAGGAACCCCTTGCGCGCCCCGCAGCCGCGCGAGGACCCCGCGCAGGTCCGCCGCGAGCGGGGCCCGCACCGCCAGGGGTCCGAGCTCGGGCCGCGGGACCGCGAGCCGCCAGGCGTGCAGGAAGAGGCGTGTGAGCCCGAGACGCGCGGCGGCGCGGTTCGTGCGCGCCTTGCCGTAGCGCGAGTCGCCCACCACGTGGTGCCCGAGGAGTGCCAGGTGCCGGCGGATCTGGTGGTAGCGCCCCGTGTGGAGCCGCGCGCGCAGGAGGCTCGCCGGCAGGCCGGGGAGGAACGCCAGGCGCGCGAAGGTCGTGTGGGCCGTGCGCGCGACGTCCTTGTCGTCGACGAGCGGCGCGCGGCACTCGAAGCGCCGCGGACAGGCGCCGCGCGCGAGCACGAGGTACTCCTTGAGCGCTGCGGGCGCCTGGAGCCCCGCCTGCAGGTCCGCCGTCGCCTCGGGGTCGAGGCCGAAGGCCACCAGACCCGAGGCCCAGCGGTCGAGGCGCTGGACGGGGAAGACGCGCTGACCGAGCTGGTCGCGCAGGCGCTGCAGGAGCGCCTCCTCGCCCGAGCCGCTCTGCGTGCGGTGCACGAGCAGCCCGGCCGGCTTCGCCACCACGACGACGCGCTCGTCCAGGTGGAGGATCACGAGCGGCTCCGGCGCGCTCACTCGGGCCCCATCCCGACCAGCGTGAGCCGCTGCATCTCGATGCGCTCGATCACGCGCCAGCCGGGGCGCTGGAGCTCGATCAGGTCGGGCACGGCCTCGAGGCTGACCAGCGCCAGCCCGTCGGCGTCGCTCT
>DASVAP010000030.1:0-8780 GCA_036376275.1 Planctomycetota bacterium | reverse complement strand
CGGAGCCGCCGTGCGCCAGCGGGTCACGATCGCGACGCATCACTTGCAGAGGTGCGACTCGGCAAAGGCCGTCATGCCGCCGCAGTCGCAGTCGTCGATGCCGTCGTCGTCCCAGTCCTTGAGGTCGAACGCGAGGTTGAGGTTCGCGACGAGCTCGTTGAGGTCGGCCGCCGAGCTCAGCGAGTAGGGCAGCGTGCCGCAGTTGCCGAGGTAGGCGTTGGCCGCGGCCAGCACGTCGGCGACGGTCTGACCGTTCAGGGCATCGGCGGTGGCCTGGGAGATCGGCGTACCATCGTTCTTGAAGGTGTCGCCGTCCTCGAAGTTGCAGAGCTTGGCGTCGGCGTAGCTGCCAGCCGAGCCATCCGTGCAGGTGGAGGCCGCACACTGCCCGTAGCCGGCGATGGCGAGGTTCAGCGTGAGCGCCGCCGTCTGGCTGGCGAGCCCGCCACCCGTGCCCATGTTCGTGGCATTGGTGCCGTTCCCGCTGAAGCAACCCGAGCCGCCGCCACCACCGAGGGCCGCGCGCAGGCTGGCGAGGCCGCTGTCCATCAGGAAGACGTTCGGGCCCGGCTGGATGTCCACGCAGACGCCAGTGGTCGTCCACGTGTACGTGTACATGCCGCCGCCGATGGTCACCAGCGGGACGTTCGCCGTCGAGGTGCAGGCCATGCCCGTCGGATCACCGCCGAAGCAGGCGATCATCGCGTCCCGGCTGGCGTTGCCGCTGCCGAAGTAGCCCTGGCTCTTCGTGCAGTGGTCCCCGTCGACGAAGCTCGTCGGCTGGCACGCCATCGTCGTGCAGGTGAGGTCCGCCATGAACGGGCTGCGCTTCTTCTTCGGGTTCTGGCTGGCGTGCGCGAACACGCGGAAGACGTAGCAGCCGTCGCAGTCGAGCGGATCGTTGCAGTTGAAGGACACGCCGGGGTCGGCGTCGTTCAGGCCGCCGATCACGACGGTCTCGCAGGCGCCCGGCCCCAGGTTCCAGCGCGTGCCATTGGCATTGCCGGAGAACGAGGCCTTGCACAGGCGCGGGTCGTCCGAGTCGTACCAGACGTTGTTGTTCGCGGCGAAGTCGGCGCAGGTCATCCACTGCACGGAGAAGCCCGCCGTAGCACCGGTGACCGCGTCCCCGCAGATCTGCAGGGTGATCGTGTTCTCCGTGGAGCCGAAGCAGGTGACGACCGGCGCTCCGAGAGCTCCTCCGGAAGCCCCCTGCGCAGAAGAGATGGACGAGACGCTGACGAGCATGACTGCAAGAGTTGCGAGACGATGGATCATGATTCTTCCTGTGAGATTTCCACGACTGGGCTCCTCGAACTCGTGGGACGTCGACCCTGCGGGCCCATCCGGCTCCCCCCCAGCGACCAAGGATCCGCGTGATTCTGACGAGCCTCCTCGCAGCGCGCCAGACACGACAGCACGTACCTGGACTCCGTTCCCGGCCGACAAGACGACGTGCGCGGAGCCTCACCGGGAGAAGCAGGAATCCGTGTCCGCTCGTTCGCCCTCGTTCGCTCCCTCGACGAGATCTTGTCGCAGCTCGGAGGGGGTCGAACGACTCGACCGGCGTCGCCCGCTTCGACCTCCCGCGGTGGCGTGACCTGGCCTGCGCGAGTGGTCCGCTCCGCCCTACTTGATCTCGCCCAGCTTGACCGCGCAGCGCTCGCGCGCGGAGACCAGCGCCGCCTCGAGCACGCGCTGGGTCTGGTAGGCGTCCTCGAAGTCCGGCAGCGGGACCTCGGGCGTCGCGCCGCCGAGCACGCGCAGCACGTCGGCCAGCATGTTCGTGAAGCCGTGCTCGTAGCCCAGCACGTGCGCGTCGGGCCACCACTGCCCCGCATAGGGGTGCGTGCCGGCCGCCGAGGTGCACATGATGCGCGTCCAGCCGCCCTCGCGCGGGCCGCGGCTCGCGTCGTGGAAGCGCAGCAGGTTCATGTCCTCGAAGTCGAAGCGCAGCGAGCCCTTCTCGCCGTTGACCTCGAGCGAGTTCGCGTTCTGGTGCGGGGCGGCCAGGCGCGTGGCCTCGAAGCTGCCCACGGCGCCGCCGGTGAAGGACGTGAGGAACAGCACGGCGTCGTCGACCGTGCTCTTGCCCTTCTTCTTCGTGCCGGGAACCGTGCGTTCCTCGACGAAGGTACGCGCCACGGCCCCGTGGACCTCGGTGATCTCCTGGCCGGTGACGAAGCGCGCCATGTCGACGATGTGCGCGTTCAGGTCGCCGTGCGCGCCGGAGCCGGCCGCCTCCTTCTGGAAGCGCCACAGGAGCGGCGTCTCGGGCCCGCCCCAGCTCTGCAGGTACGTCGCGCGCACGTGGTAGATGCGCCCGATGCGCCCCTCCTTGACGAGCTGGTGCGCCAGCGCGACCGCCGGGCAGCGGCGGTAGTTGTACCAGACGAAGGTCTTGAGCCCCTTCTTGGCCGCCTTGCGCGCCGCGTCGCGCATCGCGCGCGCGTCGGCCAGCGTCCCGGCCAGCGGCTTCTCGCAGGCCACGTGCTTGCCGGCCGCCAGCAGCGCGATCGACGGCTCGGCGTGCAGGTCGTTGGGCGTGGCCACGTCGACCAGGTCGATCTCGTCGTCGTCGGCGATGTCCTGCCAGCGCGTCGTGATCTGCTGCCAGCCCCAGCGCGCCGCGAAGGCCGCCAGCTCCTTGGCGTTGCGCCCGACCGCCAGGCGCTGGACCGGCGCGCGCGGCAGGTCGAAGAAGTGCGCGACCTGGGCGAACGCGTTCGAGTGCGCGCGGCCCATGAACTTGGTGCCGATCAGGGCGACGTGGAGGGGCTTGGGCATGGGAGGGCTCGTGCGGGGGCCAAGACCCTACGGGCGCGGGCGCGAGCGAGGCAAGGGCGAGCGGAGCGACGCGACACGCCCGGGAAGCGGTCGCGCCGTCCCGGCCCTGCCGAACCTCGGGGAGCCGCGGCACCTCGCGGCGATTCCCCTCTCCGTGCGCATCCTTCCCCCACGCACCCGGTTGCACGGCCCCATGCTCCTCGTCCTCGCCGCGCTCGACCTGGCCGGGCTCGCGCTGGGCGCGTGGCTGCTGTTCGCCCGCCGGGCGCAGCGGCGGCCGAGCGCGCGGCGCGACCTCGCCGTGCTCTCCGGGCTCGGCCTGGCGCTGGGCCTCGGCACCGGTCTGCTCGGGCTCGAGCGGGGCGAGCCGTTCCTCGTCCTGCGCCTGTGGTGCCACGTGCTCTTCTGCATCCTGGCCCCGCTCGCGATCCTCCTCGGCCTCGTGCGCCGCGACCTCCCGGGGCTCGCCGGCCTCCTCCTGGGTCTCGCCGCCGTGGGAGCCTACGCCTGGGCCCGGCGCGTGGAGCCCTTCTGGCTGGAGGTCACGCGCCACCGGATCACCAGCGAGCGGCTTCCGGCGCGCGACGCCCCGCTGCGCATCGTCGTGCTGGCGGACCTGCAGACGGACGAGATCGGCGCCTTCGAGGCCGAGGTCTTCGCGGCGATCCGGCGCGAGCGTCCCGACCTGGTGCTCGTCCCCGGCGACCTGCTGCAGCTCCAGCACGCCTGGAGCTCGCCGGCCGCGGTGGCGCGCGAGCGCGCGGCCCTGGCCGAGCTCTTCGCCTCGCTCCAGCCGCCGCCGCGCCTCGGCATCGTGATGGTCGGGGGCGACTGCGAGCCGCCCGGCGTCGGCCTGCCGGAGGCGGGCCTCTGCCTGCTGGAGGACGAGGTCCTGGTCCTGGCCGAGGAGGGCCTGCAGATCCTCGGCCTCACGCGGCCGAGCTCGCGCCGGCCGCTCCGCGGCGAGCTGGTGGAGCGCGCGCGGGGCTTCGAGGGGCTGACGATCGTGCTGGGACACGCGCCCGACTTCGCGCTCTCGGTCCCGGAGCTCGAGCTGCCGCTCCTGTGCGTCGCCGGGCACACCCACGGCGGCCAGGTGCAGCTCCCCTGGATCGGGCCGCTCGTGACCCTCTCGCGCGTGCCGCGCGCGGTCGCCGCCGGCGGGCTCTTCCCCCTGGGCCCCGGCTGGCTGTGCGTGAGCCGCGGGATCGGGATGGAGCGCGGCCACGCGCCCCGGATCCGCTTCCTGTGCCGGTCCGAGCTGGTCGTGCTCGAGCTCGCCTCCGCGGAGGGTGCCGCGGGAGCCGGGCCGCCCTAGCCGCCCTTGGTCCCGACCGCGACCAGGTGGTGGCGCGTGCGGAAGAGGATGCGGCCGGCGGAGACCGCGGGCGTGGCGAGGCAGGTCTCGCCCAGGTCGTTGTCGGCGAGCTGCTCGAACTCGGGGCCGGGCTTCACGACGTGCACGCGACCGCTCTCGGAGGTGAAGTAGAGCTTGCCGTCGCCCGCCACCCCGGAGGCGGAGAAGCCGTAGCTGCCGTCGCCGAGGCGCTCGCGGTAATGCATGTCGCCCGTGGCGGCGTCGTGGCAGGCGAGGATCCCGGCGTCGCTGCAGGCGTAGAGCTCGCTGCCGTGGAGCAGCGGCGTCTGCATGTAGATGCCGGCGTTGGGGAGCTCCCACAGGCGGTGCTCGGACTCGCCGGGGAAGGTCGGGATCTCGCCCTCGGCCGTGAGCAGGATCGCGCGCAGCGGACGGCTGGGTCCGTGGGCGCTGGTGAGGAACACGACGTCCTCGTGAACCAGCGGCGTCGGCACGGGCACGTCGCCGCCGCCGACGAGCTTCCACAGCTCCTTGCCGGTCGCGAGGTCGTAGCCGCCGGTGTGGAAGTAGCCGTTGACGATCACCTGGGTGCGCCCGTCGTGCTCGGCGATGGCCGGGGTGCTCCAGGTCGACTTCTCCGTGCGCGGCGTGCGCCACAGCTCCTTCCCGTCCGCCAGCGAGAGGGCGCACAGGAAGGCCTCGCGCTGCACGTCGCACTGCACGAGCACGCGCTCCCCGTGGATCACCGGCGAGCTGGCGAAGCCCCACTGCATGCCGGTCGTGTCCTCGATGCCGTGCGGGGCGGCCGAGTCGAGCACGCCGAAGCCCTTCGACCACAGGAGCTTCCCCTCGTGGTCGTAGCAGTGGAGGCCCTCCGAGCCGAAGAAGGCCAGCACGTGCTTCGCGTCCACGGCCGGGCTCGAGTTCGCGTGGGTCGACTTCGGATGGCGCTTGACCGCCGGCACGCCCTCGTGCGCGGTCTGCGTCCACAGCACCTTGCCGCTGGCGGCGTCGAGGCACAGGAGCTGGAACAGGTGCACGCCCTCTTCAGCGACCGACTCGCCGGCGCCGTAGTTGGCCGAGCCGAACAGGCTCGCGAGCTCGGCCTCCTCGCCCTTGCGCACGGCGGTGGTCACGAAGACCTTCCCGCCCCACACGACAGGGCTCGAGTGCGCGAGGCCGGGGATGGGCGTCTTCCAGAGCACGTTCTTGCCGCTCGGCACGTCGAACTCGACGGGCAGGGCGTGGCCCTCGGCGATCCCGCTCGCGCGCGGACCGCGGAAGGAGGGCCAGTTCACGTCCTGGGAGAGGAGCAGCAGCGTGGAGAGGAGCAGCATGCGGGGGTTCAGGTCGGCGGACGGTCGTCGAGCGTGCGGAAGTAGGCGCGCCAGGGCCCGATCTCGTCGGCGCGGGCCTTGGCCAGGACGCGCGTGATCTGCGCCAGGTGCGCGAGGTCGTGCACGACCCAGGTGGCGACGAGCTGGCCCAGGGTCACGGGGCCGAGGGCCGGGTGCAGCCCCGGCCGCGCGGCGTCCTCGGGGCGCAGGGCCAGCTCGTCCAGGCGCGCCAGGCTCTCGCCGCGGCGGCGCGCGAGGTGGGCCAGCAGCTCCCCGATCGGCGCCGAATCGAAGCGCCCGCGCATGCCCTCGCGGTCGAAGGGCGTGAAGGGCACGCCCGCGCCGTGCTCGAGGAGGTGCTCGAGGCGCGGGATCCAGTCCGTGTCCTCGCCGTGGATCAGGTGCCCGACCACGTCGCGCGGGCTGTAGGTGCCCGGGCCCTCGTTCGCCGCGAGCCAGCGCGCATCGAGCCCGGCGAGCAGCGCCTCGAGCACGGCCGGCGTGCGCGCCAGGAGGTCGCGCGCCTGGGCGAAGGAGAGCGGCGGCTGCATGCGAGCAACTGTAGCGTCGCGGGAGGGCGAGGGCCGGAGAAAGAGGAGCGCGGAGACGCGGGAGGGGAAGACGCGGAGGGCGCGGAGGAAGAGGGCAGCGGGGAAGGAGGTGAGGCAGAAGAGGAAGACGAGGCGGAACGAGTCGGCGCGAGTCAGCCGAAACGCCGCCATGGACTCCTCATCAGGCCACGCCCCTCCTTCCCCCTCCTTCCCCCTCCCTCTTCCTCTTCCTCCGCGCCCTCCGCGTCTTCCCTCCGCGTCTCCGCGCTCTCTCTCCTACCGCCCCAGCGTCGACGCAAACGGCTTCACCCACGCCTTCCAGGCCTCCTCCAGCGACTCGAGCTTCCCGCCGTTGAAGCCGTCGTCGAAGGCCGAGCTCGAGCTCGCCGTCGGCGTCCCGTACACCTCGCGGAAGTAGTACCACAATCCGTCGCGCCCCTTCCCCACCGCCTTCTTGCCCTTGAAGACGTCCGGGTTCGTCTCGAGCAGGAAGGCGACGAAGCTCGCGCAGCGCGCCTTGGCGAGCGGGATGTTGCTGCTATTGCCGACGAAGTAGTCGTAGCCGAGGCCGATCAGGTTGGTGAGCTCGTGGCGCTGGTTGGCCAGCGGGTGCGGCGAGGAGACCGGATCGAGGGTGAGGCGCGCCGCGTCGAAGTCGAGCCGGAAGTCGCCCGTGAACGGGACCTGGAACTCGGGGAAGCCGGGCTTGCCGCCGGCGTGCAGCGCGACCCAGTGCGCGAGCCCGATCTCGACCCAGTAGGCGCTGCGGCGGAGCTGCGCGTCGGGCTTCCCGCCCTTCGTCTCGCCCAGCAAGAGCGTGCTGTAGATCAGGGCCTGGGCGCCCAGCTCGAACAGCTCCTCGGGCCGCTCCGCGTCGGGCACGTAGAAGGTGCGCGCGACGTTCGTGCCGCCCTTCGAGGTCGTCTCCAGGCCCGACGGGTCGTAGTAGGGTTCCTGCTGCGAGATCGGCCGGAAGCTGTCCAGGTTCTTGTGGACGAGGAAGGTCATCTTCTCCTCGCGCGGCTCGTCCACGTCCTCGGTCGGGTGCAGGAAGGGCCCCAGGTGCTGCATCCACCAGAGATACAGCCCCTCGAGGTCGAACAGGACCTCGGTCGCGCGCGCCAGGCCCGCGTCGGTCTCGAGCACGAAGTGCCCGCTCTCCAGGACGAGGCGGCTGTTCCAGTCGCGGCTCTTCTCCTCGAAGCGCTTGTGCGAGACGGGCTTGCCGTCGAGCTCCCACTCCCAGTCGCCGCCCGAGCGGCGGTGGCCCAGCAGCTCGTGCGCGCCTTCGTGCGCCGGGTCGGCGAGCAGCACGCGCCAGGCCTGCAGGCGCGCGAGGTCCGGCAGCCCGGCGCGCTGCGCGTCCTCGACCAGCTGCCACTCCTGGCCCGCGTCCAGCCCCGGCCGGCGCACGCCGAAGAAGGCCGCCTGGCGGTCGCGCAGCTTGTCGACGCGCTCGACCTCCTCGCGCGGGAACTCGCGACGCCGGTTGCCGTCCAGCAGCAGCACGACGCGCGCCGGGTTCGTGTCCTCGATCACGACCCCGCGCTCCTCCTTGCCGTTCTTCAGCACGATCCGGTCGCGCTGCCAGTCGAAGTCGTCGTCGGCGGGCCCAGCGAGGAGCAAGAGGCCCGCCAGGAGCAGCGGAGGCCCGGATCGTCGCGTGCTGTGCCTGGCTGCCATGAGGATGCGCTCCGTCTCGACCGCGCGCACCCAGGCTACGCAGCCGGGCGGATCGTCACAAGGAAGCCGCACGCGGTGCGCAGCCCGGCGCTACCTTCTGCCCCGATGCGCCTGCGCTCGCGCTGGAAGGACTGGCGACGCCGCCGCGCCCTCGCGCGCGCGGGCGTCGCGGCCGAGATCGAGGCCCCCACCTTCGCCGCCGGCGCGCGCTCGGGCACCTGGGTCGTCGCCGCGGAGGGCCTGGGGCCGGCGAGCGTCGTGTGGTCCTTCGGCGTGGGCGACAACATCGCCTGGGACCTGGCGCTGATCGAGCGCTTCGGCTGCACGGTGCACGCCTTCGACCCGACGCCGCGGGCGCGCGCCTGGCTGGCGACGCAGCGCCTGCCGGAGCGCTTCGTGTTCCACCCGCTCGGCATCGCCGCGCGCGACGGCGAACAGGCCTTCGCGCCGCCCGCGAAGGCCCGCGACGTGAACTACCGCCCGCTGGCGGCGCCGGAGCCGGGCAGCCTGCTCGCTCCCGTGCGGCGCCTCGCGAGCCTCGCGCGCGAGCTCGGCACGACGCACCTCGACGTGCTCAAGCTCGACGTCGAGGGCGGCGAGTACGCGGTGCTGGAGGACCTGCTCGCCACGGGACCGCTGCCGAGTCAGCTGCTGGTCGAGTTCCACCACGGCCGGCACGGGGTCCCGCTCGAGCGCACGCTCGCCACCATCGCCGCCCTGCGCGCCCGCGGATACCGCATCCTCGACGTCAGCCCGCGCGGCCTGGAGCTCACATTTCTCCTCCCCGGGAGCGGAGGGGTGCAGCGTGGCTCTTCTTCCTGACGGGCACGCGCTGGAGCGGGAGAGGTAAGGGCTTCGGGCCTGCGTGTGGGGGGCGGCTGTGTGGTGGTGGGTGGCGGCTTGTCTGGGTGGCTTGGGCGTGCGTCCGTGGGGGCTTTTCGCTGGGGCGTGGCGGGCGCGACGTCGGGCTTCGCCGGTGGGACGAGACTGCGCGCCCGTCGGGGCCCCGCCGCTGCTCCGTGGCGCTACCGCCGGACCCGTGGCGCCGTGCAGTCGAGCTCTCGAGGCGCCACGCGGTCCGGAGTCGCGCGCTTCGCGCGCTCG
>DASVAP010000022.1:0-14381 GCA_036376275.1 Planctomycetota bacterium | reverse complement strand
GGAGCGCGCTCCTCGCCGGCGCCGCCGCCCCGGCGCGCGAGCTCCTGCGCGGCCTGGCGCCGTCCGAGCTGCCCGCACCCGTGGCGGAGTTCCGCGCGGCCCATCCCGAATGGGCCGTGCTCCTCCCCGGCACGCCGCGCGAGGCGGGCCGGCGGGCCGCGCCGGTCGTCCGTGCGCGGCCGGTGGGAGCGGGGGTGAGCCCCGCCGGTCCCGCGGAGGAGGATCCGCGCTGCGCCCTGGCGCGGACCTTCCTGGGCGCCCCCGAGCGGAGCGTGGGCGGCCGGGCCCTGTGGCTCGAGCCGGAGGGAGCGGACCGGCTCGTCGTGCTGGCTCGGCGGGGAGCGCGCGCCGGCGTGCGGACCTTCTCCGCGCAGCACGAGTTCTTGGCGCGCGCCCTGGCGCAGGGCCGGGCGCGGCACGCGGGCGAGCGCGGCGTGGCGCTGGCGCGCGGAGCCGCGGCGGGCCTGGCCCTCGCGCTGCGCGCGCAGGGCGACGGGCCGGCGCTGGCGCTGCTCGTGCTGGAGTCGCCGCGTCCGCGGGCCTTCGACGAGGACCTCGAGCGCGCCCTCGCGGCGCGCCTCGCGGCCGGCGAGCCCGCCTGGTGGGCGGCCGCCTTTCGCGCGGCGCACCGGCGCGAGTCCGGCGCTGACCTCGCGCTGTTCCCGCAGGCGTCCTGGCTGGCGGACGTCGAGGCGCTGCTGGCCGAGCTGCGCGCGCGGCCCGCGGCCGTGCTCGTCGCCGGGCCGTCCGGCTCCGGCCGGCGCACGCTGGCGCGCTGGCTCGAGTTCCGCGCCGCGCGGGCCGGCGGCGGCACGGGCCGGGTGGAACGCCTGGAGGGCCTCGCGCGCGAGCGTCGTCGCGAGCTCGCGCGCGGCGGTGCGCGCGCCTGGCTCGTCGCGCGCGCTGCGCAGGCCGAGCTGCGCGCGACCGGCGAGCTGGCGCAGTCCCTGGCGTCCGCGCTGCACCCGCGGGCGCTGACCGTGCCCGGGCTGGCCGTCCGGCGTGACGAGCTCCCCGAGCTCGTGCGCTGCCTGGCCGGCAACGCGGCCCGCCGCCTCGGGCGCCCGTGCCCGCGCCTGTCCGACGAGGCCCTGGCGTGCCTGTGGCGTCAGCCCTGGCCGGGCGAGGTGGCCGAGCTCGGCGCGGTGCTCGAGGAGCTCGTGCGCGCCGCACCGGGCGAGGTCGGCGCGCGCGAGGTGCGGCAGGCGCTCGCCGCGCGCGCACTCGACGTCCACGCGCGCCTGGCCGAGGCCAGCGAGCACGACCTCGCAGCCGTCCTGGACCACACGCGCCACCGGAGCGGCCGCGTGAACCTGGCGCGCGCCGCGCGCTACCTCGGCTGGTCGCCCGAGCGCCTCGCCACGCGCCTGCGCGCGAGCGCGCCAGGCCCTTGACCGCCCGCGACACGCGGCGCACAACTCGGGCCTCACCGATGGACGGCACGCAGCCTGAGCCCGAGCAATCATCGGAAGGGGCGCGCGAGGATCGCGCGCAAGGGCGATCCAGGGAGCCTGGCAGAACGCCGCGGCCGAAGGCTGCGGCGTTCCTGCTCAGCCTCCCTGCGGCGGGCTGGCGCGCGCCCTGCGCCTTCACGCTGTGCCTCGCGCCGATCCTCCTGGGCGCGGGCCTGTGGATCGCGCTCGGGCCGGTCGATCTCGCGCGCCCGGCGGCCTGGCTGGCGCTGGCGCTGGTCACGCTCGGCTGGTGGGGGGCGCTGGCCTGGGCGCGCTTCGTGCCGGACTCGTTCGCGCTGGCGGTGGTGCTGGCGAGCGGCGCGCTGGCGCTGCGTGTGGGCTTCCTCGCGAGCGAGCTCGCGCTCTCCGACGACGTGAACCGCTACGTCTGGGAGGGCGCGCTGGTCGCCGAGGGGCTCGATCCCTACCGGCTGGCCCCGGCCGCGCCGGAGCTGGCGGCGGAGCGCGCGCGCTGGGGCGAGCTCCACGCGGGGCTCAACCATCCCGAGGTGCCGGCCGCCTACCCGCCCCTGGCGCAGGCGCTGCACGCCGCGCTGGTGGCGCTGGTGGACGGCGCCGAGCATCCCGGGCGCGCACGCCTGGCGCTGCGGCTCCTGTACGGCTGTGCGGACCTGCTCGTGTGCCTGCCGCTCGCGCGCCTGCTCGCGCGCCGCGGCCGTCCGCGCGCCTGGCTCGCGGCCTGGGCCTGGAACCCGTGGGTGGCGCAGGAGTTCGCCGGCGCGGCGCACCTGGACGCGCTGGCGATCCTGTGCGCCCTCGCGGCGCTGGCCTGCGTGCCGGCGCGCGCGCGCCTGGCGGAGCGCGGCGCGCACCTGGCGGCGGTGCTGCTCGCGGCGGGGGCGCTGATCAAGCTGCTGCCGGCGGCCTTCGCGCCCTTCGTCCTCCGTCGCGCGCGCCGTCCGGGGAGCGCGGCCCTGGTGTTCCTCGGCGCGCTCGCGCTCGGGTGTCTCCCCTTCGTGCTGCGCACCGGCGCGTTGCCGGGCGTGGCCGGGCTCGGCGAGTACGCCTTCCGCTGGGAGTCCTTCAGCCTGCTGCACCGCTGGCTCGAGCCGCTCTTCGCGCGCGCCTTCGCCTTCGACGAGCGCTGGAGCGATCCCCGCCGGCTGGCGCGCGCCGTGGAGCTCCTGGCCTGGCTCGGCCTCGCGCTCCTGGCCTGGCGCCGGCGCCTCGAGCCGGCGCGCGCCGCCGCCTGGCTGTGCGCCGGCTTCCTCGCCTTGACGCCCACGCTCCATCCCTGGTACCTCGCCTGGAGCGTGCCCTTCCTCGCCCTGCGCCCGTCGCTCCCCTGGCTCGCGCTGGCCAGCCTGGCGCCGCTCCTCTACGCGCCGCTCGCGCGCTGGCGGGCCGAGGGCCTGTGGGTCGAGCCGCCCTGGCTGTACCCGCTGGTCGTCGCCCTGCTGGGGGGCGCGTTCCTGCTGGAGCTGCTCCTCCGGCGCCGGCGGGCCCCCGCGTGAGGCTCTCCGACTTCGACTACGAGCTCCCGCCGGAGCGCATCGCGCAGGCCCCGGTCGCGGTGCGCGACGAGGCGCGCCTGCTGGTGCACGAGCGCGGGCCCGGCCGCACGCAGCACCGGCGCGTGCGCGAGCTGGGCGAGCTCCTGCGCGCGGGCGACCTCCTGGTGCTGAACGACACGCGCGTCCTGCACGCGCGGCTCTTCGCGCGGCGCGCCAGCGGGGGGCGCGTCGAGCTCTTGCTGGTCGAGCCGAGCGGCAGGGAAGGCGAGTGGCGCGCCCTGGTGCACCCCGCGCGGCGCCTGCGCGCGGAGGAGGGTCTGGCGCTGGAGGGTGGGAGCGAGCGCGTGCGCCTGGTGGCGCGCGAGCGCACGCCGGAGGGCGCGCCGGCGATGGAGTGGCGCGTGCGCCTCGAGGACGCCGCGGGGCGCGTGCTCGATCCGCTGGAGGTCATGGCGCGCGCGGGCCACGTCCCGCTGCCGCCCTACGTGACGCGCCCCGACGCCCAGACGGACGTCGAGCGCTACCAGACGGTCTACGCGCGCGTCCCGGGGGCCGTGGCGGCCCCGACCGCCGGCCTGCACTTCACGCCCGGGCTCCTGGCGGACCTGGCGGCGCGCGGGATCGAGCGCGCCAGCGTCACGCTGCACGTCGGGCCGGGCACCTTCCAGCCGGTGAAGAGCGCGCGCGTCGAGGAGCACGTGATGCACGCCGAGCGCTTCGAGCTGCCGCCGGAGACGGCCGCGGCCGTGCGCGCGACGCGCGCGCGCGGCGGGCGCGTGGTGGCGGTCGGGACGACCGTCGTGCGCGTGCTCGAGAGCTCGGTCGAGCCCGGCGGCGAGGTCCGTCCGGGCAGGGGCGAGACGCGCCTGTTCCTCGTGCCGGGCGCCGAGTTCCGCGCCACCGACGCGCTGCTCACGAACTTCCACCTGCCGCGCTCGACGCTCCTGATGCTGGTGTGCGCCTTCGCCGGGCGCGAGCGCGTGCTCGGGCTCTACCGCGAGGCGCTCGACCAGGGCTACCGCTTCTACAGCTACGGCGACGCGATGCTGCTCCTGTGAGCCGGCTCAAGCGTCGCCCGAGAGCAGCGCGAGCAGCTCCTCGGCCGCGCGCGCGGGATCCTCGGCCGCCAGCAGGGCCCGGCTGACGGCCGCGCGACCGACCTCGGTCAGCTCGCCCGCATTCGTCGCGTCGATGCCGCCGATCGGGAAGAGCGGGCGCGAGCTGGCGCGGGCCGCGATCCAGGCCGCCTCGGCCCCGAGTCCACCCGCGTAGCCCTTGGTCGCGGTCGCATGCACCGGGCCGAAGCCGAGGTAGTCCACCGGGCGGTCCTCGGCCGCGACGACCTCGGCGGCGGTGTGGGTCGAGAGCCCGACCAGGGCCTCCGCGCCGAGCAGCTCGCGCGCCAGTTCCGGCGGCGCGTCGTCGGCGCCGAGGTGGACGCCGTCCACGCGCTCGCCCAGCGTGCGAGCGACGTCGGGGCGGTCGTTGACGAGCACCAGGACGCGCGGGGCGACCTCTGCGCGCAGGGCCAGGACGCGCTCGGTCCACTCCAGCGTCGCGCGCGCCGGGGCCAGGGCCTGGCCCGTCTCCTTGATGCGCACCTGCACCACGTCGACGTGGGGCAGGGCCCGCGCCAGGACCTCCAGCGGAGGGCGGCCCGGCGGGCACAGCTCGGGCGTGAAGAGCAGCATCAGGCGCGCCCGCGCGAGGCGCGCGCGGCGCTCGGCGCCGGACGGGCTCAACAGCAGCCGCTCTCGGGGGCACAGGCGCCGGTGCCCGGGGCCACGTCGGGGCGCACGACGCCGAGCTTCGTCTCGGCCGGGGCGCGCGCGCGCGTGCCGCTGCAGGCGAAGGGCCGGGCCTCGCCTTCGGGCACGGGCACGAGCGGCGGCACCGGGATCACGCTGGCGGCATAGGGCGCGCGCGTCAGGAGCTCGAAGGTCTTGCGGCACACCGCCGTGCGCTCGCCGCGGCGCAGGACGTGGCCGTCGTCGTCGCGCACCTCGCTCCAGGGACCGCGGTAGATCACGCCCTCGTTGTGCTCCCAGCAGGGGCCCTCCTTGCCCTTGTGGGCCACCACGGTCATCGAGCGGAACTCGATCCCGTCGACCACGGCCCAGGGACCCTCCTGGTAGGCGACCACCTCGATCCCGTGCAGCCCGGCCTCGGCGAAGGCCGCCAGGAAGCGATCCTCGCGCATCGCGCCCGAGATGCAGCCGGACCACAGCTCCGGATCGCGCTGCAGCTCCAGGGGCACGTCCTCGTCCGCGACGATGTCGGAGATCGCGCAGCGCCCGCCGCGCCGCAGCACGCGCTGGATCTCGCGGAAGAGGCGCGTCTTGTCCTGGTTGTCCACCAGGTTCAGGACGCAGTTCGAGAGCACGAGGTCGACCGACTCGTCCGGCACCAGCGGCTCCTCGCGCCGCAGGCGCGCCTTCTCGGTCTCCAGCGGGGCGAGATCGGCCACGCCGCGCACGGGGTGCCGAGCCAGCCAGCGCTCGAGCCGGTCGAGGTCGAGGGCCAGGTCCTGGATCAGGCCGTGGCGGAACTCGACGTTGTGCCAGCCGATGCGCGTTCCCACCTCGCGCTGGTGCTTGCGCGCCAGGGCCAGCATGTCCGGGGTCGCGTCGACGCCGATCACGCGCCCGCCGGCGCCGACGAGCTGGCTCGCCATGAAGCAGATCTTCCCGGCGCCCGAGCCGAGGTCGAGCACGACGTCGCCCGCGCGCACGAAGCGCGAGGGGTCGCCACAGCCGTAGTCGCGCTCCTTGATCTCGGCCGGCAGCACCTCCAGCAGCGTGGCGTCGTAGTCGACCGGGCAGCACAGCTCGTTCACGCGCTCGCGCGCGCCCTGCTGGTAGCGGGCCCGCACGGCGCCGAGCACGTCGAGGGAGTCGAGGGAAGCGTCCTGGGTCATGGGCGAAGTCTCGGGAGACGAGCATTGGCGCCCGGATCGGCGCGGGCGTCAAGCGTGCGCGCCCGGCGGGCCCGCAGGGGCCCGCCGACGGTGGAGGAACGGAGGGCCCCGGCTGCTCTCTCCTCGCCGCGCCTGCGCATCCCCTGCGCGACTCCTCCCTCGGCCGGCTCTCCCGCGATGGCCCCGGAAACAACACCGGGGTCCGCTCAGGCGGACCCCGGTCGATCGGAACCTTCCGATCCTGAGGCGAGAAACGTCCCGCGTGTGCGGCGCGGGTGTACGAAGTCAGGCCGACTCGCGGCGGCGATCCTTGGGCGGGCGGCCGCCCTTCGGGCGCCGCTCCTTGAGGGCCTCGTTGAAGGCGACCCAGTCGGTCTCGGAGAAGAGGCGCACGGCGTGGCCGCACTGGACGCAGTAGGACTGGTCCGTCGACTGGAGGTAGGAGACGTAGGTCTGGCAGTGCTCGCAGTACTTGCGGTCGTTGTAGAAGTCGCTCGGGTTCAACTGGGTCTCCTCTGGCCGTCCCTCGGTGGGTCGGGCTCCAAGGCAACTCGCGGCGCAGGGCGCGGGTCGAGCCGGGTGGAAAGTCGCAATGCGCGCTGCCGTAGAGAGTTGCGACATCGATGGGGGGCCCGGGGCGGGCCCGCGCCCGGGCCGCGCTGTCGAGCGATCTCGACAGCCCTGGAGGGCTCGCAGGGGCTGCGCAGGACCCCAGGCGGCCGTGCGGGGCATTCCGGGCCGATCCGGGCGAGGTGTCGAGCTTCCTCGACGCCGTGGGGCGCGCGCGACGCTCGGCGCGGGGTGGCACCTCGCAGTCCCCCGGGAGCTGGCGGCTCAGAGACCGTGAGAGAATCGGAAGGCGCGCGAGGATCGCGCGCTCGGCCGATCCAGAGCCCCCGTGCCAAGGATGCCTGCGGCATCCAGTGGCCGGCGGCTCAGCGCTCGAGCGCGGCGCGCATGTCGGTCCGCGCCTGCTCCTCGGGCTCGGCCGCCAGCGCGCGCGCGAGCCGGGCGCGCACGCCGGCGTCGGCGCGATGGGCGTGGGCCAGGCTCCAGAAGGCCGCCTCGCGCACGCGCGGCGAGGGGTCCGCGAGCGCCCCCTCCAGCGCCTTGCGCCCGGCCTCGCCGGGCTGGTTGCCCAGCACCAGGGCCGCGTTGCGCGCCAGTCCGGTGCGTCCGGTGCGTTGCAGCGGCGAGCCGCGGAGGCGCGCGGCGAGCTCGGCCGGGGCCTGGGCGAGCCAGCCGGCGAGCGAGCCCTCCGCCACGGCCGGGTGCAGCCCGAAGCGCGCCGCCAGGTCCGGCGCCTCGCTCCCGAGCGGACACACCTCCGAGCACACGTCGCAGCCGAAGACCCACGGGCCGAGGGCCGGCCGCAGGTCCTGCGGCACCGTGCCGCGGTTCTCGATCGTGTGGTACGAGAGGCACAGGCGCGCGTCGACCTCGCCCGGCGCGACGATCGCTCCGGTCGGGCAAGCGCTCAGGCAGGCCCGGCAGGTGCCGCAGGAGCCGGCGGCCGGGCCCGCGCTGGGCTCGAGCTCGCGATCGAGCAGGAGCTCGCCCAGGAAGAACCAGGGCCCGAAGCCGGGCGCCAGCAGGTTGGCGGCCTTGGACTCGAAGCCGAGCCCGGCCTGGGCGGCGTGGGAGCGCTCGAGCAGGGGGCCGGCGTCCACGACCTTCTTCCACTCGCCGAGCAACCCGCGCGCACGCAGGCGCCCCGCCAGGCGCCGCAGCCGGCGCCCGATCACGTTGTGGTAGTCGCGCCCGGCCGCGTAGCGCGCCACCCGCCCCCCATCCGGCAGCTCGACCGCGGCCCGCGAGTGGCCCAGGCCGACGACCAGCAGGCTGCGGCCCCCCTCCAGGAGCAGGCGCGGGTCGAGGATGCGCGCCTCGTTCTCCGCCAGCCAGTCCATGTCCGCGTGGCGCCCGGCCCGCAGCCAGGCCTGGAAGCGCCCGGCGCCGGGGGGCGGGCCGAGGGGCGCGATGCCGGCCAGGTCGAAGCCCAGCTCGAGCGCGGTCTCGAGCACCTCGGCCGCGGTCCGTGAGGTCGCCACGGAATCGATCGTAGCGGCGCGCCGGCACCGGAAGTCGGTCCGGCGGCGCGGGTTCTGGCGCCGCGGGCGGTCTTTTCGGGGGCCGAAATCGAACAATCGGTAACCCCCGGGGGTGTTCCCACTACGCTACCCTTGCGCTAGTAGAGTCCGGCTCCCGCGGTTCCCCGCCCTCCCTGTCCCCCCGCGGCTCACCCCCAATGCTCCATCCGGAAACCGGCCCGGCATCCGCCCGGGCGGAGGCCCGCGCGTGACGCGGGCGTTCGAGTCCGCCGGGCCGCTCGACTGGACAGCGGCCGACGAGCGACTCGAACGGATCCGTCCCCGGCTCGCCGAGCTGGGCCAGGAGGTGGGCCCCGAGGCGGTCGAGGAGGCCCGCGCGATCCTGGACGACGTCGAGCTGGCCCCCGAGCAGCGCCGTGACCGGGTCTCGACGCGCCTGATGGAGGCCTTCCGGCTGCACCAGAGCCGGGCCGCCTTCGCCTGCCTCTACGAGCTCAACGCGGCCCACCTCTACCAGCAGGTCAGCGCGCGCCTGCGCCGCTATCGCTGCCGGGCCGACGCCCTGGACGTGCTCCAGGAGGTCTTCTTCAACGTCTACCGCTATCCGCACCGCTTCGATTGCGCGCGCGACGACGCCTTCCGGGTCTGGACGGCGACCATCGTGCGCAACACGGTGCTCAAGCACATGCGCTCGCTCTCGCGCAGCGGGCGCGGCGAGGTGGCCCTGGACGACCTGGCGGAGCCGAAGGACGCCTCGGCCGTCGAGCCCGTGCGCGACGCGATCGACGGCGAGAGCTCCCAGGAGTGCCGGCGGGTCTACGTCAACTACCTGTTCCTCTACCTGAGCTTCTTCCAGATGCTCTCGGAGCGCGAGCAGCGCGCGATCCAGATGGTCGAGGTCGAGGCCCTGAGTTACCGGGAGGCCGCTCGCGAACTAGGGATCAAGCTCGAGAACCTCAAGATGGTGATCTTCCGCGCGCGGCGGAAGATCCACCGCTCCATGCGCCGGGTCTTCGAGGGCCTGTCCCCGGACCTGCGCCCGGCCCGCGAGCCCGCGGGCGCGCGGCGGCTCCCGCAGGAGCGGCTCGAGGCCGCAGCGCACGCCATGGAAGACCGGATGGACGAATGCCCGCTGGGCGAGGAACGGGACGCATGAACCCGCACGGAACCAACCCGCACGGAACCGACTGGTGGGTGGACGACCTGGCCGAGGTCTGCGCCCAGTTCCAGCTGGACCTCTCGTGCCTGGTGGACGGCGAGCTCGACGAGGTCGCCGGGGCGCGCGCGATCGCGCACCTCGAGGACTGCGGCGTGTGCCGGACGTTCTTCGACGACGTGCGCGACCAGGTGCGCGCGCACCGCGAGCTGGCGCGGCCCGAGGGCCTGCTGGCGCGCACCTCGGCCCTGCTGGGCGGGGGGCTGGCCGAGCTCGAGGCCGGCGGGCTGGTGCGGCGCCTGGCGACGGTCTTCTACCAGCTCGGCAAGGCCTACGTCCTGGCTGGCGCCGACCCGGGCTTCCGCGTGCGCGTGTTCGAGAAGGCGGCCCAGGTCGCCAGCCTGCGCACGCGCGGGCGCGGCTTCGTCGACGGCGTCCTGGCCAGCGGGCGCGGCGCGCTCGGCGGGATCGACTGGAGCGAGGCGCGCCACCTCCTGAACGGGCGCCTGGAGCGCATCGAGAGCCCGCTCGAGAAGGGCCGGCGCCTGCTGGAGGAGGCGGTCGCCTCCGATCCCGGGCACGAGGAGGCGCGCATCTACCTGGCCTGGCTCGACGCCCACGAGGGCAAGCGCATCCGCGCGGCGCGCACGCTGCGGCAGATCTTCCGCTCCTCGATCGACGAGGCCAACCGCGCCCACGCGGCCGTCCAGCTCGGCAAGCTGATGGCCGAGGAGGGCGAGCTGAAGAAGGCCCTGGCCTGCAACCGCTGGATCGTGGCCTCGGGCCTGGCCGACCAGGACGCGCGCTTCTTCTTCGCGCGCTTCAACCTGGGCCTCTACTACGCCGACCTGCGGCGGCCCGAGCGCTGCCTGGCGGCCTTCCGCGCGCTCCTCGACCGCCATCCCGAGCGGGCGGGCGAGGTGGCCGAGCTCTTCCGGCGCTCGCCGCGCACGCGCGCGCAGATCGATCGTCAGCCGGGGCTGGCGGAGGCCCTGCTCCGCACCTGCCCCGAGCTGTTCGCACACCCCACGGGCTCCTCCCCCGAGTCCCAAGGCGACGAGGTGACGTCATGACCTTCCTTTCGACTCCTGCCCCTCGCGGGCGCGGAGCGGGGCTGTCCCCGCTCCTCTCGAGCTTCCTGCTGGCGATCTTCTGCGGCCTCACGTGGGCCGGAGGCGGGACGGGCGGTGGCGGCGGCGCCTCCGGCTCGAGCAGCGACCCCTCGACCAACGCCTCGTCCCCGGGCGAGGAGGTCACCAGCCTGCCGGTCGTCGACGCCACCTCCGGCGTCACGCTGGTGGGCAGCCTGCGCGAGCTGCGCGGCGTGGTGAGCTCGGTGCGCGGCACCGGGCGCGTGGTCGTGACCCAGCTCGCGCGGCGCGAGTTCGCCGTCACCTTCGTGGGCGACTACCGCATCGGCCTCGACCGCGGGGTCGTGGCGAGCACGGGCCTGCGGGTGCTCTTCCGCGGCGGGGCTCCGTTCCAGGGCGGCGTCGCGCTGCTCGAGGTGGGCGGAACGTCGACGCGTCTCGATCCCGACCGCGTCCCGCTGCCCGTGGCGCGCCTGGCGGCGACGCCGCGCGCCCAGGGCACGCTGATCCGCCTGGACGCGCAGGGACTGCGCGCCCAGCAGACCCGCATCGCGGTCGACTTCGGGCGCAGCGAGGTGACGATCCTGCAGCGCTCGACGCTCTGATCCGGGAGCCAGACCAGACTTCCGGTGCACTTCGGCGGGCCCCGGTCCCTCGCAGGGACCGGGGCCCGCGCACTTGGGAGTCCAGCGCGGGAAAGGCGTCAGGGAGGCGAGGCGCTCTGCGCCAGCATCGGCACCCTCGCTTCCGGTCCGTGGTTCCTCCTGCGCGCCTCGGTGGTTCGACCTCGAACCACACGCGTGACGTGTCCCCGGCCGGTTCCTACGCTCGACAGCCGTGGACGCCACCCTGCTGGCCCTCGACGCGGGTACGACCGGAGTCTCGGCCGTGCTGTTCGACGCGGACCTGCGCCCGCTCCACCGCGCCTACCGCGAGTTCGCGCAGCGCTTCCCGCGGCCCGGGTGGGTCGAGCACGAGGCCGGGGCGATCCTGGGGGCGGTCGACGCCGTCCTGGCCGAGGCCCTGGCCCACCCGCGCGCGCGGGCGGTGGCGGCCCTCGGCCTGACGAACCAGCGCGAGACGGTCTTCGCGCTCGAGCGTGCGAGCGGGCGGGCCCTGGGGCCGGGGATCGTGTGGCAGGACCGGCGCACCGAGGCGCGCTGCGCCGAGCTGCGCGCGGCCGGGCGCGGCCCGGAGCTGCGCCGGCGCACGGGCCTGGTGCTCGATCCCTACTTCAGCGCCACGAAGATCGAGTGGATGCTGGCGCACGATCCCGCGCTCGCGCGCCGCGCGCGCGCCGGCGAGGTCCTGTTCGCCACGGTGGACACGCTCCTGCTCGCGCACCTGACCGGCGGCGCCACCTGGGCCACGGAGCCGACCAACGCCGCGCGCACGCTGCTCTTCGACCTCGACGCGCGCCGCTTCGATCCCGAGCTGTGCGCGCTGTTCGGGGTCGAGCCGGCCTGGCTGGCGGAGGTGCGGCCCTCCAGCGGCGACTTCGGCGCGACGCTCCCGGAGCGCACGGCCGGGCGCGCGCTCCCGATCCGCGGCGTGGCCGGCGACCAGCAGGCGGCCCTCTTCGGCCAGGGCTGCTTCGAGGCCGGCACGCTCAAGGCGACCTACGGCACCGGCTCGTTCCTGGTGCTCAACACCGGCGCGGAGCGGCGCGACTCGCAGCGTGGGCTCCTGACCACGCTGGCGGTCGGCCGCGCGGGCCAGGTGGTGTATGCGCTCGAGGGCAGCGTGTTCGTGTGCGGGGCGCTGGTGCAGTGGCTGCGCGACCAGCTCGGCCTGATCGCGCGCTCGGCCGAGATCGAGCCCCTGGCGCGCTCCGTCCCGGACGCCGGCGGCGTGTTCGTCGTGCCGGCCTTCACCGGGCTCGGCGCGCCCTACTGGGACGCCGACGCGCGCGGCGCGATCCTCGGCCTGACGCGCGGCAGCTCGCGCGGGCACCTGGCGCGGGCCGCGCTGGAGGCGCTGGCCTTCCAGAACGCCGAGGTGATCGAGCTCCTGCGCGCCGAGAGCGGGCTCGCCGTGGAAACCTGCCTGGCGGACGGCGGCGCGGCCGAGAACGAGCTCCTGATGCAGCTCCAGGCCGACCTGGCGGGCGTGCGCGTGCGCCGTCCGGCCGACCTGGCGGCGACCGCGCGCGGGGCCGCGGCCCTGGCGGGCCTGGGGATCGGGCTGTGGTCGGATCCGGCGACGCCGGCGGCGCTGCGCGACGACGTGCGCGAGTTCCGGCCGGAGCTGGCGCCGGACGAGCGCGCCCAGCGCCTGGCCCGCTGGCGCGTGGCCGTGGCGCGCGTGCGCACGCGCTCGGGAGAGCCCGAGGCATGAGCACGATCCTCTGCAACGTGGCCCGCCTCTACGACGGCACCTCGGCCGAGCCGCGCGCGCTGCACGCCGGCGTGGACGTGGCCATCGAGCGCGGCCGCATCGCCGCGATCGCGCCGCACCGCGCCGAGACCCTGCGCGCGCCCGGCAGCGTCGACTGCAGCGGGCGCTTCGTGACCCCCGGGCTGATCGACTGCCACGGACACGTGACGATCCTCGGCCTGCGCACGGGCGACATCGAGCGCATGAACGGCCCGAGTGCCGCGCTGTGGGTCGAGAAGGTGCTGCACACGACCCTGGTGGACGGGGGCGTGACCACGCTGCGCGACGTGGGCGGCGCGACGCACTGGATGAAGCGCGCCGTCGAGGAGGGCGTGCTGCTCGGCCCGCGCCTCAAGATCTCGGTGTGCATGCTCTCGACCACCGGCGGGCACGCCGATTTCCGCGGGCCCGATCGCTGCCACGCCGAGCTCTCGCGCCTGTGGCCGCCCGCGCCGGGACGTCCGTCGAGCCTGGTGGACGGCCCGTGGGAGTGCCGCAAGCGCGTGCGCGAGCTGGCCGCCTGCGGGGCCGACCTGATCAAGGTCTGCGCCAGCCCGGGCGTGGCCTCGCCCGGCGACAAGCTCGAGCACCGCGAGTTCACGCCCGAGGAGCTCGCCGCGCTGTGCGACGAGGCCGGCGCGCGCGGCCTGCGCGTCGCGGCCCACGCCCACAGCGCCTCGGGCATCGAGCTCGCCCTGCGCCACGGCGTGCACGACCTGCAGCACATCTCCTTCCTCGACGCGCGCCTGGTGGACCTGGCCCACGAGCTGGGCGCGACCGTCACGCCCACCTCCTGGACCCTGGCCGAGCTGACGCGCGCGAAGGGCCTGCCGCCGCAGGTCATGGCCAAGGTCGCGCAGGTGAACGAGCACCACGCGCGCGCCGTGCAGCAGGCCCTGGCGGGGGAGCTCCCGATCCTGATGGGCACCGACGCGGTGTGGCCCGGCATGCACGGGCGCAACTGGATGGAGCTCGTGCACCTGGTTCGCGATGGACTGCCGCCGCTGCGCGCCTGGTACGGCGCGACCGGGCTCGCCGCGCGCGAGATCGGGGCCGAGGGCACGGGCACGCTCGTCCCCGGCCAGCGCGCCGACCTCCTGATCGCCGGCGCGGACGTGCTCGCGGACCCGGGCGCCTTCGAGCGCGGCGCCCTGCTGGAGGTGCTGCAGGACGGCCTGGGCCACCGCGGCCTCGCCGGCGTGCCCCAGCGCACCTTCCGCTCGGCCTCGCAGCGGGCGCTGGAGGAGCTCTTCGCGGAGCCTGGCCCTTGACCCCCGGGGCGCGCGAGCCAAGATGGGGCCCGTCGGCGCGGTCACCCCGCGCCGGCGGCTCGGGCCCGGGGGCCTCGCGGCTTCCCGAGCGCGGGTCACTGTTCGCTCCCGGGACGCCGGAGCGTTGGCAAGGAGCTCGGCGGGTGGGGCACGACACCCCTGCACGCCGGGGAGGCCTGCTGAAACGGAGGTGATCCAGACATGAAGAGTGTCAGTACAAAGGGGCTGCACAGCTGATCCCGTGCACCCGACGGGAGTTGCACGCCTGATCCCGCGCTAGGCGCGGAGTGCAGCCCTCACGAGGACCCGGCGTCGCGCCCTCGGGCGCCCCGCCGGGTCCTTCTTCATTTCCGGGGGGCTTCGGGCTTGGCGTGGGCGGAGGGCAGCGGCTTGTCGGGCAGCTTGGGGGCGGGGCGGTCGGGGGTCCTGTGGCTGGGACGAGACTGCGCGCCCGTCGGGGCCCCGCCGCTGCTCCGTGGCGCTACCGCCGGACCCGTGGCGCCGTGCAGTCGAGCTCTCGAGGCGCCACGCGGTCCGGAGTCGCGCGCTTCGCGCGCTCGCGGAGCGTCCGGACCGCGTGGGGCCTCGAG
>DASVAP010000009.1:0-4408 GCA_036376275.1 Planctomycetota bacterium | reverse complement strand
CGCGGACGAGCTCGGCGTGCCGCTGGCGACGGTCAAGAGCCGCCTCGCGCGCGGGCTCGAGAAGCTGCGCCTGAAGCTCGGCGCGGAGTTCCGCGGCGACGAGCCGGCGCGGCGACGCGGGCTGGCGGCCCTGGCGGGGCTCGGTTCCCCCGCGCTCGTCACGGGCGGCGCGGCGGCGGCAGGCTCGCTCGCCGTCGCTCCGTGGCTCGCGCTGGCCGCGGCGACGGTGGTGCTGGGCGCCGGGGTGCTCGCCTGGTGGCAAGCGAGCTCGTCGCCGCCGGAGGAGCACGTCGCGAGCACCGCCGCGCACGCTGCAAGCGGCCGGGCCTCCGGGCGCGAGGCGGGTGGCGCGCAGGCCGCCGAGCTGCCGGACGGAACCGACACGGAGCGCGTGGTCGACGGAGCCCGCCGCGAGGCCGCCGCTCCGACCGCAGCGGCCCCGGACGTGCTCGAGGCCTTCCCGCCCGAGGCCGCCTTCCCCTTCCGCATCGCCGGGCGCGTACGCGACGCGCACGACCTGCCGCTCGAGGGCGTGAGCGTGTACCTGGCGCCGCGCCTCTTCCCCTTCAACCACGCGGCGACCACCGACGCCGAGGGACGCTTCACGGTCGCCTTCGACGGACGCCGCGCGCAGCTCCCGCTGACGCTCGCCTTCGTCAGGCGCGGGCACGCGACGCTCCTGCGCGAGGTGGAGCTCCTCTCCGGCCGCGAGCTGGCGGTGGACGTCGGGCTCCCGTCGGCGTCACGGGTTCTCGTGCGCGGGAATGCGATCGAGGTGCGGAGCCTCGGGGACGCCGGCCCGCTGCGGTTCCGCTTCGAGGACGAGCCGGTCGTCGAGGAGGCCTCGCTCGAGCTCACCGAGAGCCGGACTCACCTGGAACAGGTCGCCGCGGTGCTCGCCGCGCGCCTGCACGGGCCGGGTAACGGCGGGCTCGACTCGGCGCCGGAGATGCTCGTGCGTCCCGACGGCCGCAGCCTCTTCGTCGACCCGCCGCCGCCGCAGGCCTGCGAGCGCGCCAGGTGGGCCAGGGGGGCGCTGATCGATCGCCTGCGTGAGGATCGGCTGCGGCTCGAGGAGGTCAGGGTGCGTGAGCTCGTGCTGTCCGCCGCAGTGGCTCTGCACGAGGAGCCCGAGCGCAAGGCGAGCGTGCGCGGCGTCGTGCGCGACGCCGCCGGGAGGCCCGTGGCCGGCGCGCTCGTCGCCTGGGGTATCCCCGACCAGTTTCCGGCGGGCCGCGCGACCACCGACGCGAGCGGCACCTTCGTCCTCGAGGGCCTGGGCCCGGGCGAGCTCGCGCTGCAGGCCGGCGGCGGCGACCACGGTCGCGCCACGACGCGCGTGACGCTGGCCGCGGGCGACGAGCTGGCCTGGAACCCGGTGCTCGAGCGCGGCGCGGAGCTCGGCGGCCGGCTGGTCCTCCCCGGCGGCGCCCCGCACGCCGGCGCGCGCGTCGAGCTGTGGCGCACCGACTCCGCGACCCTGTGGTGCGACGCGACGCGCACCGGCGATGACGGCCGCTTCGCGCTGCCGAACCTCCCGCCCGGCGCCTTCGAGCTGCACGTGACGCCCGCGGGTCAGCGGCTCCCCACCCGCGTCCTCGGCCCGCTCTTCGCCGGCACCGACGTCGGTACGCTCGAGCTCACGCCGGAGGAGCTCGCCATGCGCGACGTCCACCTGCGCCTCATCGACGCCACCGATCAGCCGCTCCAGGAGGCCGAGCTGCGCCTGCGCCAGCTCGCGACCGGCCTCGTCGCGCTCACGAGCGCCCCGGACGAGGCCGGCACCTTCCTCGTCCCGGACCTCCCGGCCGGCGCCTATCGCGTCGAGCTCGGCAGCGCGCGCGCCTGGCGCGACCTCGGCACGGTCTGGATCGACCCGGCCGGCCACGGGCCCCTCGACCTCGGCCGCGAGCGCGTGGCGGACCCGGGCGAGCTGCGCATCGCCGAGACCGGCGCGGGCGCGGCTCCCACGCTCGTGCTGTGGAGCGCGCACCCGGACGTCTTCGGGCGCGTCACGGGCCTCGAGCCGGAGGGCCCGCGCGTGCTGACGCTGCGGCCCGGCGAGTACGTCCTGTGCGCCGAGCGGAGGGGCGGGGCGCGCTGCGAGGCGCCGCTCGCCGTGGGCGGTGGCGAGGCGAGCGAGCTGACGCTCGAGAGGACGGAGGAGCAGCTCGTCGCGCGGCCGGGGATCGAGCCGGCCTTCGAGGCCGCGGCGCGGACGCGCTGCGACGCATGCCACGCCACGGGCGTGCACACGGCGCCCGAGGAGGTCTGGCAGGAGCTGCGGGGAACGCTGGTCGAGTCGGCGTTCTGAGCCGCGGCGGAGACGTTGCCGTGGCGGAGGGCGCGCGCTCCGCGCGCGCCGGGACGATCCTCAGCGGCCTCTCCGGCGCCGCCGCCGCGCGGCGGCGCGGAAGAGGACGCTCAGACCGGCTCGACCGGCTTCGACTTCTTCTTCGAGCGCGCCCGGCGCACGGGCGTGGCGCTGACCGGGAGCTCCTCCCGCGGCGCCTCGACCGGCAGCGGCACGACGGCCTCGGCCGGCAGGCCCAGGTACTGGCACGTCGGGCACTTGTGGTAGTTGGCCCGCTGGCGGGCCAGGCACGCGACGGGCGTGATCCAGTGGGCGATCAGGGTGTGCGCGCCGCTCGCGCGCGTCGGGCACAGACGATGGTCGGCGGTGGGCTCGGGCAAGCAGTTCCCCCCTGCGGTTCCTCGGGTCCCGGGTTTCGAAGCGGAGCACCGATGCGCTCCGAGAAGCGGCGGCGAATGCCTGGCCGCCGTGGCCCCACTGTGGACTCGCGCGGGGGTGAGCTGCAAGGCCCGACGGCGATCTTCGCGGGCTTGCGGCCGTCGCGGGTCAGCCCGGCATCCCCGCGAGCACGCCGGCGACGAAGCCGCCAGCCGCTGCGCAGGCGCCGACGGTCAGCACGACACGGGCGCGCTGCCAGGCGGAGTGGCGCCGCGCGTCCCGTTCGACCTCGCTCGCCAGGGCCGCGACCGAGTCCTGACGCTCGCCACGCGGGACGGCGGTGGCGCGTTGCACGATGCGATCGAGCGCGCCGTGCAGGCGGCGGGCGAGCCTCCCGGGCTTGCTGGCGCGCTGTCGTGCGACCTCGACAGCCTCGCCTCCGAGCCCGCGCAGCTCGGAGCTCGGCAGGGGTCGCTCGCGCAGGGTCGCCTGGCGAAGGACGTCCAGAGGAACGGCCCGGGCTGGACGGGCGCCGATCAGGAGCTCGCGCAGCACGAGCCCCAGGGCGAACAGGTCACAGCGCTGGTCGAGCTCTGCGGTGCCGAGCCAGAGCTGCTCGGGCGCCATGTACGCCGGCGTGCCCACCACCGCATCCTCGGCGTCGCCGGCTCCGGTCCGGCTCGCGAGCCCGAGATCGATCAGCTTGGGCACGAAGCGCCCGTCACGCTCGCTGACCAGGATGTTGGCCGGCTTCAGGTCGCGATGCAGCAAGCCGCGCTGGTGCATGTGGTTGACCGCGGCGCACACCTCCACGAACAGGCGCAGGCGGGCCTCGACGTCGAGGCCGCGCCGATCGCAGAAGGTCGTGATCGGCTCGCCCTCGACGTACTCCAGCGCCAGCCACGGACGTCCATCGGCGTCCTGCCCGGAGTCGAAGAGCCGCACCACGTGGTCGTGCTCCAGCGCCGCCAGGGCCCGACGCTCCTCCTCGAAGCGCGCGGCGAACTCGGGAGCGAACAGCCCCTCGCGGAGGACCTTGAGCGCCACGCGCCGCCGTACGGGGCCGGTCGACTCGGCGAGATACACCCTGCCCATCCCGCCGGCACCGAGCTCGCGCAGCAAGCGGTAGGGCCCGACGGTGAGCGGACCTGGTCCGAGCAGCGCGAGCGCCTGATCCACCGGCCCTTCGTCGAGAACCCTCGCGAGGGGAGCCGCCGCCGGAAGGGCTGCGTCCGCCGTGCCCGCGAGCGGACTCGCGGCAGCCAGGAGCAGGGGAAGGATCGCCTTCTTGCCGGGCTTCTGGTTCATGAGTGTCGACCTGGAACGAGGCGACCCGCCTGGGCCTCTGCCCGTCGCACGGCCTGTGCCAGAGCCTTCGGTGGTGGAGTGCAATCCGGCGTCGAGGCAGCCTCCGGGTCCAACCGCGCTCTCGCTCCTGCGCGCGGTGGACCAGGAGGAACGGTTGCGCTGGTTCTGACGCATGCCCTTCTGGCAGCCGCGGACGCGGGGCGTTGCGGGATCCTGCCAGGAGAGCATGCGCGCCCGCGGTCGGCGCCTTCGCGGCGTCCCGCGCGGCCGAGGCGATCACTCGCCCTTGCTGCGGCGCGTGGGCTCGATCTTCGCGTGGCGCGCCAGCTCGCGGTGGATGCGGGCGACGCGCTCGACCTGGCCCTTGGCCGGGAAGCGCTCGTAGAAGCCCTCGGCGCGCAGCTCGCG
>DASVAP010000002.1:0-3748 GCA_036376275.1 Planctomycetota bacterium | reverse complement strand
CTCGACCGGCCGCCCGAGCTTCTCGGCCACCGTGCGGCGCAGGTTGGCGCCCAGCTCGTGGTCGTCGCGGTCGTCGCGCCACTGGCGGCGCCCGGGGTCCCAGGTGTAGTGCCAGGCGCGCGCGCCGGCGGCGTACCACATCTGGCCGTTGCCGGACTGGCGGTTGAGGACGTAGCGCGCGCCGTCGGCGAACTCGAGCGTGAGCACGCCGTCGGTCTCGCGGTAGTCGAGCTCGTCCGGGTCGAACTGCGCCGCCCAGCGGGCGTGGGTCGCCAGGCACTCGTCGGAGAGGCGCCGGAAGGTGGCCTCGTCGAAGGGCGCGGCCACGTCAGCCACCCTTCCGTGCTGGCCGGCGCGCGGGGGCGCGCTTCTTCCCGGCGGCCTGCAGCGCGGCTCCGAGGTCGCGGATGACGTCGCCGGGGCTCTCGAGGCCGACCGAGAGGCGGATCGCGCGCGGCGGAGAGGCCTCGCCGGCCGCGTAGGACGAGTGCGTCATGCTGGCCGGCATCTCGATCAGGGTCTTGGTGTGGCCGAGGCTGACGGCCAGGGTGACCGAGTAGGCGCTGGCGGCGATCTCGTCCACGAAGTCCTCGGCCTCGACGCGGGCCGGGTCGAGCTCGAAGAAGATCATGTTGCCCGGCGCGAAGTCGCCGTCGAAGTCGACCATCTGGCGGCGCGCCAGCTCGGCCTGCGGGAAGCTGGCGAGCCCCGGGTAGACGACCCGTGCGACGTGCGGCTGGTCCTCGAGCCAGCTCGCGATCTTGAGCGCGCTGTACTGCTGCCGTTTCATGCGCAGGGCGAGCGTGGGCAGGCCGTAGACCAGGATCGCCCAGGCCGACTTCGAGCTCAGGATGCCGCCGAAGTCCTTGCGGTAGAGCAGGAGGCGCGGGAGCATCGAGCGCGGGCAGACCACGGCCCCGCCCAGCTCGGTCCCGAAGCCGCCGACGTTCTTGGTCAGGCTGTGCAGCACGACGTCGGCGCCCAGGGCCAGCGGGCGCTGGCCGAAGGGCGTGGCGAAGGTGTTGTCGATGTAGACCAGCAGCCTGCGCTCGGGGCCGCGCGACTCGTTGACCTCGTCCGCCAGCGCGCGCAGCGCGCCGATGTCGATCAGCTCCAGCGTCGGGTTGGTGGGGGACTCGAAGTACAGGATGCGCGTCTCCGGCCGGATCCGCGCGCGCAGGGCCTGCACGTCGTTCAGGTCGAGGCGCGCCACGCGGAAGCCGAGGCGCGGGTACCAGGTGGCGAGCAGCGAGTGCGTGCAGCCGTACAGCACCGGGTGGGCGATCACCTCGTCGCCCGGGCCGAGCTCGCAGGTCAGGGCGGCCGAGATCGCGGCCATGCCCGAGGCGAAGGTCGCGCAGGCCTCGCCGCCCTCGATGTCCGCCAGCTCGCCCTCCAGGATCGAGCGCGTCGGCTCGTCCAGGCGGTCGTAGATGTAGACCGGCGCCTCGCCGGTGTCCTTGACGTGCCGGCCGAACTCGCTGAAGCCGCGCGCGCCGCGCCGGGCCGAGTCGAGCCGGTAGGTCGTCGAGGACGAGAGCGGCGGCGTGACGTGGTGGCTGAAGTCCCACTTGGCCGAGTGGGCCGGGCCGTGCACGAGGCGCGTCGTCGGCTTGTATCCGTCCTGGTCGGGCATGGTCGTCACCGCGGCCGTCCAGGCTAGCGCCGCGCGCTGCTCCGCTCCGGCGCGAACCAGGAATCGGTGCGAGCGGATGAGTCGATGCCGCACGTCCTGGCCTGTCCAAGCCGCGCAGTTCGAGGCTGGCAGCGGTGCGACGCTCGCGTGAGTGCCCGGGAGCGCCCGTCGATCACGGAGCGCCCGTCGATCACGGAGCGCCGTCAGTCTCGGAACGCCGTCAGTCTCGGAACGCCGTCAATCTCGGAACAGGCGCCTGCGCGCCGCATCACAGATCGCCAGCACGGCCGGGTTCTTCAGCCGGCGCTCGACCGAGATGGCGAAGAAGCGCTCGCGCACCTCCGGGAGGCGTCCCACGACCTCGACCTCGTACTGGCGGCGTACGTCGTCCTCGACCGCGCTGGGCACGGGGAAGAGGCCGAAGCCGTCCTGGCCGAAGGCGCCCATCAGGGCGGTGTCCTCGAACTCGCCCACCAGGCGCGGGCGCAGCCGCTGCTCGTCGAGGTACTGCTCCAGGGCGCGCCGCAGGTGGGACCCCTCGGTCGGCAGGAGCAGCGGCGCGCCCTCCAGCGAGCGCGGGAAGTCGCGCCGGTGGCGCGCGGCCAGCTCCTTCGTGCCGAAGATCGTGACGCCGCACTCCCCGAGCGCGTGGTTGAAGGCGCGCACCGGTCCCGAGGGCGGGACCGCGGCGTCCGACAGCACCAGATCGAGGTGCGTCGCGGCCAGCTCGGCCAGGAGCCGCTCGTTGCGGTCCTCCACGCACACCAGGTGCACGCCCGTCAGCCCCTTCCCGCGCATCGCCGGCTCAAGCAACCGTCGCGCGACGAGCTTGGGCATGGCCTGCGAGATCCCGACCACGAGGCGCAGCGGGCCCACGCCGGGGCGGCCCTTGACCGTGTCGAGCAGCTCGCGGCCGAGGCCGAAGATCTCCTCGGCGTAGCGATAGACGATCTGGCCCACCTCGGTCGGGACCAGGCGCCGGCCCTGCTTGACCAGCAGCCGCTCGCCCAGGGCGCGCTCGAGCTGCTTGACCTGCGTGCTGACGGTGGGGTGCGAGAGCTTCAGGCGCTCGGCCGCGCGGGCCACGCCGCCCTCGCGCACGACCAGCCAGAAGTAGAGCAGGTGATGGTAGTTGAGCCATTCCATGGAGCCTGATGTGTAGAGAAACTCGACGTGAAGTCGCAAGACTATCTCGGCTCTGCGGGGTGCCCGGGGCCGATCCAATGGAGTGATGCCTGCCGCCCTCCTGACCGCCTCCGAGACCCTCCCGACCATCGGCAGCCCGCTCCTGTGGGGCGGGTTCCTGCTGTTCGTGCTGCTGATGCTGGCCCTGGACCTGGGGGTCTTCCACCGCCACGCGCACGTCGTCTCCTTCCGCGAGGCCCTGGGCTGGAGCGTGACCTGGGTCGCGCTGGCGCTGGCCTTCAACGCCTTCGTGGCCTGGCGCTTCGGGGCCGAGCGCGGCCTGGAGTTCCTGACGGGCTACCTGATCGAGAAGTCGCTCTCGGTCGACAACATCTTCGTCTTCGTGGTGATCTTCGGGGCGCTGGGGATCCCGCCGCTCTACCAGCACCGCGTGCTGTTCTGGGGCATCCTCTCGGCGCTCGGCATGCGGGCCGCGATGATCTTCGCGGGCGTGGCGCTCCTGGCGCGCTTCCACTGGCTGATCTACGTCTTCGGGGCGTTCCTGGTGCTGACCGGGCTCAAGCTCTACTTCCAGCGCGCGCAGACGATGCGTCCGGAGGACGGCTGGGCCATGCGCCTCGCCCGGCGCCTGATCCCCTCGACGCCGCACCTCGACGGTCAGCGCTTCTTCACGCGCGTGGACGGGCGCCTGCTCGCCACGCCGCTGTTCATGGCCCTGATCCTGGTCGAGGTGACGGACGTGATCTTCGCCGTCGACTCGATCCCGGCGATCTTCGCGATCACCAAGGACAGCTTCCTCATCTTCACCTCGAACATCTTCGCGATCCTCGGCCTGCGGGCGCTCTACTTCCTGCTCGCCGACTTCATGGGCCGGTTCCACTACCTGAAGTACGGGCTCGGGCTCGTGCTCGCCTTCGTGGGCGCCAAGATGGTGGCCAGCCACTGGTTCCACGTGCCGATCGGCTG
>DASVAP010000421.1:0-6282 GCA_036376275.1 Planctomycetota bacterium | reverse complement strand
AGGCCGAAGAGCGTGAGCAGGTGGTGGAGCGTGGTCGACTCGCCGCCGGGGAGCACGAGGTGCGTGAGCCCGTCGAGGTCGGCGGGCGCTCGTACCGGGCGGGCCGCGAGGGCGAGGCGCGCGAACGCCGCCAGGTGCGGGGCGCTGGCGCCCTGCAGGGCGAGCACGCCGACGCGCGGCGCCGCGCTCACGCGCCGCGCGCCTGCAGGCGCTGGTGCGCGGCGAGCTCGGCCACGGCGATGCCGGGCATGGCCGCGCCGGTCTCGCGCTGGGCCTCGGTCACGACCGCGGCCTCGCGGAAGCGCGCGGTCGCCTTGACGATCGCCGCCGCCGTGCGCGCCGGGGCATCGGACTTGAACACGCCCGAGCCGACGAACACGGCCTCGGCCCCGAGCGCGAGGCACAGGGCCGCGTCGGCCGGCGTCGCGATCCCGCCGGCCGCGAAGCTCGGCACCGGAAGGTGGCCGAGCGCGTGCACGCTGCGCACGAGCTCGAGCGGCGCGCGCAGCCGCTTCGCCACGGCCGGCAGCTCGTCCACCGGAGCGGAGGCGACGCGCGCGAGCTGGCGACGCAGCTTGCGCAGGTGGCGCACGGCCTCGGCCACGTCGCCGGTGCCGGCCTCGCCCTTGGTGCGGATCAGGGCCGCGCCCTCGGCGATGCGCCGCAGGGCCTCGCCCAGCGAGCGCGCGCCGCACACGAAGGGCACGCGGAAGTCGTGCTTCCACAGGTGGTGCTCGGGGTCGGCCGGCGTCAGGACCTCGCTCTCGTCGATGAAGTCGACCGCCAGCTCCTCCAGGATGCGCGCCTCGGCCAGGTGCCCGATGCGGCACTTGGCCATGACCGGGATCGTGACCGACGCCTGGATCGCGAGGATGCGCTCGACCGCGGCCATGCGCGCGACGCCGCCCTCGCGGCGGATGTCGGCCGGGACGCGCTCCAGGGCCATGACCGCCGCGGCTCCCGCCTCCTCGGCGATGCGCGCCTCCTCGGGCGTGGTCACGTCCAGGATCACGCCGCCGCACAGCATGCGCGCCAGGCCGACCTGGAGCGTGGCGCGCGCGTCGGGAGCGAGGGGCGAGGCGGGGCTGGAGGGCGGGGGCGCGAGGGTCTCGGGGCTCATGGGCGCGTGGGGGTGGAAAGGGGGCGGTCCTCGCGCTCGAGCGCGAGGCCGAGCGCGAGCACGGCGGCCACCACCTGATCGAGGTCGGCCAGGTCCGTGCGGTGGTTGGTGATCGCCGCGCGCAGCGCGAAGCGGCCGCCCAGCACGGTGTGCGAGGCCACGGCCAGGCCGCCGGTCTGCAGGCGCACGAGCAGCGTGCGGTTCAGCGCGTCGAGCGCCGCGTCGGGAAGGCTGCCGTCGCCGCGGTAGCGGAAGCACACCACGTTCAGCGGGGCCGGCGCGAGCAGCTCGAGGCGCGGCTCGCGTTCGACCCGCGCGGCCAGGTGCCGCGCCTGGTCGAGGTTGGCGCGAATGGCCTGCTCGAAGGTCGCCAGGCCGTGCACCTGCAGCGCGAACCAGGGCTTGAGGGCGCGGAAGCGGCGCGTCAGCTCGATGCCGCGGTCCTTGAAGGGCACGCCGCGCGCGGCCGTCAGGCCGCCGGAGAGGCCGCTCAGGTAGGCCGCCTCGCTGGCGAAGGCCTGCGCCAGCCCGCCCGGACGGCGCACGAGCACGCAGCCGACGTCGCTCGGCAGGTACATCCACTTGTGCAGGTCGAAGGCCAGCGAGTCGGCCTCCGGCAGGCCCGCCAGCTCGGCCCGGCGCTCGGGGCACAGCCAGGCGAGCGCGCCGAAGGCCCCGTCGACGTGCAGCCACAGGCCCTCGCGCCGGGCCAGGGCCGCCAGCTCGGCCAGGGGATCGATCGCGCCGGTGTTGACGGTCCCGGCGTTGCCGACGACCGCGAAGGGCACGAGGCCGCGCGCGCGGTCGGCGGCGAGCGCCTCCTCGAGCGTCTCGAGCCGCAGGCGGTAGTGCGCGTCGACCGGCAGACGCCGGAAGCTCGCGCGCCCGAGGCCCAGCAGCTCGACCGCCTTGTCGATCGAGCTGTGGCTCTCCTCCGAGCCGTAGAGAACGAGCCGCGGACCGCCGGCGAGGCCGTGCTCGCGCGCGTCGGGTGCATGGGCGTGGCGCGCCGCCGCCAGGCCGAGCAGGTTCGCGACCGAGCCGCCGCTGGTCAGGATGCCGTCGCCCGCGCGCGGGAGCCCGAACAGCTCGCGCAGCCAGCCGAGGACCTGCTCCTCGACCGCCACGGCGGACTGGTCGAAGCCGCCCACGTTCGAGTTCATGGCCGAGGCCAGGAAGTCGGCCAGCACGCCGGCCGGCAGGGCCGAGCCGTTGACCCAGCCGAAGAAGCGCGGATGGATGTTGCCGTAGCGGTGCGGGCGCACGTCGCGCGCGAAGGCCTCGTAGGCACGCGCGAGGCCCAGGCCCTGTCGCGGCAGATCGGTCGCGAGGCGCGCGCGCACCTCGTCGGGCATCGGGCGCCAGGCCGGCTCGCGCGCCAGGGTGCCCAGGCCGTCGCAGTAGTCGTCCACCAGGCGATGGGCGAAGGCGCGCAGGGCCTCGGGCTCCAGCGCGAAGGCGCCCTCGCGCGGTTCGGCCGATTGTGTGGGCGGCGACGTCCGATTTGTATGCATTCTGGCGCCTCCAGGGGTGGTGATCCGCGCTGCATAGGCATAGACTCATGCGAACAATCCGGTCAAGGAGGACCTTTGTGAGTCAGACAATGTGGCGGCCCCACAAGCTGTCCCCACGCGGCCCGGTCTACCTGGCGATCGCCGACTCGCTGGCGGCGGACCTGGAGGCCGAGCGCGTGCATCCCGGCGAGCGCCTGCCGACGCACCGCGCCCTGGCGCGCGCGCTGGGCGTCAACGTGGTGACGATCACGCGCGCCTACGCCGAGGCCGCGCGCCGCGGGCTGGTCGAGGGCCACGTCGGGCGCGGGACCTTCGTGCGCGCGATCGAGGCCCGGCCGCGCGCGCCCAGCGTGCGCGGGCGCGCGGCCGGTGCGATCGACCTCTCGCAGAACCAGATCGCGCTGCCGCCCGGCAGCCTCGATGCGCCGGCGCTGCTGGAGGCGAACGGCGCGCGCCTGGCGGCGGCGCTGCACGCGGGCTACCAGCCGGCGGGCCAGGGCGAGCACCGCGCGGCCGGCGCGCGCTGGATCGAGCGCGCGGGGCTGGTGACCGATCCGGAGCACGTGATCGTGACCACCGGCGGCCAGCAGGCCCTGGCGGCGGTGCTGGCGACCTTCGCCAAGGCCGGCGACACCGTGCTGGTCGAGGAGCTGACCTACGCCGGGATCAAGTCGCTGGCGGCGCTCTTCCGCCTGCGCCTGGTGCCGGTCGCGGTCGACGAGCAGGGGCTCGTGCCCGAGTCGCTCGAGGAGGCCTGCCGGCGCGGCAACCCGAAGCTGCTCTACTGCATGCCGAACCTGCACAACCCGACCGGCGTCGTGCTGGCGCGCGAGCGGCGCGAGCGCGTGGCGGCCCTGGCGCAGCGCTACGACCTCCTGGTGCTCGAGGACGACGCCAGCGGCTTCCTGCTGGAAGCGCCGCCGCCGCCGATCGCCGCGCTCGCGCCCGAGCGCGGGATCTTCGTGACCAGCCTCTCGAAGAGCCTCGCGCCGGGCCTGCGCATCGGCTACCTGGCGGCGCCCGAGCCGCTGCTCGCCGGGCTGCGCGAGACCCAGGCGGCCCTGACCTGGATGACGCCGGCCCTGACGGCCGCGCTGGCGAGCCAGCTCATCGAGGACGGCGGCCTGGCGCGCGTGGTGGCCGCCAAGCGCGCCGAGGTGCGCGCGCGGCGCGCGCTGTTCGAGCCGCTGCTCGGGCACCTCGGAACGCCCTCCCATCCCGACTCGCCCTGCCTGTGGATCCCCCTGCCGGAGCCCTGGCGCGGCGAGGAGCTGGCCGTGGCGGCCGAGAAGGCCGGCGTCCTGGTCAGCCCGGCCGAGACCTTCGCCGCCTCGCGGACCCACGCGCCGCACGCCGTGCGCCTGTGCCTGGGGACGCCGGAGGCGCGCGCGGACGTGGAGCTCGCGCTCGCGCGCCTGGCGCAGCTCCTCGAGGGGCTGCCGATGCCGAGCCGCGCGCTGGTGTAGGGCGCGGCCGGCGCGCGCGACCCCGGCACTCCCTATCATCGCGTGCACCGCATGCCCGTGCCCGACCTCCGCGATGCCGAGGCGCGCCTGCGCCAGGCGGCCAGCGCCCTCGGCGCGTACCTGCGCCGCACGCCGACGGTCTACTCCTACACCTTCAGCGAGCACGCCGGCTGCCCGGTGTGGCTGAAGCTCGAGAACCTGCAGCGCACGGGCTCCTTCAAGCTGCGCGGGGCGCTGTGGAAGGTCCTGTCCCTGAGCGAGGAGGAGCGCGCGCGCGGCCTGGTGGCCGCCTCGGCCGGCAACCACGCGCAGGGCGTGGCGCTGGCGGCGCGCCTGCTCGGCACCTCGGCCGTGATCGTGATGCCGGAGGCGACGGCGCTGAACAAGATCCGGCGCACGCAGGGCTACGGGGCCGAGGTCGTGCTGCACGGTGCGAGCTGGGACGAGGCCCAGGCCCGTGCCGAGGAGCTGGCGCGCGCGCAGGGCGCGACCCTGATCCATCCCTTCGACGATCCGCTGGTGATCGAGGGCCAGGGCACGGTCGGGCTCGAGATCCTGGAGGACCTGCCCGAGGTGCGCACGGTGGTCGTGCCGATCGGCGGCGGCGGCCTGGCGGCGGGGATCGCGCTGGCGGTCAAGGCCGTGCGGCCGGCGGTGCGCCTGGTGGGCGTCCAGGCCGAGGGCGCGGCGCCCATGGCGGCCTCCTTCGCGCGCGGCACGCGCGTGGTCGAGGCCCAGCCGCGCACGATCGCCGACGGCATCCGCGTCGGGGCGCCGGGCGTGCACACCTTCGAGCTGGTGAAGCAACACTACGACGAGGTCGTCACCGTCAGCGACGCCGAGATCACCGACGCGGTCGTGCAGACGCTGGAGAAGAGCAAGGTCGTGGCCGAGACCGCCGCCGTGGTCGGGATGGCCGCGCTGGCGGCCGGCAAGCTCGCCGTGCGCGCCGACGAGCAGGTCTGCGCGGTCGTGTCGGGCGGCAACATCGACCTGAACCAGCTCGCGCGCCTGATCGAGAGCGGCCTCGCGCGCCAGGGCGCGACGCACCTGCTCGAGCTGCGCCTGCCGGACGTGCCGGGGCAGCTCTACCAGGTGCTCGCCTGCCTGGCGGAGACGCGCTGCAACGTGCTCGACGTGCAGCACTACCGCGCCGGCTGGCAGGTGCCGGTCGGGTCGGTCGACGTCGCGCTGCTGATCGAGACGCGCCATCCCGGGCAGGGCGCGGAGGTCGAGGAGCTGCTGTGCGCGCGGGGCTTCGCGCTCGCCCCCGCGCGCCCCACCGCGGTGAGCGCCCCGCTGCGCCCATGAACCGACGACGCTTCTTCCAGGGCGCGCTGGCCGCGCCCGCCGCCCTGGCCCTCGCGCCCGCGCGTCCGCGCGGGACGCCCTTCGGCCTGAAGTTCGCGCCGCACTTCGGCATGTTCCGCCACCACGCGGGCGACGATCCGCTGGCCCAGCTCGAGTTCATGGCCGCCGAGGGCTTCCGCGCGCTGGAGGACAACGGCATGGGCGGGCGCGCGCCGGCCGAGCAGGAGCGCATCGGGCGCAAGCTGGAGGAGCTCGGCATGGAGATGGGCGTGTTCGTGGCCCACGCCGACTTCGGGGCCGTGACCTTCGCCTCCCGGGAGCCCGACGCGCGCCAGCGCATCGAGGCCGACATGCAGAAGGCCCTGGAGGTCGCGGCGCGCGTGCGCGCGCGCTGGTGCACGGTCGTGCCGGGCTGCTACTCGACCGGCGTCGAGTGGGGCTACCAGACCGCCAGCGTGATCGACAACCTGCGCCGCGCGGCCGAGATCTGCGCCCAGGGCGAGCTGACGATGGTGCTCGAGCCGCTCAATCCCTGGCGCGACCATCCGGGCCTGTTCCTGACCAAGATCCCGCAGGCCTACGAGCTGTGCCGCGCGGTCGACAGCCCCTGGTGCAAGATCCTCGACGACCTCTACCACCAGCAGATCACCGAGGGGAACCTGATCCCCAACGTCGACCAGGCCTGGAGCGAGATCGCCTACTTCCAGGTGGGCGACAACCCGGGCCGCTGCGAGCCGGGCACGGGCGAGATCCACTACGGCAACGTCTTCGCGCACCTCGCGCGCAAGGGCTTCACGGGCATCGTCGGCATGGAGCACGGCAACTCGCGCCCCGGCAAGGAGGGCGAGCGCGCCGTGATCGACGCCTACCG
>DASVAP010000410.1:0-39766 GCA_036376275.1 Planctomycetota bacterium | reverse complement strand
TGCTCGAGGCTCAGCAGGAGCAGATCAACCGCCGCCCGCGCGCGGTGGCGGAGGGCGCGGCCGCCTCCGGCCTGCTGCCCGGCAGCGAGATCGAGACCAAGATCCTGGTGGACGCGCGCACGAACTCGCTCCTGGTCATGGCCACGCCCGAGGAGTTGCCGCGCATCAAGGACCTGGTCGCGCGCCTGGACGTGGACGTCATCGAGCCCGAGCGCAACTTCCACGTCTACAGCCTGCAGAACGTCAAGGCCGGCGAGATCGCCGAGGTGCTGGACGAGTTCCTCTCGGGCGCCGAGCGCCTGACCGGGCAGACGGCCGGCGGGACCGGGGGCCGTCCGGCCCAGGCCGAGGGGGGCGGCGGGGGTAGCGCGCGCACCTCGAACGAGGTCGTGGTCGTGGCCGACGAGGCCTCCAACGCGCTCCTGATCGCGGCCAACAAGACGCGCTACGCCGAGGTGCTGGAGCTGATCCGCCAGCTCGACCGGCGCCAGGACCAGGTGCTGATCGAGAGCGCCCTGATCGAGCTCAACGGCACGGACTTCCGCGACATCGGGATCGAGCTGGCGCTGGGCGAGGTCGCCGGCGAGGGCGGCTTCGGCGTGACGGGGTTCGGCTTCTCGACCATCGACCTCGACACCGGCCAGCGCATTCCCACCGAGCCGAGCGCGGGACTCGTGGCCGGGATCCTCTCGGGCGACGACGTCAACCTGCCGGTCCTGCTCTCGGCCGCGGCGCGCACGACGGGCGCCAACGTGCTCAACGTGCCCAGCGTGCTGGTCAACAACAACGGCTCGGCCAAGGTCGTGACCAAGGACGAGCAGCCGACCACGACCACGACCTTCTCGGGCACGGTCGGCACGCAGCAGGACTCCTTCGCCGGCTTCCAGGAGGCCGGGATCACGCTGGAGATCTCGCCCTCGATCTCCGCCAGCCGCTACCTGCGCCTGGACATCTCGCTGATCGTCTCGAACTTCGTGGGCTCGTTCCAGACCGCCAGCAACGTGCCCCCGCCGCGCGTGACGCGCGAGATGAAGACGATCGTCAACGTCCCGGACGGGGACACGATGGTGATCGGCGGGGTGATCTCCGACTCGGACCAGAAGACGCGCGAGGGCATCCCCTGGCTGATGGACATCCCGCTGCTCGGCGCGCTCTTCCGCCACGACTCCGACACGAACTCGCGCACGACGCTCTACTTCTTCGTCACGCCGCACATCCTGCGCGACCCGGACTTCGCCGACCTGTCCGAGATCAGCTACCAGAAGAAGCTCTCGGCCGCCGAGATCATGGGCAAGGACCGCGTGCGCATGATCGACCCCGACTTCGGCACGAAGCAGGGCGCGATCGACTTCGGCAGCTTCCAGGTCCCGCTCTACCGGCCGGCCGAGCGCGGCGAGGTCGACCCCCAGGAGCTGGGGCTGGATCCCCTGCGCCGCGAGGAGCTGCTGCGCGGCCAGGCGGGCCAGTCGCCCCCCACGCCGGTGGAGGAGCCGCCCCCGGCCGCCGCCGAGCCCCGCTGAGGGCTCGGCGCGGGCCGCGGCGCGCCCGCTGGCGCCGCGCGCCTTGATCCGGTCCCGAGCCGGTCTTGACGCGATCTTGACGGTGCGCTGCTCTGATTCCGGCCCCGCGCTCCTCTCTCCATGCGCAAGCCGACCCTGCTCGTCATCGAGGACGACCCCGACATCGTCGAGCTCCTGCGCTACAACCTCGAGCGCGAGGGCTTCCGCGTGCTCGTCTCGAGCGACGGCGAGCGTGGCCTGGCGGATGCCCAGCGGCACCAGCCGGACCTGATCGTGCTCGACCTGATGCTGCCGGGCCTGGACGGCCTGGAGGTCTGCCGCCGGCTGCGCACGAGCGACGGCACGCGCGCGATCCCCGTCCTGATGCTGACCGCCAAGGGCGAGGAGTCGGACATCGTCATCGGCCTGGAGATGGGGGCGGACGACTACCTGACCAAGCCCTTCAGCCCGCGCGAGTGCCTGGCGCGCGTGCGCGCGCTCCTGCGCCGGGCCCAGCGCGGCGGCGGCGAGTCCGGCCGCACGCGCGTCGAGCTCCATGGCGTGGTGCTGGACACGACGCGCCACGAGGTCCTGAGCCAGGGCGAGGTCGTGCCCCTGACGCGGGCCGAGTTCCGGCTGCTGTGGACCCTGGCGCAGCGCCCCGGGCGGGTCTACTCGCGCGACGAGCTGGTCAGCGAGATCACCGCCGGCGAGGCCTTCATCGTCGACCGGAACGTCGACGTCCACGTCAGCGCCATCCGCAAGAAGCTGGGCACCGCCGGCAAGATGATCGCGACCGTGCGCGGCGTCGGGTACAAGTGCGAGGACTGACCCGCCGCCCGCCCGCTCCCCCGGGCCGCGGCGGGTGACGCGAAGTCCATGGAAGCGCGCTCCCCGCGGCCGCCCGTCCTCGTGCGCTCGCGCTTCCACTGGAGCCTCTTCGGGGGCTACGCGGCCGTCCTGCTGGTGAGCGGCCTGCTGGTCGGCTGGCTGGCGCACCGGCGCCTGGGCGCGAGCCAGCTGGCCAGCTACGAGAGCACGCTGCGCGACCAGTGCCTGGTGCTCGAGCCCTTCGCCGCGCGCGTGCTCGCGGCCGGCGACAAGGGACTGGCGGGCGAGCTGGGACGCCTGCACACGCAGACCGGAACGCGCGTGACGCTGGTGCGCGCCGACGGGACGGTGCTGGGGGACACGCACGAGGACCCGGCCGCCATGGAGCCCCATGGCGACCGACCGGAGATCCAGCTCGCGCTCCGGGAGGGCTTCGGCACGATGCGCCGCCGCTCGAGCACGGTCGGGGTCGAGATGCTCTACGTCGCGCACCGGATCGGCCCCGCCGAGCAGCCGCTCGGCACCATCCGCGTGGCGCTCTCGACCGAGCACCTGGAGGCCGGCCTGCGCGCGGTGGGCCAGTCGGTCGTGGTCGGGACGGGCGCCGGCGTGCTGCTCGCGCTCGTGCTCGGCCTCCTCCTCACGCGCCGCTTCACGCGTCCGATCGCGGAGATGACGCGCGTGGCCGAGGAGCTGGCGGCCGGGCGCTACGAGACCCGCGTGCGGATCGCCCGCGAGGACGAGCTCGGCACGCTGGCGCGCACGCTCAACGGGCTGGGGGCCGAGATCACGCGCCGCATCGCGGCCCTGTCGCAGGAGGACGCGCAGCTGCGCGCGATCCTGGCCAGCATGATCGAGGGCGTGGTGGCGGTCGACGAGGAGGACCGCGTGGCCTTCATCAACGGGGCCGCCTGCGAGTTGCTCGAGGTCGCCGGCCCGGTCCAGCCGCGACGTTCGCTGTGGGAGCTGGCCCCGATCCGCGAGCTGGAGGAGCTGGTCTCGCGCGCGCACCGCTCGGGGGCCCACGAGCTGCGCGAGATCGAGCTCTTCCGGGGCGGCAAGGATGGCGGCAAGGAGCGCGTCTTCCAGGCCCACGCCAGCCCGTTCCAGGGCGGCGGCCGCAGCGGCTTCGTGCTGGTCCTGCACGACATCACCGAGCTGCGGCGCCTGGAGCGCGTGCGGCGCGACTTCGTGGCCAACGTCTCGCACGAGCTCAAGACGCCGCTGACCTCGATCCAGGGCTTCGTCGAGACGCTGCTCTCCGGCGCGCTGCGCGACGAGGAGCACAACGAGCGCTTCCTCCAGCGCATCGACGCCAACGTCAAGCGCCTGACCAACCTGGTCACGGACCTGCTGAGCCTGGCGCGCATCGAGTCGGGCCAGCTCGACGTGCACAGCGCCGAGGTCGACTGGGGCGAGGTCCTCGAGGGCGTGCTGCGCCTGCGCGAGCCGGCCCTGGCGGCCAAGGGCCTGACGCTGGCGGTCGAGCGCCCCGCGCGCGCGCTGCGCGTGCGCGGCGACCGCGAGGCGATGACCCAGGTGCTCGACAACCTGCTCGACAACGCGATCCAGTACACGGCCGCGCCGGGCCGCATCACCGTGCGCCTCGTGGCCGCCGAGGGCCGCGGCTGGCTGGAGGTCCAGGACACCGGCATCGGCATCCCCTCGGCCGACCTCGACCGCATCTTCGAGCGCTTCTACCGCGTCGACAAGGCGCGCTCGCGCGCCGCAGGTGGCACGGGTCTGGGCCTCTCGATCGTCAAGAACCTGGTGCTGCGCATGGAGGGCGAGGTGCGCGTCGAGAGCGTCGAGGGCCGCGGCTCGAACTTCCGCGTGGCCCTGCCGCTGGTCGCGCGGCCCGATCAGAATCCGACGTAGGAGCGGCGCGGCTGGTAGCCGTAGGAGTAGGACACGAACAGCTCCAGCGCGCCCAGCTCGAGGTCGCCGAGCTCGCGCCCCAGGTCGATGCTCGACTCCGACCAGCGCACGCCCAGGCCCGCCAGGCGTCCCGAGGGCAGCAGGAACTCGAGCCCGGCGCGCGCGTAGGCGCCGCCGCCGGAACCGTCCGCGTCGTCGCCGCTCCCGCCGTCGTCGTCGTCCGGGTCGTAGCTCACCCACGAGAGCAGCGGCCCCACGCCGCCGTGCAGGCGCACGCGCTCGCCCAGGAAGCGGCTGGCGAAGACGCCGCCGTAGGCCTCGAACAGGAGCAGGTTCACGTCGATCGCGACGACCGCGCCGCCGCCGCCCGCCGCGAAGGCCTCCAGGTCCGAGCGCCCGGCGAAGGAGAGGAACCCCTCCAGCCCGAGGTCGAAGGCGCGCCCGGTCAGCTTCCACTGCGCGCCGCCGCCGACCATCGGCAGGACCTCGACCTCGTCCTCGTCGAGCTCGATCGGTCCGCTGCCGTTGCCGTCGAGCCGGAAGTCCGAGAGGTACTTGACGCCCCCGAAGCCCTGCAGGAGTACCTGGCCCACCTGCCAGCTCAGCGGGAAGCCCGGGTCCTCGAGCTCCGCGCGCAGCGCGGGCGCGAGCGGCTCCAGCTCCTGCGCCGAGCTCGGCCGGCGCGGCCCGGGGCTCGTCCGGCAGGCGCCGAGCCCCGCCAGGAGGAGAGCCGGGAGGGCCACCTGGATGGAGCGCGATCGCGCGAGCGCCGCGGGCGGGGTACGGACTTCGGTCGGCGGCATGTGCTCGGCGGCGCGAGTCTAGCCCGGAGACTTCCGGCGGACCTCCTGCGAGACGCGCGCGGTGGGTGCCGCGGCCATGTCAAGGGACGTTCACGGGGCCGTCGGGGGAGCCCTTCTGCGCCCGCCCGGCGCAGGACGGGCCGACCCCGTACCCGCCGCCGGTTCGCCCTTTCCCAGGCGCTCCGCGTGCTCCGGAGGAGCCCTGCGCCGCGTTTATATTCCCTTCATGCGGCCCCGGTAGCGTCGCCCTCGTCCAGCAACGTCACCCCGCTCCGCGTCGACCTCGGCTGCGTCGAGGGAGCGCCCAAGACCCACTACCCGGGGATCCCCATGCGCCTTGTCGCCCTCCGTCCGCTCGTCCTCCTCGCCTCCCTCGCCGGATCCGGCGCCGCCGTGACGGCCCAGGCCACGGTCAAGGTCGATGGCTCCAGCACCGTCTTCCCGATCACCGAGGCCGTGGCCGAGGAGTTCCAGGCCGCCCACTCCGGCACGCGCGTGACCGTGGGCATCTCCGGCACGGGCGGGGGCTTCAAGAAGTTCGTGCGCGGCGAGATCGACATCTCCGGCGCCTCGCGCCCGATCCTGGCGGCCGAGATGGCCGAGGCCCGGAAGAACGGCATCGAGTACATCGAGCTCCCGGTGGCCTTCGACGGCCTGACCGTGGTGATCCACCCGGCCAACGACTTCGTGAAGGAGCTGACGGTCGCCGACCTGAAGAAGATCTGGGAGCCGGCGGCCCAGAACACGGTCATGACCTGGAAGCAGGTGCGCGCGGAGTGGCCCGACGAGAGGCTCACGCTCTACGGGGCCGGGTCGGACTCGGGGACCTTCGACTACTTCACCGAGGCCACGGTCGGCAAGGCCAAGTCCAGCCGCGGTGACTACACCGCCAGCGAGGACGACAACGTGCTGGTCAAGGGCGTCAGCGCCGACAAGCACGCCCTGGGCTACTTCGGCTACGCCTACTACGCCCCGCACGCGGGCAAGCTCAAGGCCGTCCCGATCGTGAACAAGGAGGGCAAGCCCATCGCGCCCGGCGAGGCCAGCATCCGCGACGGTTCCTACAACCCGCTCTCGCGTCCGATCTTCATCTACGTCAGCAAGAAGAGCCTGGAGCGCCCCGAGGTCCGCAAGTTCGTCGAGTTCTACCTGGCGAACGCGGCGCCGCTCGTGAGCGAGGTCAAGTACGTGCCGCTGCCGGCCGACGCCTACGAGAAGGGCCAGAAGCGTGTCGCCGCCGGGCAGGTCGGCACGGCCTTCGGCGGCCAGCAGGAGGTCGGGCTGCGCATCGACGAGTGCTTCTCGCGCCCGCTCGTGACCGAGCCCAAGGTGGCGACCGAGGCCTCGCAGAAGAGCCCCAAGTAGCCGCGCCGACCCGCCCGTGAGCGAAGCGAGCGCAGCTCTCGCGGGGCGACCCGCAGCGGCCCGGAAGCTCCGGAGGACGCGCGCCTCCGGAGCGCGCCGCAGGTTCGTCGACCGGCTGGCCCATGTCGTGCTCTTCGTGGCGGCGGCCTTCTGCATCCTGATCACGGTCGGGATCGTCGGCACGCTGGTGTACGAGTCGCTCGGCTTCTTCGAGCACGTCTCGCTGGGCGAGTTCCTGACCGACACCGAGTGGATGCCGCTCTTCGCCGAGCCGCGCTTCGGGATCCTGCCGCTCGTGGCCGGCACGGTCACGGTGACCTTCGTGGCCCTGTGCGTGGCCCTGCCGGTCGGGACCACCTGCGCCATCTGGCTGAGCGAGTTCGCCTCGCCGCGCCTGCGCGAGGTGGTCAAGCCCCTGCTGGAGCTGCTCAGCGCCGTCCCGACGGTCGTGTTCGGCTACTTCGCGCTCCTGATCGTGACGCCCGCGCTGCAGCTGCTCATGCCGGACCTGCCGGGCTTCAACATGCTCGGGCCCGGGCTGGTCATCGGCCTGATGACGGTGCCCTACGTGGCCTCCCTGGGCGAGGACGCCATGCGCGCCGTGCCCATGGCCCTGCGCGAGGGCGCCTACGCCATGGGCGCGACGCGCCTGCAGGTCGCGCTGCGGGTCGTGTACCCGGCCGCGCTGTCCGGGATCAGCGCCGCCTACGTGCTGACCTTCTCGCGCGCGCTGGGTGAGACGATGGTCGTGGCCGTGGCGGCCGGGATGCAGGCCAACCTGACCTTCGACCCGCGCGAGCCGGCCGCGACGATCACGGCCTTCATCGTGCAGGTCAGCCTGGGCGACCTGCCGCACGCCAGCATCGGCTACCAGTCGATCTTCGTCGCCGGCCTGACGCTGCTGCTGATGACGCTGGTCTTCAACGTGGCCGGCTACGTGCTGCGCAAGCGCTTCCGGGAGGTCTACTAGTGACCGACATGGCGCGCATCCTGCGGCGCCGGCGGCGGGCCGATGCGGCCTTCGCGGTGCTGGGCGCGGTGCTGGTCGTGCTGTGCCTGGGCGTGCTGGCGGTGCTGGTCGCGGACCTCGTGCGCGACGCCCTGCCGCGCCTGGGACCGGAGTTCCTGAGCTCCTTTCCCTCGCGACGCCCCGAGCAGGCCGGGATCAAGTCCGCCCTGGTCGGGACCACGCTGGTGATGCTCGTGACGGCCACGGTCGCGCTGCCGCTCGGGGTCGCGGCCGGCATCTACCTGGAGGAGTACGCGCGCAAGAACTGGCTCACGGGCGCGATCGAGATCAACATCGCCAACCTGGCCGGCGTGCCCTCGATCGTGTGGGGGCTGATGGCGCTCGGGCTGCTCGTCTACCAGCTCGGCTTCGGGCGCAACATCCTCACGGCGGGGATCACGCTGGGACTGCTGGTGCTGCCGGTCGTCATCGTGGCCACGCGCGAGAGCGTGCGCGCCATCCCGCAGGGGCTGCGCGAGGGCTCCTACGCCTGCGGGGCGACGCGCTGGCAGACCGTCAGCCGCCTGGTCCTGCCGGGCTCGCTCAGCGGCATCCTGACGGGCTCGATCATCGCGCTCTCGCGGGCGATCGGCGAGACGGCGCCGCTGATCACCATCGGGGCGCTGACCTACATCGCCTTCCTGCCGCCCTCGCCCGTGACCAGCGAGCCACCCTTCGTGTCGCTGGCCTGGCTCGAGTCGGAGTTCACCGTGCTGCCGATCCAGCTCTTCAACTGGGTCTCGCGCCCGGACCCGCGCTTCCTCAGCAACGCGGCCGCCGCCGGCGTGGTGCTGCTGGCGGTCACCCTGGGCATGAACGCGCTGGCGATCTTCCTGCGTTACCGTCTGCGCAAGCGCTACTCTGCCTGAAGGGCTGGCCGTGACCGATTCGAGCCCCGTCGCCGATGTCGCCGATCCCCGTCTCCCGAGCGCGCCCTCCGCACCGTTCGCTGGCCGGACGCTGCCCGCCCACGCGGCCGGCCGGGTGCCCGTGAGGGACGAGCTGCGCCCCGCGGACCGCCGGGTCAAGGCCGAGGTCGAGGAGCTGACCTTCGCCTACGGCACCGGCGGCCCGGTCCTGAAGGGCATCTCGATGCCGATCCCCGAGCACGCCATCACGGCCCTGATCGGGCCCTCGGGCTGCGGCAAGAGCACCTTCCTGCGCTGCTTCAACCGCATGCACGACCTCTACCCGGGCGTGCGCTACGGCGGCGAGATCCGCCTGCACCCGGACGGACTCGACCTGCTCGATCCTGGCGTCGATCCGATCCTCCTGCGGCTGCGCATCAACATGGTGTTCCAGAAGCCCAACCCGTTCCCGAAGTCGATCTTCGAGAACGTCGCCTTCGGCCCGCGCCTGCGCGGGCTCGCGGCGCGCGGCGAGCTGGAGGCGGAGGTCGAGTCGGCCCTGCGCTCGGCCGCCCTGTGGGAGGAGGTCAAGGACCGCCTGCGCGAGCCGGCCACGCGCCTCTCGGGCGGCCAGCAGCAACGCCTGTGCATCGCGCGCGCGCTGGCCGCGCACCCGGAGATCATCCTGTTCGACGAGCCGACCAGCGCCCTCGACCCGCTGGCCACGGCCAAGATCGAGGAGCTGATGGAGGAGCTGCGCGCCAGGGTCACGATCATCCTGGTGACCCACAACATGCAGCAGGCGGCGCGCGTCTCCGACTTCACGGCCTTCATGTACCTGGGCGAGCTGATCGAGCACGCGCCCACGCCGACGATCTTCCTCAACCCGTCGAGCGAGCTCACCCAGCAGTACGTGACGGGCCGCTTCGGCTGAAGGACCCTCGATGCCCGCCCCTGGACCCCAGCCCCGCACGCGCGAGTTCCTCGCCCCGGCCGAGCGTCCGCCGGCCCCGGCGCGCGCCGCGCTCGGCTCCGACGATCGGCGCGCGCCGCCCGCGCCCACGACGCTGCCGCAGAGCAACGCGCGCCCGAGCGGCCTGTTCGAGACCGTCCGGCGTGGCGCGCCCTTCCAGGCCACGATCCATCCCTCGGTCGCGCGCGAGACGCCGATCCTCGAGATCGAGCACCTCGACCTGTGGTACGGCAAGACCCAGGCCCTGCACGACGTGTCCATGGTCTGCCCGGCCGGCAAGGTCACGGCCCTGATCGGCCCGTCGGGCTGCGGCAAGTCGACCCTGCTGCGCTGCGTGAACCGCATGAACGACCTGATCGAGGGGGTGCGCGTGGGCGGCAGGCTGCGCCTGGCCGGGCAGGACGTGTACGCGCGCGCGGTCGACGTGATCGAGCTGCGCAAGCGCATCGGGATGGTGTTCCAGAAGCCCAACCCGTTCCCGATGAGCATCTACGAGAACGTGGTCTACCCGCTGCGCGTGGACGGCGAGCGCGACCGGCGCGTGCTCGACGAGGTGTGCGAGTCCAGCCTGCGCAGCGCGGGCCTGTGGGACGAGGTCAAGGACCGCCTGGCGCGCAGCGCCCTGGCCCTCTCGGGCGGCCAGCAGCAGCGCCTGTGCATCGCGCGCGCGATCGCGGCCGAGCCCGAGGTGCTGCTGCTGGACGAGCCCTGCTCGGCCCTCGATCCGATCGCCACCGGCCGCGTCGAGGAGCTGATCCACCAGTTCGAGGGCACCTACTCGATCCTGATCGTGACCCACAACATGCAGCAGGCCTCGCGCGTCTCCGCCTTCACGGCCTTCATGTACCTGGGGCGCCTGGTCGAGTTCGGCGCCACCGACGAGATCTTCCTGCAGCCGGCCCTCAAGGAGACCGAGGACTACGTCACCGGCCGCTTCGGATAGCCTAGCCCGGATTATTCATGAGCCCTCGGCTGCAACGTCGCGACTGCCCGCATCTGCAGGGCTTCGCTCCCTGCGAGTCCTCGACGACCTGTTCAAGGTCGTCTCCGGTCCTCTCGATCGCGAATCCCTGCATCTGCGGGCATTCGCGACGTTTCGCTCGAGGCCTCATGAATAACCCGGGCTAGCCCATGACCAAGCACCTGCAACGCGACCTGGAGGGCCTCGAGCGCCGCACCCTGTTCCTGGCGGGCGAGGTCGAGGAGGCCGTGCGGCGTTCGATCCGCGCCCTGCTCGACCGCCGGGTCGAGCTGGCCGAGCGCGTGATCGACGGCGACGACGAGATCGACCGCCACGAGGTCGAGCTGGAGGAGGAGTGCCTCAAGGTCCTCGCGCTCCACAACCCCGTCGCCAGCGACCTGCGCTTCATCGTGGCCTGCCTCAAGATCGAGAACGACCTGGAGCGCATCGCCGACCTGGCCGCGAACATCGCCGAGCGCTCGGTCTCCCTGGCGGCGCGCTCGGCCCTCCCGGTCCCCCCGCGCATCCGCGAGATGGTCGAGACCTGCGCACGCATGCTGCGTCAGAGCATCGACGCCTTCGTGCGCGGCGACGCCGCCCTGGCGCGACGCATCTGCGAGGAGGACGAGCAGGTCGACCAGGCCAACCGCCTGATCATCCAGGAGCTGCTGGCGGCCATGCACCGCGAGCCGGCCTGCATCGACGAGGCCGTCGAGCTGATCTCGGTCTCGAAGAACCTGGAGCGCATCGGCGACCACGCCACGAACATCGCCGAGGACGTGGTCTACCTGGTCGAGGGCGACATCATTCGCCACCGCGCGAAGCAGGCCCCCGAGGGGCAGGCCTCCGCGGGCGGACGGAGCCCCAGCTCGCGCTGAGCGGCCCGACCCCGGAGCGAGGCCCGCGCCGGCCGCGGAGGCCCTGGGGAGGGCGAGCCGGCGGAGAAGCGGGCCTGGAGGCTTGACCCCGGCACGCGCGCGGCCGATCCTGGTAGTGACAGCAGGTGCTGTCATTCACGCCATGCCGCGCCCCGACCGCAGCCCCGAGCGCCGCCGCGAGCTCGCGCCGCTCCTGGCGCGGGCCTTCGCCGAGCTCGGCTACCGCCGCGCCACCACGGCCGAGCTGGCCGCGCGCTGCGGCGTGCAGGAGAAGGCCCTCTACCGGCTGTGGCCCGACAAGCGCGCCATGTTCCTGGCGGCCCTGGACCAGGTCTTCGCCGAGTCCGAGGCCGTGTGGGCGCGCCTGGCGGGGGAGCGCGGCGGTCCCGCCAGCACGGCCGAGCGCCTGCTGGCCCACGAGGCCGAGCACCACGGCGAGAACCGCCTGTACCGCATCGTCTTCGCCGGGCTCTCGGAGACCGACGACCCGCTGGTGCGCGAGGCCCTGGCCGGCCTCTACGGACGCTTCCAGCGCCTGATCCAGGGCCAGGTCGAGCGCCACCGCGGCTCGCGTCGGCGCGCCGCCGGGCTCGATCCGGTGCTGGTCGCCTGGGCCATCGTGGGGCTCGGCACGGTGGCCAACATCGGACGTGAGCTGGAGCTCCTGCCGGCGCGCCAGCGCGCGCGCCTGCTGGGCGAGGCCGGGCGGCGCCTGCTGGGCGCGTCCTAGCCATGGAAACGAAACGGTCTGCGCTCGGATCCGTAGAGACAGTAATCGCTGACACAACAAGGGCTGACACGACAAGGATGGAGGACGTCATGGAGACCGAGGACGAGAGCGTGCGGAGCCAGGGGACGGAGCGCCGGGGGCTGCGGCTCCTGCGGGGTGGGGTCAGGGGGCTGCTGCTCCTGTGGGCCGCCTTCTGGGCCTGGTTCGTGGTGGTCGTCTCGCTGGGCGAGGCGCCCGCGCCGCCCTGGTGGATCCCGGCCGCCTGGCTGGCGAGCCTGGCGGGGCTGGTCGTGCTGTGCTGGCGCTGGCCGGGGCTGGGCGGGGCGCTGCTCCTCGCCGCGGGGCTGTGGTCCGGGGCCTACTTCGCCAACGGGGGGGCGCGCGCCCTCCTGGCCGCGCCGGCCGTGGCCCTGGGCCTGGCGTGCCTGGCTCAGGCCTTCGGCTCGCGCTTCGTCGCGCGCGCCGCGGTGGTGCTGCTGGGCCTGACGCTCACGGGCTGCGCGTGCCTCGTGCCGCAGGACCCGGCCGACGCTCCCTACCGGACGGGCTCGTTCCTGCGGCACCCGGACGGCAGCCTGCGGCGCGCCTACCTGCTGGAGGAGACCGAGCTCGAGGGCCTCGCCTGCCGGGGCTGGGTGTGGTGGTACGAGGACGGGCGTCTCGACAACCTCGAGCTGGCCCACGAGCGCGTCGTCCAGGGCCACGCCTTTCCGGCCGGCACGCGGCTCTTCCTCGACCGCGAGGGGCGCCTGGCCCACGCCTGGCTCGCGCGCACGACCCAGATCGACGGGCTCCCCTGCCGGGGGAAGTGGAAGATCGACACCGCCTTCCACCCGAACGGGCACGTGAAGGCCTTCTTCCCGCCCGAGGACCACGAGATCGACGGGTTCCTGTGCACGGCGAGCGTGTTCCATCCCGTGTACCTGCACCCGGACGGGCGCCTGCGGCAGTGCAAGCTGGCGCGCGCGGCGACGATCGGCGGGCGCACGTTCCGCGCGGGGGCGAAGCTCACGCTCGACGAGGCGGGCCGACCGGTGGACGGGTGAGGGCCCGGGCGCGGGAGTCGAGCTCTCGGATCCGGAGGGCGCGCGAGGATCGCGCGCGCGGACTAGCTCGGCCGAGGAGACGCGTGGCGCGGCCGCCGGCCGCGCCACGCGCCTCCTCAGCCGCCGACGATCCCGTCGAGCGTCCCGGTCGAGACCGAGTGGTAGCGCGTGCGGTTCGTGCGGTACAGCGCGCGGCCGCGCTCCGGGTCGGCCTTCATCAGGGCCGTGTACAGCGGCTTCAGGAACTTGCGCCGGCCGACGGTGCCGAGGAACTCCTCCAGGGCCGCGTCGGCCGGGCGGTAGCCGTGCGCGATCGCCAGCTCGAGCCACTGGCACAGGATCTCGCTGTTGCCCGAGCGCGTGAAGCCGAAGGCCCCGTCGAGGTCCGCCATCTGCTCGGGCGTGAGCCCGTCCGGCAGGCCGCGCAGGAAGCGCAGCCACTGCTGCGTGGTCCAGTCCCGGGTCGCGAGCTCGCGCGGCGCGCGCCCGCCGGCCCAGGCGGCGAGCTCGGCGTCCACCGCGCCCAGGGCCGCGGTCGTCGGCCGCGGCGCGTCGGCCGGCAGACCCGGCTGGGTCGTCCAGCGCGCCAGGTCCACCCCGCGCCGGGCCTCCGGCAGGAAGCGCGCGAGGTCGGCAAGGAAGCCGTCCGTGGTCAGGCTCTGGAAGGCGTGGCGCTCGAAGTAGCGGCGCAGGAAGGCGTCGAAGCGCTCGCGCCCGACGACCTCCTCGATGCGCGTCAGGAACAGCGCCCCCTTGGTGTAGGGCACGTTCGAGAAGCCGTCGTCCGGGTGGTGACCGGAGAGGTCCATGTGCAGGACCTGCTGCCAGGGCTCGAGCGTGGCCAGCTCCTCCTCCAGCTCGCCGATCTCCAGCACGCGCTCGACCGCGGCGCGCTCGGGCCCGTAGAGCACCTCCATGATCCGGTTCTCGCAGTAGACCGTGAAGCCCTCGTTGAGCCAGAAGTCGTTCCAGGTCGCGTTCGTCACCAGGTTGCCCGACCAGGAGTGGGCCAGCTCGTGCGCGACCAGCGCCACCAGCGAGCGGTCGCCCGCCAGGATCGTCGGCGTGGCGAAGGTCAGGCGCGGGTTCTCCATGCCGCCGAAGGGGAACGAGGGCGGCAGGATCAGGACGTCGTAGCGACCCCAGCGGTAGGGACCGAAGAGCTGCTCGGCCGCCACGACCATGCGCTCGGTGTCGGCCAGCTCCCAGGCCGCGCGCTCGACCACGCTCGGCTCGGCCCACACGCCGCAGCGCTCCGAGAGCGCGCGGAACTCCAGCTCGCCACAGGCCAGCGCGATCAGGTAGGGCGGGATCGGCTGCTCCAGGCGGAAGCGCCAGGCCCCGAGCGAGTCCTGGCCCATGTGCTCGGCGCTCATCACGGGCGTCAGCCCGGCCGGGGCGCGCACGCGCGCCTCGTAGGTCACGCGCACGCCCGGCGAGTCCTGCAGCGGGATCCACGAGCGCGTCAGGATCGACTGGCCCTGCGTGAACAGGAACGGCTGCCGCCCGCCGGCCGTCTGGGCCGGCGCGAGCCACTGCATCGCCTCGGCCGCCGGGCTGGTGCGGTAGCGGATGCGCACGCGCTCGTCGCCGGCCCGCAGGCGGATCGTCAGCGGCCGGCCCTGGCGCTCGACGCCGGCCCCCAGGCTCCACTCCAGGTTCGAGCCGCTGGGCGAGGTCACGGCCTCGATCGAGAGCTCGTTCGTGTCCAGGACCAGCGGGGCCTCGCGGTCGGTGCGCCGCAGGGCGAGCTCGACCGTGCCGTGGGCCGTGCGCGCCTCGAAGTCGAGCGTGAGGTCGAGGGCCACGTGCGTGACGCGCACGCGCTCGGGCTCGGCGAAGCTGTGCGGGTCGAGCGGGCCGCGCGGCGCGGGGCCGTGCGCGGGGCTCGAGCAGGCCGCGAGGAGCAGGACGGGGAGCGCGAGGAGGTAGGGCGGGCGCATGGGGCGCCCATGCTATCGGTCGGGCAGGGGCGCGTCCGCTCCGCCGCCCGGTCCCGGAGCGACGGCCCGCGCGGCCGAGAGTCCTGCGCGCGGATCGCGCCGCGTGCGCGCCAGCCAGGCGAGCGGCGTCACCAGCGCGACGAGCGCGGCGTGCGCGCCCGCGCGTCCCGCGTGCCGGAGGCGCCACGCGAGGCGCGCCGGACCGGCCGGTGCGAGGCGCGCGCAGCGCGCGCGCGGCGGCCACAGCCAGGCGCCCAGCGCGCGCAGCGCCGAGGGGCGCAGGTCCAGGCCCGCCATGGGCGCCTCGCGCAGGGCCGGGACGGGAGTCTGCGGGGCGGGCGGCGGCGGCAGGCGCTCGCGCGTGCGCGCGCTCCACGCGCGGGCCGCCTCCGGGAGGTCGGCCAGGCGCTCGAGCGCCGCCAGGACCTCGGCCAGGTCCTGCTCGGCGTTCCACTCGCGCGCGCGCGCGGCCAGGGCCCCCGGATCGAGCTCGGCGTGGCCGCGCTCGACCTCCGCCGCCAGGTCGAGCAGCCACTTCAGGCGCAGGGGTGCGCGCGGCTCGGCGGCCCAGGCGGCCAGGGTCTCCGGGGCGATGCCGCGCAGCGGGCAGTGACGGACCAGGTGCGTGGCGAGGTGCAGGAAGCGGTCGAGGCGCTCCAGCTCGAAGGCCGGATGCGCTCCCACGGGACGCTGTCGCGCGCGCAGGTCCTCGCCCCGCACCGCGTAGAGATGGGCAGGGGCGTGCAGGTGCCAGTGGAGCTCGACCTCGAGCGGCGTCCCGTCGCAGGGCACGAGCTTGCGGTGGTAGTGCGCCAGCCGGTACCACCAGCCCGGGAAGGCGCCCCGCGGCGGCGCGAGGCCGGCGGTGCGCGCGGCGGCGAGCAGCGCCGGGAGGTCGCGCGGAGCGACCAGGAGGTCGAGGTCGCCCTGGGCGCGCAGTCCGCCCGGCGGATAGAGGTCGGGCACGAGCGCGGCACCCTTCAGGAGCGTCACGCGCACGCCCGCGGCGCGCGCGGCCGCGAGGATGCGCACCATCAGCTCCACGAAGGCGCGCTCGCGTGCCGCCATGGCCCGGGCGCGCGTTGCGAGCCTCTCCGCCGCCGCGGCCGGCAGGCGCGCGCCTGCCGCCGCCAGGTTGCGCGCCGCGAGACCCAGGACCCCGTGGGCCTCGAGCGCGACGAGCGCGCCGTCCCAGTCCGCCACGGCCTCGGCCTTCTCGCGCAGGCGTGCCTCGCGCGCGGCGCTCGGCGCGAGGTACAGGCTCGCCAGCACGAGCTCGCCCACGCCCGCGCGCTCCGGGGTCACTGCTCCAGCTCCGCGAGCAGCGCCTGCGCCGCCGCGCGCGGCTCGCGCCAGGCCAGCGCCAGCGTGGTGGCCTCGCCGACCAGCTCGGCCAGCCACTCGAGGCTGCGCTCGCGGTGCGCGCCGAAGTTGAGGCTCGAGGCGGTCAGGGCCAGCAGGGCCTCGCCGCGCGAGATCGCGACGGGCCGGTCCGTGCCCTCGGGCGTCCAGCGCGGCACGCACACGGCCCCGACCGGCACCGGGCCGGACAGGACGTCCTCCGGCAGCGCCGCGAAGGGCAGGAAGCGCCCCTCGCCCGTGCCGACGAAGTGCGCGGCGAGCTCGGGGAAGTAGCCCACGCACTCGTCGCGGATCTTGAGCGCGCGCGGGACCGGCTCGGCGCGGCCCGCGCTCGAGTAGGCCAGGATCTCGTCCGAGAGGTAGCGCGCTCCCGCCAGCACCAGCGCCAGCGCCAGGGTCGACTTCCCGGCGCGCGAGAGCCCCGGCAGGACCAGGGCGCGCCCGCGCCACTCGAGCACCGCCGCGTGCACGAAGTAGTGCGCGCGGCAGCGCGCCATCAGTGCCTGCAGGAGCTCGTGATTGAGGGCCCGCAGGGCGCTGGCGGCGTCGCCCTCGTAGCGCACCGCGCGGCCCTCGACCGCCACGCGGTAGCCGTGGGGGCCGCGCTCGGCGCGCCCGACCAGGGCCGAGCGGCCGGCGGGGGCCGGCGCGAGCTCGTAGCAGATCCCGAGGCGCGCGCGCAGCGTCTCGTCGTTCGTCTCGAGCGCCACGGGCACGCCCAGGAGCTCGAGCGAGAGCGGCGTGGCCGCGTTCATCCGGCCAGGAGCCCGCGGGCCGCGAGCTCGGCCAGCGTCGCCAGGAGGTCGGCCCGCAGGCGCTCGCGCGGCGCGGCGTAGCGCGCCGCGAGCTCGTCCAGCAGCCCGGCCACCGTGCGTGCGCCGTCGCAGCGCTCGAGGATGAAGGCTGCGGTCTCGTTCAGCACCACGACCTCGTGCGTGGCCGGGTCGTAGACGACGCGCTCGGCGCCCAGGGCGCGCGCATGGGTGCCGGGGGTCGCGCGCGGGCGATCCGGCTCGGCGAAGGTCGGGCGGTCCACGGCCGGCGACGATAGCGCGGCCTGCACGCGGCCCGAAAGCTTGCCCGCGCGCGAGAGCCGGGCCCAGGCCTCCAGCGCGCGCCCCATGCCGTGCCGGAAGAGCTCGCAGGAGATCGGGTTGGGGGTCTCGATCGCGCCCTGGCTCGTCTGGTTGTCGTGGTGGCAGCCGCCGCCGCAGTAGTGGCGCGCCCAGCACTGCGAGCAGACCGTGCGCTGGTCGACCGGGGCGGCCAGGATGCGCTCGGTCACGCCGCGCTCCAGGCCCGCCTGCACGCTGCCCATGCCGAACTCGGGCTGCTCGAAGAAGCGGTAGCACAGGGCCACCTTTCCGTCGGCCGCGACCCCCAGGTAGTCGCGCCCGCCGGAGCAGAACTGCGTGCGGCGCTCGCCCGACAGGACGCGCCCGACCAGGCGCGGGAACCAGGTCTCGCTCACGCGCTCGCCGGCCCGCACGCGCCGCTCGTACTCCGCGGCCAGCGCGTCGAAGGCCGCGAAGGCGCGCGGCAGGTCCTGCTCGCGGAAGCCGTTCGACTTGCCCTCGAGGTCGGTGGCCGGCGTCAGGAGGATCTTCTCGAAGCCGAGCTCCTCGAGGTGGCGCACGATCTTCACCAGGTCGAGCTCGAGGCGCGTGAGCACGACGCTGGCGTGCGTCCGCGCCGCCAGCTCGGTGCCGGCGCGTGACGCGAGCAGGGCGCGGATCTTCGGCGCCGCCAGGGCGTGGGAGCTGCCGCCGGCCAGCGGCCGGGCCGCGTCCTGCACCTCCGGCGGCCCGTCGAAGCTGACGCCCACGGCCACCGCGTGCGCGTTCAGGAAGGCGATCACCTCGGGCTCGAGGCGCGTGCCGTTGGTGGTCACCTCGAAGGTGATGCGCCGGCCGCACTCCGTGGCGCGACGCTCACCGTACAGCGTCACGTCGCGCAGCAGCGGGAAGTCGAGCAGCGGCTCGCCGCCGAAGAAGTGCAGGTGCACCGCCTCGCCCGGCGGGCCGTCGCGCAGGAGCAGCTCCACCGACTGGTGCGCGACCTCGCGCGACATGCGCGTCTTCGGGTCGTAGGCCTCCTCGCGCCCGGCGTAGTAGCAGTAGCCACAGCGCAGGTTGCAGCCCTTGGTCAGCTCCAGGGCCAGGGCGCGCGGACGCAACGCCTGCGCAGCGGCGCTGAGGGAGTGGGGGGCGGTGGGGGCGGCGCCGGGCGGGACCAAGGGGGTGCGCTCGCTTCCGAAGGGGTGCCGCGCCGTGCGCGGCGCCGGTCCGACCGGACCGGATCGACCTCCTAGCCTAGGAGGTGCCGACCAGGTTTCAGGTCAGCGACTCGGCCGCTTCCTGCGTCAGGCGCACGGACTCGACCTTGGGCGCCTCGTAGGGGCGCTTGTCGTCCGTCGCAGGACTGGCGGGCGCGGGTTTCGGGTCGTCGAGGTGTTCCATGGGGTGGGGGATCGAGGGGGGAAGGCCCTGGATAGTATGCGCCTCTTTCGAGCGCGGGGAGGGCCCGGGTTGACGGGAAACCGCCGTGTTCCCTTGCGACCGGGCGCGATCGCCTCGGGTCGGGACCCCTCGGCTCACGCGCCGGCAAGCGGGCGGCGCAGCACGGCGTACCCGCGCACCTGGCCGGCCGGGCGGTCGTAGGCGCGCTGGTCGCGGAAGAGCTCGACGACCTCGAGCCCCGCTGCGCGGGCCTCGCTCGCGACGTCCTCGTCCTGCGGGAAGACGTGGATGCTCTCGTTGAGGAGGTACTGGTCGCCGCGCTCGTGCTCCGGGTTCAGGGCCTCGAGCAGGTGCTTGCCGCGCGCCGTCGCGCCGGCGCCGGGCCAGCGGTAGGCCACGAGGTAGGTCAGGAGCACCCGTCCGCCGGGCCGGAGGTGTGCGCGGGACGCGCCCAGGAGCGCCACGCGGCGGGCGCGCGGCTGCACCATGTTGTAGAGGCCGGAGAAGACGACCACGGCATCGAAGGGCTCGCCGGCGAGCTGGAAGGCGGTCGCCTCGCCCTCGCGGTACTCGATCGCGAGCCCCGCGGCCTGGGCCAGCTCCCGCGCGCGCGCCAGCATGCCCGCCTCGCGGTCGAGGCCCGTCACGGCGCAGCCGCGCCGCGCGAGGACCAGGGCCTCGCGCCCGGGACCGCAGCCGAGCACGAGCACGCGGCCCGCCAGCGGGTGGCGCGCGAGCAGCACCTCCTCGAGCAGCGTCAGGCCCGAGCGCACGTTCTCCTCCTGGGCCGTGAAGTCCTGGATCGCCTTGCCGCGGTAGAGGCGCGCGCGCTCGCCGTCCTTCTCGGCCGTCGAGAGCAGCGCCGCGCGCAGCACGTCCACCGGCCGGCGCGCGCGCACCGCGGCGCGCTCGAGCCGCACCAGGAGCCCGCCCAGCACGCGCAGCGGGGCGCGCAGCACGGCGCGCAGGAGCGAGGGGCGCGCATAGGTGCCGCGCAGCGGCCGCAGCAGGAGCACGCGCGTGGCGGCCACCGTGCCGTGGTACGCGAGGCCGAGCGTCAGTCCCAGGAGGCGCGAGGAGAGCGAGGTCAGCGAGCGCCAGCGCCCGCCGCGCTCGCGGGCCACGACGACGCCCAGGTACTCGCGCTCCGGGACGCGGTCGAGGCGTGCGTTCGAGTCGCCGCGCAGGACGAGCTCGCCGTGGGTGCGTCCCACCGCCCGGTGCGCGACGAGCGGCGCGCGCGGGGCGGCGTGCAGCACGACCTCGCCCAGGCGCACGCGCGCGAAGGGCCGTGGCTCGACCTCCAGGCGCGAGCCGTGCGGCACGAGCGGACGCATGCTGCGCCCGTGGGCGCGGAAGCGCAGGCGGTGGCCGCGCGCCAGCACGCCCCGAGCGAGATGCGTCCAGGCCTCCGGTGCATCGAGCTCCGCCGGTGCGCCCGGCGCGGGGCTCGTCGCGGCCCCGCTGGCCGGGGCGGCGGAGCGCTCGGCCGCCGCGAGCCCGGCCAGCTCGGCCAGGAAGCGCCGGGCGTCGGCGCGCGCCGCGGCCTCGTCGGGCGCGCCGCGCGCGCGCAGCCAGCGCGCGGCCGCCTCCTCGTCCGGCGCGGGGCCGAGGGCGAGCGCCAGCTCGCGCGCCGGGCCGCGCAGCAGCGCGGCCGCGTCGAGGTCGGCGCGCCCGTCGCGGACCAGCACGGCCAGGGCGAGATCCGGGGCGGCCTCGGTCGTGACCAGGAACGCCGGCGGCGGGGAGGGGGCGGTCATCGGGGGCGAGGGTACTCCTGCGGCCGGTCGAGCGACTATCGGCCGGCGCGGCCCCGGCCCGTACCATGCGAGGCGTCCGCATGCGCTCCCTCCCCCTGGCCGCGGCCGCGCTGGCGTACCTCGCGGCCCTGGGCTGGCTGCGCCCGGCGAGCGAGGCCTTCGACGGGCTCGCCTTCGTGCGCGCCGCGGCGGCGGGCGGGATCGACTACGGGCATGCGCTCTACCTGCCGCTCCTGCGCCTGGCGGGCGTGGGCGACGACGGCGTGGACCCGGTCGGGCGCGCGAAATGGGTCTCGGCGCTCGGCGCGCTCCTCGCCGTCGTGCTCCTGGGGCGCGCGGCGCGCGTGCGCGGCGCGGCGCCCCTGCGCGCGGGGCTGGTGGCCGGCTGGTTCGGTCTGGGGGCCCTGCTCGTGCACGAGGCCGGCTCGATCGAGCCGACGACCTGGACGCTCGCGACCCTGCTGCTGGCGGACGCGGCGGCCGCGCGCCACGCCCAGCGGCCGAGCGCCGCGCGGCTCGTCACGGCCCTGCTGGTCTACGCGGCGGCGCTGGGCTTCCACGTCGTCTCGCTGTGCGCGCTGCCCTGGCTCGCGCGCCACGCCTGGCCCGTCCGGGGCAGCTTGCCGCGCGCCCAGGCGGGGATCGTGCTCGGCGCGGGGCTGGCGCTGCTCGCCCTCGCGCTCGCGGGCGGCGAGCTCGGCCGCTACGCGCGCTACTGGTCGGGCTTCCTGCCGAGCTACTCGGAAGGTCTCGCGTCCACGCTGGCCGCGCACGCCGCGCGCGGCGCGCGGCTCCTGGGCGAGGGCGCGCCGGTGCTGCTCGCCGGAGGCCTGGTCGGCGCGATCGCGCTGGCGCGCGCGCGCACGGCGGAGTGGCTCGAGGGGGCGCTGCTCGCGGCGCCCTACCTGGTCGCCTTCCTCGTCCTCGGGAAGCCGCTGGTCGGGCTGCTCGCACCCTTGCCGCTCGCGGCCGGCCTGGTCCTGGCGCGCGTGGCGGCGCGCTGGCCCGGGCCCCGCGGGACGCTCGCCCTGGGGCTCGGTCTCGCCCTGACGCTCGCGCATGCGCTGCCCCAGGCGCTCGCCTGGAGCCGGGCTCCGGACGAGCCGCGCGCGCGCGCCGCGCTCTTCGCGCGGCACGTCCCGGCGGGGAGCGTGCTCTTCAGCGGGCCACTCGCGAACCACTTCCGCTTCTATCATCCCGAGCTCGTGGTCGTGGCCCTGCCGGAGCTGTGGCACCAGGCCTTCGCGCGCGACCGCGACGCCGAGCCGCTGGCGGTCGTGCGCGCGGCGGTGGCCGCGGCGCAACGGCCCTGCGTGCTGACGAGCGAGGGCGCCGGCTTCCTGGTGGGCGACCTCGGCCTCGCGCCCGAGGCCCTCGGGCTGGCGGAGGAGAAGACCCTGTTCCTGCCGGAGAATCCGCGCCTGGCCCTGTTCCCGCTGGAGCCCGGCGCGAGTCGCTGAGCCGGCGCCCTCGGCCGCGCTGCGCCCGTGTCCACGGCCGGGATGGGGGGTACTCTGTCCGCCCCTCTCCGCGGCCCCCTGCCCGAAGCCCCCGCCCGCATGCTCCGCACCCTCGCAGCCCTCGCGCTCGGCGCCGCGCTCGCGTCCGTCCACGCGGCCCACGACGACGGCGCGGTGGGCGCGCGCGGCCGCGAGGAGCTCGCGGTCCTCGTGCGCCAGTGCCTGGAGGCCCTGAAGCCGGTCGTGCTGGACGAGCCCGAGCCCCACGAGCGCGCCTTCGGGCTCGCGCTGGTCGTGGTCGAGGGCAACGGCGTGCGCGTCCTGGCGGCCGGTGGCGACGAGGAGGAGGCGCGGCGCGTGGCCGAGGCGATGGCGGCGGCGCGCGCGCTGTTCGGCGCGCTCACCGGGCTGCCGGCCACCTTCCCCGGGGGCGTCTCGGCCTTCCTGCTGGGCACACCGGCGGCCAAGGAGGCCTTCCTCGGCAAGCACCCGCGCCTCGGGCCCGAGGCGAGCGCGCGCCTCGCGAAGCTCGAGGGCGCGGGCGTCCCCGGCACGGCGGACTGGGCCTGGTGGGAGGGCGACGCCGAGCGCCGCCTCGACGGCCTGGTGCGCTTCTCCTTCGACTGGCTGTTCCGCGGCCAGGGGGTCACGCTGGAGCAGCACGCCTGGCTGCACGAGGGGCTCGGCTTCTACCTGACGCACGCGATCACCGGGACGTACCTGACCTGGTTCGTGCGTCCGGGGGCCGGCAGCCCGAAGCGCGCCGGCGCGAACGCCGTCCTGCTGGCGCGCATGGAGGAGCCGGGCGTCGACTGGATGGAGCTCGCCCACGGGCTCTTCGCGCCGACGCAGGCCTTCGACCTGGAGGAGCTGCTGCACCTCGCGCCGGACGAGCTGGAGGCGGCCGACCACGTGCGCGTGCAGGCCCTGGCCGGGTACCTGGTGGAGGTCCACCGCGACGCGCTGGGCCCGATCCTCGCGCGCGTGGGCCAGGGCGAGGATCCGCGCGCGGTGCTCGAGGAGACCCTGGGCTTTCCCTTCGACGAGCTGCGCGCGCGCCTGGACGGCTGGCTCGCCGAGCGCGCGGTGCTCGTGGCGCGCGCCGCCGGGCGCCTGTCCGAGGGCGAGCTGCGCGCGCTGTGGGCCGGGCTCGACGCCCCGCGGCGCGTCGCGGCCGTGGCGGCCCTGCGCCGGCGCGTGGCGGCGCTCGACACGCAGCAGCTGCGCTGGCTGCGCGCAGCCCTGGCGCGCTCCTCGGCCACGCCGCTCCCGCCCGGCGCCAACGCGCCCTACTTCGACCCCAAGGTCCACGCCCCGGGCCAGCCCATCGCGCGCAAGCGCCTGCCGGCCGGACACGCCAAGGTGAAGCCGATCCTGGCCTCGGCGCGACCCGCGCCCGACGCGCGCGCGCCGCGGCTCGCCTTCGACTACGACTGGGGCCGCGGCGCCGTGGTGCGCGTGGCCGAGCCGGACGAGCCCGAGGCCGTGTTCGAGAACGCCCTGGCGGGCCTGCCGCCGGACGCGGACCTGGCGCGGGCGCGCGTGCTGGCGCTGCTCGACCGGCCCGAGGAGCGCAAGCTCCAGGCGGCCTTCGCGCACGCCTACACGGACCGCGACGGGAACGTGTACCCGGTGACGCTCTACGACATGTGGGCCACGGGCACGACGATGGAGATGCCCGACGTCGACACGCTCGGCATCGTGCACGAGGTCCTGGACGAGTGGCAGCGCTGGAAGGCACCCGTGCCGACCGCCCAGCACGGCGAGCTCTACAAGACGATCGGCGACCTCTTCCTGCGCGCGCGTCGCGCGCGCGAGCTGCGCCAGACCCTGGCCGAGCTCTACCTCGCGCCCAGCGCCGTGCTGCGCAAGGGCTACGAGACGCAGACCCTCAACCTGCAGGCGCTGTGGGCCGCGCTCGAGTCCGACCCGGCGCGCCTGGCGCGCGAGCTGCCCGCCGCCGAGGGCTGGGAGGCCTTCCTCGCGGCCCAGGTCGAGCGCTGCAAGCGCGACCCGAAGCACTACGCCCTCGGCCGCCGGCGCGCGGCCCAGCTCCGCCGCGACGCCGAGGCGCTGCTCGTGGCCCTGGGCGCGGCCCTGGAGGAGGCGCGCAGCTTCGTCCCGCCGAGCGCCGAGCCCGAGCCGCCCAGGTGAGCGGCCCGCGCCCCTCGCCCGACTTTTCCGGGAGATTCCCGAGGTCCCGCGCACTTGTCGTAGGTTGTCCAGGGCCCCGCGCGCTTCCCCCCGCCCCGCGACCCGCCCGACCTGCCCGATGAAGACCCCCGAGATCCTCCTCGCGAGCGCCCTGATCGCCCTGGTGGGCGGAGCGGGGGCCGCCCTGGCCACGCGCGCCTTCTTCGCCGCGGACCAGCGCCTCCCGGTCGCCCAGCGCGAGCCCCTGCGGGCGGCCGAGGGCACGCTCGACGAGGGCGGGGCGAGCAGCGAGGTGGCCGCGCTGCGCCGCGGCCAGACCGAGCTCCTGCAGCGCCTGGCGGCGCTCGAGCAGCGCCTGGCCGAGCTCGCCAGCACGCGCACCGCGGCCGCGCCGAGCGCGCTGCAGCCGGCGACCCAGCCGGGCGACGGGCCCACGGCCGCCGTGGCGCGCGAGCTCGCCGGCGAGGCGCCGGAGCTGACGCCGGACTTCGTGGCCTCGGTCGAGGCCGCCCTGGGCCGCATCCAGAAGGCCGAGGAGGCCGAGCGCGAGAAGACGCGCAAGGAGCTCGCGGCCCAGCGCATCGAGGAGCGCGTGACGCGCCTGCAGCAGGAGCTCGGGCTCACCAACCGCCAGGCGAGCGACGTGCGCACGGCGCTCCTGACGCAGGACGAGAAGCGCGAGACGCTCTTCGCCGGCATGCGCGACGGCACCACCGACCCGGCCCAGGTGCGCGACACCTTCCGCACGCTGCGCGACGACACGCACGCCGAGCTGCAGCGCGTCCTGACGGCCGACCAGTACGCCGCCTTCGTGCGCAGCGAGGAGCGCGAGTTCGGGCGGCGCGGCGATTTCGGCGGGCCCGGCGGCCCGCCCGATGGCGGCGGCTTCGGCCGGCCGCGCTGAAGGATCATGGAGAACGCAGAGGGCGCGGAGAACGCGTGCGTCGCATGAAAGTGCGGACGCCGTGCCACCTTCGCAGGGAGGCCGAGCCTTTCGCTGGCCTTCGGTACGGGCGGCGTCGAGCCGGCGAGAACCCCCCTCGCCGGCTCCCCGTGTCGCTCCGCGCCCTCCGCGTCTTGCGCGGGCGGCCGTGAACGAGCCCGCTCCGCAGGCGCGCCGCGGCGAGGAGTTGCTGGCCCACGGGCGCTTCCTGCGCGCGCTGGCGCGCGGCCTGGTGGGGGCGGAGCGCGCCGACGACCTGCTGCAGGACACCTACGTGGCGGCCATCGCGCACCCGCCGCGGCACGACTCCGCGCCGCGCGCCTGGCTCGCGCGCATCCTGCGCAACCGCGCGCGCACGCGCGGGCAGCGCGAGGGCGAGCGCCCGCGGCACGAGGCACGCGCGGCGCGCGAGCACGCCGCGGACGAGGAGCGCGACGCGCCGGCGCTGCTGGCCGAGCTCGAGCTCGCGCGCGCCCTGCTGGCGGCCCTCGAGGGCCTGCGCGAGCCCTACCGCGGCACGCTCTACCTGCGCTACTACCGCGGCCTCGCGCCGGCCGAGATCGCGGCGCGCGCCGGGCTGCCGCCCAAGACCGTCAAGACGCGCCTGGCGCGCGGCCTGGCGCTGCTGCGCGTCGAGCTCGACCGCCGCCCGGGCGGGCGCGAGGCCTGGGTGGCGCTGCTCCTGCCGCTGGCCCGCGGTCCGGCGCCGCTCGCGCCGGGGCCGCCGCCGGCGCTCGCGCTGCCGGTCCCGCTGGCCCTCGCCGGGCTCGTGCTGCTGGGAGCGGGCGGCGCCTGGCTCGCGCTGCGCGCGCGCGACGCGACGCTGCCCGCGGCTCCGGCGCCGCACGCGAGCGCGCCCGAGCTGGCCCCGTCCACGCCGCTGCGCGCCCCGGCCCCGCGCGCGGCGCGCGAGGTCGCGCGCCCCTCGCCGCCGGCCGCGCCCGCGCCGGCGCCGGTGCTGCGGCTCGCCGGAAGCGTGCTGGACGAGGCGGGGCATCCGCTGGGCGACGCGCGCGTGCAGGCCGTGGTCCTCGCGTCCGGACCTTCCTTCGCGCGCGGCGCGGGACTCGAGGAGGACGAGGAGCCGGGGCCGCTGGCCGAGGCGCACACGACCAGCGCGCCGGACGGGAGCTTCGCGCTGGCGCTCGAGCCGGGCGGCCTGGTGCGAATCGTCGTCGCGCGGGCGGGCCGCGCGCCCGTGGCCCGGCGCCTCTTCGGTGTGAGCGGTCAGACGCTCGCGCTCGCGCCGCTCGTGCTCTGGCCGGCCGAGGTGCTGGAGGGCGAGGTGCTCGACCCGGCCGGTCTGCCGGTGCCCGGGGCCGAGCTCCTGCTCGTGCGCGAGGACGAGGGGCTCGTCGGCGGCCGCGGCGTGCGCGGATTCGAGCTGGCCGGGACGAGCGACGCGCGCGGGCGCTTCCATCTCACGGACCTGGCGCCGGGCGCCTGGCAGCTCGAGGTGCGCGCCGCGGGCTTCGCGCCGCTCGCGCGCGCGGGCCACGCCCCCTGGCGCGAGGCGGAGCACGGGCCGCTGGTCCTGACGCTCGCGCCCGGTGGTCGCCTGGCGGGCGAGGTCCTGGGCCTCGCGCCGGGCGAGCACGCGCGCGTCCAGCTGCTGGTGCGTCCGCTGGCGCCCGCGCCGGAGGAGCACGGGCCGCGCGTGCGCCTCGTCGCGCTCGACGAGCGCGGAGCCTTCGAGCTCGCCGGGCTGGCGCTCGACGAGGAGCACGAGCTCCTCCTGCTGGAGGTCGCAGGCGGCGCGGCTCGGCCGCGCTCGGAGCCCGTGCGCGCGCGGGCCGGAGCGGAGCCCGTGACGCTCGTGGCGCGCCCCGGAGAGCCTGCGCCGCCCCTGCGCGCGGGCCAGGAGGCGCCGGCCGCCGAGGCCGGGACGCTGACGCTCGTCGTGCGCACGCTCGACGGTCGTCCGCTCGCCGCGGCGCTGGTCGCGCACCGCGCGGCCGGTGCGCGCGAGGGCTTCGAGGCGAGCACGGTGCGAGCCACCGACGCGGAGGGGCGCCTCGAGTGGCGCGGGCTCGCGCCCGGCGCGCACGCCTTCCGCGTGATCGGCGGCGCCTTCGGAGCCGAGGAGCCGGGCGCGCCGTGGACGCACGTGGAGCTGGAGCCGGGCGGGACCGCCGCGCTCGAGCTCGCGGGGCCCGAGCCGTGCGCGCTGCGCGGCGAGGTGCGCAGCGGCGGCGTGGCGCTCGCCGGGGCGAGCGTCTGGCTGCGGCCGGCGCAGGGCGGGACGCGTGGGCCCGCGCCGGCGCTGCGCGCGCGGACCGACGGCCGCGGCCATTTCGAGCTGCGCGGGCTCGCCCCGGGCCGCTACGCGCTCGAGGTGCTGCACCCGGAGCGCGCCCAGGCCGAGCGGCGCACGCTGGAGCTCGACGGAACGCAGGCGGAGCTCGTGCTCGAGCTCTCCGAGGCGCGCCTGGCGGGCCGCGTCGTCGACGAGCTCGGCGCCCCCGTGGCCGGCGCGCGCCTGGCGCTCCTGGTGGAACGCGGGCGCGGGGGCGCGCGCGGCCAGGCCGGCACGGACGCGGAGGGCCGCTTCGAGCTGGTCGGAGTCGAGCCGGCGCGCGCGCTGCGACTCGAGGTCACGGCGCCCGGGCGCGCCACGCTGCAGCGCGAGGTCGAGGCCACCGGTGCCCCGCTCGAGCTCGTGCTCGTGCCCGAGGTCCCGCTGGCGCTCGAGCTCACCGGCACGCCGCGGCCGTTCCTCGAGCTCGTGGCCGAGGGCCCGGAGGGCCAGCGCCTCGGCTTCTACCTCGGTCACGGCTCCACGCTCGACCTGCCCGGGCTCGGACCCGGCACGTGGCGCCTCACCCTGCGCGCCGGGCGCGGCGCGCGCGGCGAGGAGCCGCCCTGGCACGCCGCGGTCGAGCTCGTGGCCGGCGTCCCCGTCACGCTGCCGGTCGAGCTGCCCTGACGCCGCCGGGCTAGTCGTCGCCCCCCGGCTCGAGCGTACCGCCCTCCAGCAGGCGCTCGAGGTCTCGCCGGACCTGGGCGCTCTCCGGCGTGCGGCGCTGGGCCTCGCGCAGGAGCTCGACGGCCTCGTCGCGCTGGCCCTGACGCGCGAGCAGCGCCGCCAGGCTCACGCGCGCGGCGTAGTAGTCCGGGTTGCCGCGCAGCGCGATGCGGTACTGCTCGGCCGCCTCGGCGGGCCTCTGCTGGCGCTCGAGCTGGCGCCCGAAGCGCGTGCGCGCGCGCGCGCCGGCGGGTGCGACGCTGGGCGTGGCGTACACGTCCTCGCGCCGGCTCGCCTGGGGCAGCGTGCGCGAGAGCGCGGCGTGCTCGCGCGCCCCGGGCTCGTCCCCCAGGGCCAGGCAGGCCTGCGCCAGGGCGCTGTGGGCCTCGCCGTGGCGCGCGTCGCGCCGCAGCGCCTCCTCCAGGTGCGTGCGCGCGGCCGCGAAGTCGCCGCGCGCCAGGGCCAGGCGTCCGAGGCCCGTCTCGGCCTGGGCCGAGCGCGGGTCGAGCGCGCTGGCGCGGCGGTAGTGCTCGACGGCCTCGGCGTCGCGCCCGAGGCGCGTCAGCACGTGCGCGTAGTTCTCGTGGGCCGGCGCGTGGTCGTCGAGCTGCGCGAGGGCACGCTCCAGGTGCTGCGCGGCCTCGGCCGGGTTCGCGTCGATCGAGCACAGGGCGCGGCGGTAGGTCCAGGCCACGCGCCCGGGATCGAGCTCCTCGGCGCGCGCGAAGCAGCGCTCCGCCTCGGGCAGGAAGTCGTGCACGAAGTAGCGGTTGCCCAGGCGCCCCCAGGCGTCGGCGCCGGATTCGGCGCCGGTCTCCGCGCGCACCGCGGCGATGGCCGTCTCGATCGCCGCGACCACGTCGGGGTCGACGCCGGCGAGATCGGGCACGGGGATCGCATCGGCATCCGGGGCCGGGGCGGGCGGCGCCTCCGCGGAGCAGGCGGCGGCCAGCAGGGCCGCCAGCGCGAGCCGCGCGCTCACAGCGCCTTGCCCTCGCCCTGGCGCAGGACCACCTCGCGGTCGGCCGGGCCGCCGGCGAAGCTCTCGCGCCCGCCGTCGGGCCACTGCACGACGATCTCGTCGACCGTGGCCGCGCTCCCCAGGCCGAAGTGCGCGCGCGGGTCGCAGCTCGAGCCGTAGCTGTAGGCCGCCAGGGCCAGCGCGAGCTGCTCGCGCCCGCCGGCGCGCACGCTCACGTGGCTGCCCAGCGCGTCGCGTCCGTGCGTCAGGACGCGCACGCGCAGCCAGTGCGTGCCGGCGGCCGGCGCGCGGTTCCTGTAGACGCGCAGCGAGTTGTCGATGTTGGAGAGCGCGAGGTCGACGTCGCCGTCCGCGTCCAGGTCGCCGAAGGCCAGGCCGCGGCTGACCTCCAGCTCGCGCGCGAAGCTGCCGGCCTTCGCGTCGACCAGCGTGAACACGCCGCGGCCGTCGTTCTCGAAGAGCTGGTTGGGCTCGACGTACTCGCTCCACGGGCCGGCCGGCGCGCCGGGCACCGGCGGGCGCTTGCGCACGGCGCCGTTGGCGATGGCGAGATCCTGGTCGCCGTCGTGGTCGAGGTCGAAGAAGCCGCAGCCGAAGCCGGTGCGCTCGAGCCCGTAACGCGTGATGCCGCTCGCCACCGTGCCGTCGCGGAAGAGCGGGCTCGCCGTCCCCAGCCAGAAGCGGCTGTACTCCTCCCACATGTGCGTCACGAACAGGTCCGGGAAGAGGTCGCCGTTCACGTCGCCCACGGCGATGCCCATGTTCGCCTCGGTGCGCCCGTTGGGGTCGAAGGCCACGCCGCGCGCGATGCCCTCCTCGGCGAAGCGCCCATCGCCCTGGTTGACCCACAGCTGGTTCGCCTGGGCGTCGTTGGCCACGAACACGTCGGGCCGTCCGTCGCGCGTCAGGTCGGCGAACACGATCCCCAGGCCGTGGGCGCGCGCGCCATCCTGCGGCAGCACGATCCCGGCCGCGCGCGTGACGTCCTCGAAGGTCCCGTCGCCGCGGTTGCGGTAGAGCGTGTCCGGGGCGCCGTTGAAGGAGCGCGGCCCGCAGTACTCCGGCCGGTCGCTGGGGTCCGTGCAGCGCTTGCCCGGGTCGTAGCGCACGTAGTGGACGACGTAGAGGTCCTGGAAGCCGTCCGCGTCGTGGTCGCAGAAGGCCGCGGCCGTGCTCCACCAGTCGCCGGAGATGCCGGCGCGCGCCGTGGCGTTCTCGAAGCGTCCCGAGCCGTCGTTGACGTAGTAGACGTCCGCCCCGTAGTTCGTGACGTAGACCTCGAGGTCGCCGTCGTTGTCCGCGTCGCCGGCGGCCAGGCCCTGCCCGAAGCCCTCCTCGACCAGGCCGGCCTCGGCCGTGACGTCGGTGAAGCGACCGTCGGCGCCCTGGCGATAGAGCTTGTTCCCGATCGCCTTCGGCCCGCCCGGCGGCGGGATGCGCACGTGCAGGAGGTCGAGGTCGCCGTCGCCCTCGACGTCGAGCAGGCCCAGGCCGCCCTGCATGATCTCGGGCATGAAGTAGGTGCCCGCCGGCCACGCTCCCGCCGGCGCGGGCAGGCCGAGCTCCTCGGTCACGTCCACCAGCAAGCCCGCGGGGGCCGCGGCCTCTCCGCCGCAGCCCGTGGCCAGCCCCGCGAGGAGCGCGCCGAGCGCCATCCAGCGCGGCCGGTTCATCGCCCTCATCGTGTCACAGCCGCCCAGGACGGTCCACGGGGCTCATCGCAGGAGCGCGCGCTCGACCAGGAAGCGCGCCGTCTCGGCCGCGGCCAGCGCGTGGCCGCGCGCGCTCGGGTGCAGGGCGTCGAGGAAGAGCTCGCCTCCGGCCGCGGCCGCCACGAAGGCCGGCAGGAGGTCCAGGAGCGGCAGGTCGGCCTGCGCGGCGAAGCCGGCCAGGAGCCGCTGCGGCGCGTCGGCCGCCGGCTCGCCGAGCTGGAAGCCGTGCGGGAAGACGACCACGGCCAGGGGCACGGCCTGGGCCGTGCTCCAGGCCTGGAGCGCCGCCAGCTCGGGCAGGAGAGCGCGCCAGGCGGCCTGGACGCGTGCCGTGTCCGGCTGCAGCATCAGGTGGTAGGGCGTCAGGCGCTCCTGGTGCGCGCGCGCGGCGGGCGAGTCGCCGGCCAGCGCGCGTCGCAGGGCGAGCTCGCGCAGGGCGAGGTGGATGCCGCACTCCGCCAGCCAGGCCGGCATGCCCTCCGGGCGCGCGTAGGCGAACTGTCCGACGGCGCGCGCGCCCGTCGGCTCGGTCACGTCGTTGAGCACGAAGGCGAGCAGCACGAGGTCGGGCCGCCAGCGCGCGCCCTCGCGCTCCAGGAACTGGCGCTCCTGGCGCGTCGACCAGCCGGCGACACCCGTGTTCAGGCACTCGACCGGGCGGGCGAGGCGCGCCCCCAGCTCGCCCTCGAGGCGCGCCGGGAACGTGTCGGCGTCGTCGGCCACGAGCAGGCCGAAGGCGACCGAGTCGCCCAGCACGAGGACGCGCGTCGCGCCGGGCGTGCGCGCGGGCGCGCGCTCGGGGCCGCGCTGGCCGTGCGCGTTCAGGCGCACCGGCTCGCCCCAGTAGGTGTCCTCGGCCCCCGGCCGGTGGCGCCAGCCGAGCTCGGGGTCGGGCACGAAGAGCGTCGTCAGGCGCTCGACGAAGGGCCGCGACGCGCGCTCCAGGACGAGCAGCGGCAGCCCGACGGCGAGGCTCGCCAGCGCCGCGCGCGTGGCCGCCGGCGCGAGCCCGCGCCGGCCCACGGCCCAGCCCGCGGCGCCCAGCACGGCCGCCGTCAGCGCGAAGGCCCAGCGCGAGCGCGCCGTCTCCGCCCGCGCCTCGCTCGACAGCGGTCGGCGGAAGTGGAAGCGCCCCACGATCTCCGGATCGGCCAGCAGCGCCAGCAGCGCCAGCAACCCCGCGGCCGCGAAGAGCAGCCGCGCGAGGCCCCCGGCTTCCCCGTGCTTCGGCGCTTGCATGGGCCGCGGCAAGGTAGCAAGCCCCGCTCGCAGGCCACCCTGCCTGCTCCCCGGGACCCTCCCCTCAGCTCCGCGCCTCCACGTTCCTCCGCGGCCGGTACGGTCTGCTGCCTTCTCCCCATGCTCCCGGCCGCCTGCCACGCTATCCTGGGCCCCGAATGCAGATCCAGATCTTCGCGCAAGGGCTCGACGTGCCGGACGCGCTCCGCACCTACGTCGAGCGCAACCTCAAGGACGTCCTCAAGCACCTCGAGGAGCGCCTGACGCGCGTCGAGGTCCACCTGAAGGACCTCAACTCGAGCAAGAAGAACGGCATCGACAAGCGCTGCCTGATCGAGGCCCGACCGCGCGGCATGGATCCGGTCGCGGCCGAGCACGACGCCTCCGAGTTCAAGGACGCCGTGCACCAGGCCACGCTCAAGCTCGAGCGCGTCCTGCAGCACAAGATCGGCAAGCAGCGCAGCCACTGAGCGACGGACGGCAACAATGCCCCGGGCATTGTTGCCAGCCGCTCGGGATCGCCGCGGGGCGCGCTCCCCGCGCGCCCTTGCGGAGCGCCGGGCGCTCGTCAGGGCTGGGAGGCCGCGGCCACGCGCTCGACCAGCTCGTCGTCCGGGCGTTCCTCGTCGAGCAGCGTGCGCGCGAAGTCCTTGAAGGCCCGGCGGCAGGCGAGGCGCGCCAGGTCGCGCTCGCGCTCGTCGGCCGTGCCGCGCGCCTCGCTGGCGCTGGCGCGCGAGAGCACCGCGCCGGCCACGAACAGGGCCGTGACGAGGTCGCTCAGGCGGTGCAGCGTGAACTGGGCCTCGCGCGCGCGCTCGCCGTGGCGCTCGAGGGCCGCACGGCAGCGCGCGGCGAAGAGCGGCACGAGGCGCTCGAGCTCCTGGGCCTCGGCGGCGTGGCGCGCGTCCACGCCGTCGAGATGCACCGCGCCGGGCGCGAGCTCGCCGCGCGCGAGCGAGCGCAGCCCCTGGTGTGCGATCATCATGCGCAGCACCTGGTTCGTGCCCTCGAAGATCAGGTTGATGCGCGCGTCGCGCAGGATGCGCTCGTAGGGGTACTCGCGCATGAAGCCGGTGCCGCCGGTGACCTGCAGGGCGTCGTTGGCGACCTGCCACAGGCGCTCGGTCGCGAACAGCTTGCAGCAGGCGGCCTCGAGCATCGTCTCCTTCTTCGCGTCCATCAGGCCGGCCGTGAGGTAGGTGGCGGCCTCCATCGCGTAGAGGTCGGCCTCCATCCCGGCCAGGAGCTCCTGCACCATCCCGAAGCGTGCGATCGGGCGGCCGAACTGCACGCGCTCGTGCGCATGCCCGACGGCCAGCGTGCGCGCCAGCCTGGCCTGGCCGATGCAGCAGGCGGCCAGCCCGTGCCGCCCCGAGTTGAGCACGTTGAGCGCGACCTTGAAGCCCTCGCCGCGCGGACCGATCAGCGCCTCGGGCGGCACGACCACGCCCTCGAGGCCGACCTCGGTCGTGGAGGAGCCGCACAGGCCCAGCTTGTCCTCGGGGAGTCCCGTGGTGAGCCCGGCGCGCTCGCGCTCGACCCAGAAGGCCGAGATCGGCCACTCCGAGGGCCTGGCGTCCGGGCGCGCGGGGTCCGGCGTGCGCGCGAAGACGGTGAAGGCGTTGGCGAAGCCGCCGTTCGTGATCCAGATCTTGCGCCCGGTGAGCTTCCACGAGCCGTCCGGCTGGGGCTCGGCGCGCGTCGCCAGGGCGGCCGCGTCGGAGCCGGCGCCGGCCTCGGTCAGGGCGAAGGCGGCGATGCGCTCGCCGCTCGCGAGGCGCGGCAGCCAGTGCGCCTTCTGGGCCTCGGTGCCGTAGAGCACGAGCGCCTTCATGCCGATCCCGAGCTGGGCCCCGAGCACGGTCACGGTCGAGGCGCAGCGGTGCGCGACGGCCTCCATCACGCGCGCGTAGGTCACCTGGCCCTGGCCGGCGCCGCCGTGGGCCTCGGGGATCGTCAGGCCGAAGAGGCCGAGCTCGCGCAGGCCGTCGAGGACCTCCTGGGGGATGCGCTTGGCGCGGTCGATCGCGACCGGGTCGACGGCCCGGGCGGCCCACTCGGCGACGCTGGCGACGATCGCCTCGGTCGTCTCGGCCGCCTCGGGGTCCTGGTGCGGGTAGGGGAAGATCGCCGCCGAGTCGAGCCGGCCGGCGAAGAGCCCGCGCACGAAGCCGGACTCGGCCATGGGGCTCATCCGTGCAGCGACTTCCCGGCGCGGGCGCGCTCGGCCAGGAGCGCGGCGGGCTCGAAGCGGCCCAGGCGCTCGTTCTCGCCCTGCAGGCGGCTGCGCAGGGCCTCGAGGCGCCCCACGACCTCCGGCAGGCCGCGCGCGTCGAGGTAGCGCAGGACGCCGCCGCGGAAGGGCGCGAAGCCGGTCCCGAAGACCGTGGCCAGGTCCAGCAGACGTGCGTTCTCGACCACCTCCTCCGCCAGGCAGCGCACCGCCTCGTTGCCCATCGCGAGCACGCAGCGATCCACGAGCTCCTCGTCCGTGAAGTGGTGCCCGTTCTTCGGGGGCAGGCGCGGGTTGAGCCCGGCCTTCTCGAGCTTGCCGCCCCGGCCCTTGCGCCACAGGTAGAGGCCGGTGCCGGTCTTCTTGCCGAGCTCGCCGGCCGCCACCAGGGGCTTCAGGACCTGCGCGGCCTGCATGCGCTCGCCGTAGGCCGCCTCGAGCGACGCGCCGGCGTGGCTGGCGATGTCGAGCCCGACCTCGTCGAGCAGCTCGCACGGCCCCATCGGCATGCCGAAGCCGACCAGCGCGCGGTCGAGGGCCTGCGGATCGGCGCCCGTCCCGACCAGGCGGATGGCCTCGTCGAGGTAGGGACCGAGCACGCGGTTCACGAGGAAGCCGGCCACGTCCTTGACGATCACCGGCGTCTTGCCGAGGTCGAGCGCGAGGCGCGCCGTGCGGCGCACGACCTCGTCGCTCGTCCGAGGCCCGCGCACGATCTCGACCAGCGGCATCTTGCGCGGCGGGTTGAAGAAGTGCATCCCGACCACGCGCTCGGGGTTGGGCACGCCCTCGGCGATCGCGCCGACCGAGAGCGAGCTCGTGTTCGTCGCCAGGATGCCCTCGGGGCCCATCTGCGCGGCCAGCTCGCGGAAGACGGCGCGCTTGATCTCCAGCTTCTCGGCCACGGCCTCGAGCGCGATCTGGCTGCGCGCGAAGCCGCTGGCCTCGCGCGTGACCGTCAGGCGGTCGACGGCCTGGTCGGCGGCGTGGCGCTGGAGCTGCCGGCGCCCGCGCTTCTTCTCGATCTCGGCGCGGTGCGCGGCCACGGCCGCATCGAGCTGCTTGGCGTCGAGGTCGCGCAGGCGCACCTCGAGCCCACGCTCGGCCATCAGGCTGGCGATCCCGGCGCCCATCACGCCCGCGCCGATCACCGCCGCGCGCTCGAGGCGCGGCGCCTTCTCGCCGTCGGGACCGCTGCCGGCCTTCTTGGCCTCCTCGGAGACGAGGAAGATCCCGAGCAGCGACTTCGCGATCGGGCCGCGCGACAGCGGCCGCACGGCCTCGGCCTCGGCCGCCAGCCCGGCCTCGAGGTTCGCGCGCGGGGCCCTGACGATCAGCGGGATCGCCGCGAGCGGCGCCGGGTAGTGGCCCTTCGTCTCCGCCAGGACTTTCTTGCGCGCCTGCGACGCCATCAACGCCGCGACGAGCGGGTTGCGATCCACCAGCACCTTCTTCATGCCGACGCGCCCGCGGTACGGGCACGGCTTGCGCCCGAGCGCGATCTCGCCCGCGATGCGCCACAGGTGCTCGGCCGGAGCCAGGCGGTCGACGATCCCGAGCTTCAGCGCCTGGCGCGGGTTGTGGAGCTTGCCCGCCAGGATCGCGCCCAGCGCCGCGGCCACGCCGATGCGGCGCGGCAGGCGCTGCGAGCCGCCCCAGGCCGGCAGGATCCCGAGCAGCACCTCGGGCAGGCCGATGCGCGACTTCTCGCTGTCCGCCAGCACGATGCGGTCGCAGGCGAGGCACAGCTCGCAGGCCCCGCCGGGCACGGGGCCGCCCACCGCGGCCACCACGAAGAGACGCCCGCCGCCGCTGCGGCTCAGGCGGTGCAGCCGCTGGAAGAGCTTCTGCCCCTCGCGCGCGAAGCGCGTCGCGTGGTCCTCGCTGTCGAGCTTCTTGATCGTCTCGATGTCGGCCCCGCCCGCGAAGGAGAGCGGCTCCTTGCCGGCGATGACGAGCCCCTTCAGGGTCGTGTCCTTGGCCAGCTCCTCCAGCGCCCGGTCGAGGTCGGCGAGGAGCGGCACGTCGAACAGCGCCAGCTTCTTGTGCGGCGGATCCAGGTGCAGCCGTGCCAGGCCCGGCTCGGGGCGCTCGACGCGGATGCAGGCGCCGGCGGGCGGGGCGTCCTCGGGGACGGGCAGGCCTTTGAGGTCGATCATGGGGCTCCTTTTCGTCCGTCCGGGCCTGCGGCCTGACCGCCGGACGGTGGGGGCCCTCAAGGTCGCGCAGGGCGCGGGGGCGGGTCAAGCAGAGCGGCCGGCTCGCACAGGATCCTTGCGCAGCGCCGCCCTGCCGTGCAGGTCAGGTGACGGAGCCCGCGCAGGCCGGCCCCGCTCCCGTCGGAGCGCGCTCAGGGCAGGCTCGCGTACGAGCGCGAGTAGAGCTCCAGCAGCGTCGGACCCGGATGGGGGCCGGCCCGGTAGAAGATGCGCTCCGCGCCCAGGGCGAAGTCCTCGACGACGGCCTCGAGCTCGTTGACGCGCTGGGGTGCCCCCTGGCCGTCGAGGCGCGCCACGTAGAGCGTCGTCGCTGTGCGGAAGCCGACGAGCTGGTCGTCCGCCCGCAGGGCGAACTCGACCACCGGCAGCGCGCCGGAGACGAGCACGCTCGGCCCGCCGGCGGCCGGGGCGACGAACAGGCTCGCGCCGGAGCTGCTCGGGACGAGGTACAGCAGGCGATCCGAGCCGTGCGTGAAGCGCGCTCCGCCGCCGTCGGGGGCGATCAGGGTCGAGGGGCCGCCGCCCAGCGGCGTCGTGTAGAGCCCGGAGTCGAGCGGCGTCGTGCGGGCCGAGAAGGCGACGCGCGAGGCGTCCGGCGCGAGCGCGAACGTGGTGACCTGGAGGGCCGCGAGGTCGGCGCCGAGCTCCACCGTCGCTCCGCCGGCGAGGGGCGCGCTGTGGAGGCCCGCCGCGGCGGGGAAGACCACGCGCGCGCCGTCGGAGGAGAGCTGGTAGAGGTCCGCGAAGAGGCTGGCCGAGGTCCCGTCGCCGAGCAGGATCTCCGTGGCCGGTGCGAGACCATCCGTCGGCGCCACGAAGAGCCCGCGCGTGCCCTCGGTGCGGTAGACGACGCGCACGCCCGTCGGGTCGATCTTGAACCCCTCCACGTCGCTGCTGGCGTCGAGCGGGGCGCTCAGCTTGACCGCCGAGGCCGGTCCGATGCCGGCGAGCACGCTGTAGAGCTCGACGCGCTCAACGACCTCCTGGTCGGCGCGGTACACGATGCGGCCGCCGGCCGGCGCGAAGGCGAAGGTGCGCACGTTCCCGCCCGGGACGAGCGCAGGGTTCATGCGCCGCGGAGCGCCGCTGCGCAGGCGCACCCGGTAGAGGTCGTGCTGGCCGTCCTGCTCGAGATCCGCCGCGAAGGCGGCCGCGCGGCTGCCGGGGGCCGCCGCGTAGGGGACGTTGTCGAAGCCCGGGAAGAAGTGACCGGGAAGCGTGGGGAGGAACGGGGTGAGGCGGCGCTCGTACCCGCCCTCCGTGCGCGCGACGTGGAGCGCATAGCCCTCGGGCCCGAGGTGCAGGAAGAGCGCGCGTGCGCCGTCGGGCGTGGTGCGGAAGCTCGGCACCCATTCCCACCCGCCGCTGGCCGGTGGGGCGAGGCGGCCGCGGTCGAGGCCGGAGGCCTCGACGGAGTGGAGCAGCTCGGCGGCCGGTGCGTCCTCGCGCGCCAGGTACAGGACGCGCTTCTCCGAGGGCAGGAGCTCGAAGCGGCCGACCCCCTGGCCCGAGGGCAGCTCGGCCAGCGCGCCGTTGAGCTGGACCAGCCGGCCCCGCCCCGCGGCGGCCGTGCGGTAGAGGTTGTAGGGCTCCCAGAACTCGAGCCTGCCGACGAGCAGCAGGCTCTGCGAGTCCGGGGTGAAGGCGAGGCCCGTGGTGGAGGGGAACAGCACGGCCGCCGGACCGCCGTCGACGGGCACGCTCAGGGTATCGAACGTGTCCTGGTCCTCCAGCGCGACGCGCGTCCCGTCCGGCGCGAGCGTCCAGCCCGGGCTGCGCAACCCGGCGTGGAGTTCGACGCTCGGCCCGCCCGCGATCGGTACACGGTAGAGGTTCGCGGCGCTGGCCCCCTCCGGTCGTGCCGCGTACAGCACGTGGGCGCTGTCCGGCGTGAAGTGGAAGCTCGTGCCCGCGACGACTCCCGGCGGAGAGAGCTGCACCAGCGTGCCGCCGGCCGCGGGGACGCTGAAGAGCCGCGCGCCGGCCGAGCTCGCGTTCTCCACCAGCACCACCCGGCTGCCGTCGGGCGAGGACTGGAACGAGTTGATGCGCAGCGACGGGGCCAGTGGCACTGCCGGAACGCCGCCGTCGATCGGTGAGCTCAAGAGGGCCAGGCCCACGCCGTCCTGGAACAGGACCCGCGCGCCGTCGGCCGTCAGCACCGGGATCGGGCTCACGTTCGTGTTCGAGGCCGGATCGAGCGCGACGGCGGGCCCGCCATCGACCGGCACGCTGTAGACGACCGGCCGGTTCGTGTCGAGCGTCGAGGTGAAGACGACCCGCTGGCCGTCGGGGCTCAGGACGAGCGACGAGGCGAACCCGTTGCGCGTGGGCGGCGGGCTCAGGCGGACCGGAGGCGCGCTGCCGTCGACCGGCACGCGGTAGACCTCCAGGCGCCCGGGCACGTCGAGGGCCGCGAGGAAGACCGCCTGCGCGGAGTCCGGGCTCACGAGCGGCAGGCCGGCGGCCCCCGGGCCCGCCAGGAAGACCGGCGTCCCGCCCACGATCGAGACCGAGGCCAGGGCTCGCTGGCCCAGGTCGTTGGAGACGACGTACAGCACGCGCTGGCCGTCCGGCGTGAGCGCAACCCGGCTGTCGACCAGCCGGCCGTCGGTCCAGGGCCGGTCGTCGAGCTCGATCGCCGGCCCTCCGGCCAGCGGCGCCGCGAAGAGGTCGCGCCGCAGCCCCGTGGTCGTGAAGAACACGACGTGGGCCGAGTCGGGCGTGATCTCGAAGCGGTGCGGATCGAGGAGGCTGTCCGCGCTCGGCGTGTTCAGGCGCGTGCTCGGGCCGCCGGCCAGCGCGACCCGGTAGAGGTCGAAGGCCTCCGAGTCCTGCTGGGCCGAGTAGACGGCCGTCGAGCCGTCCGGCGCCATGCGGAAGGCCGCGAGCGAGCCGCGCCCGGGTGCCAGGAGGCCGTTCAGGCGCGTGGACTGCGCGGCGAGCGGCAGGCACAGGAGGCCGGCGAGGGCCAGGGGAGCGCGGATGGACGGAGAGCGAGCGACGAGCGAGCGAGGGACGGACATCGGTAGCTCCAAGGGAAAACCGGGCTCGGACCGCCCCAGCTAGCGATCGATCTCGGGGAGGTCACCCCCGCCCGCCGGGATCTCCGGTCCCGGAACGGGGCCGCCCCCGCACCCGGCGCTGGCCGGCGGCGAGGGCCGTGAGCGAGCCCCGGCGTGCTCGCGCTGGTCCTCGTCGCCCTCGACCTGCACAACGTGCCGCTCGCCGTCCCCGCGCTGCTCAACGTCGCCGCCCTGCTCCCGACCCGGCGCGCGCTGAGCTGGACGATCCTCGGCGCGACCCTGCTCGCGAACCTGGCGCTCCTCGTCTGCGCGCTCGTCTTCGCCGCCAGCGGGCAGAGCTTCGAGCCGTTCCGCGCGCAGTACGAGGACGGCGCCGCATCGCGCTGAGGCCGACCGGTCCGCGCGCTGGGCATCACCGCGCTTCGCGCGTCGGTCCCTGCGGGGACGAGGGCGACCGTCCGTCCGGCTCTTGCACGCTCGCGAGGCTG
>DASVAP010000402.1:0-9650 GCA_036376275.1 Planctomycetota bacterium | reverse complement strand
AGGATCAGGCTGCAGCAGGTCACCCCGCCCTCCGCCTTGGCCAGCTCGTCGGCGGGGACGGGGACGACCGCGAACCCGGCCGCCTCCAGGCGCGCGCGGGTGCGGGGGAAGGCCGCGGCGTGGATCACGCCCGGACCGACGCGCAGCGCGTTGGCCGCGAAGGGCTCGGCCGGATCGACCTCGATCACCGGCCGGTCGCCGAGCGTGCGCGGATCGAGCCAGGCGGGGTTCACGAGCACGGTGTCCTCGCCCAGCGCACAGGCCGCGGACTTGAGGTGCAGGCACCCGTGCACCTCGGTCGCGTGCACGCGGTAGCCGTGCGGCGCGAGCAGGCGCGCGAGCTCGTCGATCCCCGCCCGCGTCGAGCGCGTCGAGAGCCCGACGTGGACGTCGCGCCCGAGCACGAGCACGTCGCCGCCGTCCATCGTGCCCGGCCCCGCGAGCCGCGCCAGCGGGCGCAGCCCCGCCAGCGCGCGCGCGACCGAGTCCACCTCCGGCCGGCGCGAGGCGGCCCCCGGCCGCATCAGCACGCACAGCTCGTCCAGCACCACCGCGGCGTCCTCGACGAAGACCGAGTCGGCGAGCTCGGGCTCCTCCGGGAGGCAGCGGACCTCGCAGCCGAGCTGCGCGAGCGCCGCGCGGTAGGCCGCGTGCTGGGCGCACGCCCGCCCGACGTCGATCGGCGCGCGCGCGAGGTGCGTCAGCTCGCAGGCGGCGATCGCGCGGCTGACCTCGCGGGTGATGGCGATCGGCATGGTCGCGGCACGGTAGCGCGAGCCCGCCCCCGGCGGGGCCAGGAAGCGTCGTCCCTCCCCCGGGTCCGAGGGGGCGGAGCGCAACGGAACGCCGGGCAGACAGCGGTCACCGGTCGCGCGGCCGGAGCTAGGATGGTCCCATGTGCCGAGGGAGCTCGATGCGGGCCGTCCCGGCCCTGGTGGCGCTGCTCGCGGCGCCCGCCGCGACCCAGGAGGTCCTGCGCTCGTGGGTGCTCGAGCTCGACGCCGTGCACGTCGACTGGCTCCACGACCTGGACGGCGACGGGCTCGACGAGCTGATCGTCGCCGATCCCGACTTCAGCGCCGCCTTCGCCCTGTCCGGAGTCGTGCGCGTGTGCTCGACGCGCGCGGTCGCGCCGGGCGCGGGGCCGGTCGTGCTGCGCGAGCACAGCGGGGTGCGTCCGTTCGATACGCTCGGCCACTACCTCGTGACGCTGGGCGACGTGGACGGACGCGGGGGCGAGGACTACGCCTTCGAGGGTCGCATCCACGACGGCGCCAGCGGCGCGCAGCTCGTCGACCTCCAGACCCGCTTCGGCCTCGAGTTCACCTTCGTCGAGCCGCTCGGAGACGTGGACGGGGACGGCGACGACGAGGTCCTCTTCCGTGGCGCCGATCACGTCGCGCTGCTCCTGGGCGGAGACCTCACGCGCAAGTACGACGTGCGGATCCCTCCGGAGCGCACCCTGATCGAGTACCGGCGCCTGGGCGACGCGGACGGCGACGGCGCGCCCGACTTCCTGGTCGGCTCGGGGTACTTCTACGACCACGACTACTCCGGTCCGCTGCAGATCCATTCGGGCCGGACCGGAGCGCTCCTCTTCACGGCCGAGGTCGACTACGAGTGGTCCACCTTCGGCGGGGGCTCGCTCGCCCTGCCCGGCGACTGGAGCGCGGACGGGGTCACGGACATCCTCCAGTCGGGCACGCTGATCGACGGCCGCAGCGGGCGCATCCTCGAGCCCGGCCTCGGGCTGGGTAGCGGGCAATCCGCGGGCGACGTCGACGGGGACGGCGTCGGCGACTTCTTCGACGGGCGCACGCTGCTCAGCGGCCGGACGCGCGCGCCCCTGCTCGTGCTGCCGCCGCGCGAGCCGGGTGCGCCCTTCCGCGCCGGCGGGCGGGACTGGAACGGCGACGGTTTCCCGGACCTCGTGCGCTTCCAGCCGAGCGGCGGGGAGCTCGCGATCTGGTCCGGTGCCCCGCCGGGCGTGCGCGCCCTGGGCGCGCCCTGCGGCGCCGGGCGCGCGTCCGGGCCGCGCATCGGGATGGGCTCGCCTCCGCTGCTCGGCCGCGAGGTCGAGCTGCACCTCTCGGGCGTCGGGCCCGGCCGGGATGCATGGCTCCTGGTCGGGACGGAGCTCGCCGACGCCGGTCCGGGCTGTCGGGCCCGCGTGGTTCCCGCCTCGATCTTCCCCGCGCGGACGGCCCCGGTCGCGCCCGGGATCGACGTGGCCACGATCGCCCTGACGATCCCACGCGACCTCGCCCTGGCGGGGACGCGCGCCTTCGTGCAGTGGATCGTGTCGGGCTCGGCAGCGGAGCCGCTGGCCGCCACGCGCGTCCTCGAGCTCACGCTCGGCATCCCGCCGGACTTCCCGGCGCGCGTGCGCGGCCGCGTGCGCACCGCCGACGGCGCGCCGGTCGCGGGCGCGCGGCTGCAGGTCCTCGGCCAGGACGCGGGCGGCCTCTCGGGCAGCGACGGGACCTTCGAGCTGGAGGCACTCCCGGACGCCCGGCCGCTCGCCGTCGTCGCGGATCGCCCCGCGAGCCGGCTCTCGGGCTGGAGCGAGCCCTTCGAGACCACGCCGGGAGCCCTGGTCGAGCTGGCCGAGATCGTGCTCGACGAGCATCCGAAGCAGCTCGTCCTCGGTCCGGCGACGCAGGCTGCGAACCTCGAGGAGGTCCTGGCGCAGGAGCTGCCCGCGCCCCGCCTCCTGCTGGCGGCGGCGCCGCCCCCGGACGCCACGCCCTTCGAGCTCGTCTGGCACGTCGGCGGGCCGCTCGACGAGCACGCGCGCCGCGCCCTGGCGGGCTTCGTGCGCGCCGGCGGTGGGCTGCACCTCTCCGGCCAGCGCTCGACCAGCGTGACCGCGCCGCTCCAGCTGCTGCTCGGCGAGCTGGTGCTCGCGGGCGGCGTGCAGGTCCTCCCGGGGGGCTCGGGTCCCTACGCCTTCCATCCCGGGGCCCGCGACCGCGCGGCGCTGCGGCCGCACGTCCTGGCGCAGTGGCGCGCGGGCGCGGCGGGGGCGGGCAGCGTGACGGGCATCGCCGATGGGAACACCCTCGTCGTGGGCGCGTCGGCGCCCGCGGGCGCGCTGTGGGGCGGCGAGGAGCTCGCCGGACGGCGCGGGCGGGTCACGCTGCTGATGGGCAGCGCCTGGATGGGGCTCGTGGGTCGCGAGGAGATCGCAGACAACCTGCTGCGCTTCCTGCGCCGGGGCATGCGCGCCGCCGCGCGCTGAGCACTCGTCGTGGGCACGGCGTTCGTCCCTCCCGCGTGGCTCGCCGCGCTCGCGCTGGCGCTCTCGCCGCAGACGGCGAGCGAGGCGCAGGACGGGGAGGCGCGGACGAAGCTGGAGGAGGCGCTGCGCCGCTACTTCGCGGCCGAGGTGGACGGGCCGGCCCTGCGGGCGGCGCTCGCAGCAGCGCGCGGACGGGAGGAGCTGCTGGCGGAGGTGCTGCGCACGAAGAGCTTCCTGGCGCCCTCCGGGGCGCTCTCGCGGCGCGGGATCGTCACGGCGCAGCACCGCTTCGAGGAGGCGCCCGACGTGCCCGAGCCCGGCTCGCCGGCCGCGCTCCGGCCGGCGGACAACCGCGCGCTCTTCTTCGGGCCCGCGCAAGGTGCGGAGCTGTGCCCGCTGATCGTCTACGTGCCCGACGCGCTCACCACGGCGTCGTACGAGCGCGAGCTGGAGCGCGAGGGGACGGCGCGCGGACGCTTCGTCTTCCTCGTGCCCGACGACGAGCAGGACAACGAGTGGAGCCCGACGCTCGACGAGCACCGCCGGCACGTCGGCCCGCTGCGCGACCTCCTGCTCTCCGCGCCGATCGACCCCGACCGCGTGTACCTGGTGGGCTCCGGGCGCGGCGGGCACGTGACCTGGGCGGTAGGGCTGCTGTACGCGGACCGCTGGGCCGGGCTCTTCCCGTGCAACGGGGGGATCTTCCCCGAGGGCGGCTACAAGGCGAGCGGCGGCGTCTTCCTCGAGAACGCGCGCAGCCTGGCGCTCTTCACGGTCTACAACACGAGCTTCGACCACGGGATCGACAGCTGCCGCATGGCGGGGCGCAAGTTCCGCGAGTGGGGCTATCGCTTCGAGGCCGTCGAGGAGCCGCAGATGCGCACGATGGGCCTCGCGGAGGCGATGGCCAAGCTCGAGCCGGTCGTGCGCGACGCCCATCCGCGCGCGCTCGTGAAGCGCTTCAACCACCTCGATGCCGGTGAGCACTACTGGCTGCGCGCGCTCGATCGCGAGCCGCGCGAGTGGGACCCGGGGAAGCCGCTCCAGGTCCGCCGCAAGTGGCCGACGGATCCCCAGGAGCAGCTCGAGGCCGTGTGGGACGAGGTCGCGCGCGAGTGCGCCCGAATCGAGGGCTCGATCCAGGGCGAGCGCATCACGGTGACGGCCCACGGCGTCGGCCGGCTGCGCGTCTACTTCGACCCCGAGCTCGTCGACTACGGCCGCAAGGTCACGGTGACCGTCAACGGGAAGACCCACGCGCCCCTGGCGCTCGAGCGCTCGGCCGAGGCCCTCCTGCGCCACGTCCACGAGACCGGCGACACGTCGCGCCTGTACTGGGCCTTCCGCGACTACGGCGTGCGGCCGGCGGGCGGAAAGTAGGACCGCACAGGCCACGCCAGCCAGGAGGGGCGCGCGAGGACCGCGCGCCCGAGCCGATCCCGAGCACCCGCGCTCCGGGGATGCCTGCGGCATCCCCGAGCGCGGCGGCTCAGTGCACGCGCGCCAGGGGACGCTGGCTCGCGAGCACGCTCGCCGGCGAGCACAGCACGCCGCACAGGTCGTGCACGCGGCGCTTGAGGTCGTCGAAGCGACGCACGACCGTGGGCTCGACCGGATCGGGGAAGGTGGAGCCGGTCAGGAAGCCCGACAGGAGCGTGCGCTCACCGCGCGCACGCGGGAACGAGTGGAAGAAGAGCGTGCCCGTCTCGTCGGAGTGGCAGGCGACGCAGGAGTTGAGCGAGACCAGGTGGCGCGCGTCGTTGCTGCGGATGCCGGGCGCCGAGAGGAAGGCCGTGAAGGGCTCGCCGTCCGAGGCCCCGCTGCGGAAGGGCACGCCCTGGTAGGTCAGGGGCACGACGAAGGTGCCGGCCAGGATCTCGGCCTCGTGCTCGTTGACGTAGTCCGCCAGCAGGGCGCTGCGGTTGTGCGAGGTGTCGACCGTCTGCTCGGCCGTCGTCTGCACCAGGAGACCCGTCTCCGGCGCCAGCCGGAACTCACGCCACTGCCAGGGATCGGAGCCGAACACGACCGGCCGCGTGCGCGAGAACTCGTTGGTGCGTAGCTGGCGCAGGGCGCTGCCGTTCGGCCGACCGGGGGCGACCCCCGGACCCGCGAAGCGCAGCACGACCTGCTCCAGGGCCTGGTTGTACTCGGGCCCGAAGGGGATCGAGCCCAGGTCGTGCCAGGCCTGGGCCCAGGCCTTGACCTCGTCGGCGTCGCGCGCGAGCAGGGCGTACTCGAGGATCAGCGTCGTCAGGCTCGCGCGTCCGTCCGGGAACAGCACCGTGAAGACGATGCGGCCCTCGCCCGCGCTCGGCCCCGGGCCGTGCGTGACGAAGCTGCGCAGGTCGATGCGGTTCACGAAGCCGTTGAGGCGGAAGGGCGCGATGGAGAAGTCGAGCGCCCTCCCGCTGGCCTGGCTGGCGGCGATCCAGGGCGCGATGATCTGCTGGAAGAAGATGCTCTGGGGCGGCACGACGAGCCCGTTGACCTGCTGCGTCGTGCGGAACTGCTCGAACAGGTGCAGCACGAAGGGCGCGGGGTCCACCAGCCCCGAGATGTGGCTCATCAGGCGACCGAACGACCACACCCCTTCCGACGGATGCGCAGGATGCTCGACCCACGTCGTGCGCACCGGATCCTCGACCACGGTGAGGTCGCGGATCCACAGCTCCCGTTCCACGTCGATCGCACAGGCGCTCGCACCGATCGTCTGCGCCCACGCCGCGGCGGCTCCCGACCCGCCCAGCACGAGCCCCACGAACGCGAGCGGAATGACCGCTTGCATCGGACCCTCCTTGACGGACTCCCCGGAGGGAGCGGGCTCGACACCGAGCCCCGGCGCTTCCCTCCCGCGTGTGATCCTAGCGAGGTGGCGCCGATCCGGGTAGGCGATCCCCCTCGTACGGAATGCACGGCCATGGCCGCGATCCGGGCCGGGCAGGTACGCTCTGACCCCGTGACGTCCCCAACGGATCCAGGAGCCGTCGCCGGGCTGGTGGAGCTGCTGCGGCTGGCGTTCTCGGGCGAGCTGGCCGCGGCCCATGCCTATCGCGGGCACGCGCGCTCGCTGCGGGATCCGGAGGAGCGCCGGCGCGTGGCCGAGATCGAGGCCGAGGAGTGGCGCCACCGCGAGGACGTCGGGCGCATGCTGGCGGAGCTCGGGGCGGCCCCGAGCCGGGCGCGCGAGCGACGGGCGGCGCTCGTCGGAAGGGTGCTCGGCGCGCTCTGCCACGTGACCGGCTGGCTGGCTCCGATGTACGGCGCGGGGCGCCTGGAGCGCCGCAACATCCGCGAGTACGAGCAGGCGGCGCGCCTGGCGCAGGCGGCGGGGCGTCCCGCCTGGGTCCAGCCGCTGCTCGAGATGGCCGAGGTCGAGTGGGAGCACGAGCGCTTCTTCCGCGACCGGGTGCGCTCTCATCCGCTGGCGCGCTTCGTCCCGCTGTGGCCCGCGCCGCCGCCCAAGGCGACGATCCGCGGCCGCTTCCGCGCGGAGTGCGGGGGCGAGGCAGGAGCGCACCAGGCGGGCTCGCGCCCGTCCGGAGAGCCGGTGCGCTCACGCTGACGCCGGAGTCCGTTGCCGACCTCGATCGGCTATCCGGCGCGCAGCGAGCGCAGGTAGGCGATGCAGCCCGCCACGGCATGCTCCAGGGCCTTCGGGTCGCCGACCGCCTTGGCGAGACCGACGAGGCCCTCGAGCGCGGCCACGAGGAAGGCGGCGGTCTCGGCGGGCGCGACGTCGGCGCGCACGCTGCCCGCGCGCTTGCCGCGCCGCAGGTCCGCGGCGAGCTGCGTGCGCCAGGCGGCGAGCAGGCCCTCCACGCGCGCGCGGAAGACGCCGTCGAGGCCCGGGCTCTCGAGCACCAGGTTGCCGAGCGGGCAGCCGAGGGCGCGCTCGCGCGCCGTACGCTCCGGTAGCCGGCGCAGGCGCGCGATCAGCTCGCCCAGCGGGTCGGCCGCGTCGCGCACGGGCGCGATCCAGCGCTCCTCGACCCACGGGACCACGACCTCGTCGAAGACGGCGCGGCCGAGCTGGTCCTTGCTGCCGAAGTGATGGTAGACGGCGCCCTTCGTGACCCCGGCGCGGGAGAAGATCGCGTCGAGCCCCGCGGTGCGGAAGCCGTGCTCGTGGATCTCGGCGAAGGCCGCCTCGAGGAGCTGCCGGCGGGTCGCGGCGGGGTCGCGGGAGGGCGGCTTCATGTCCTGAACATACCGAGCGGTATGTTTTCGGGCAATCGCGGACCGGCCCTTACATACCACTCGGTATGTTGAGGGGCATGCGCCCCCACCCGCTGCTCCGCCCGGCCCTCGCCCTGCTCGCCGCGTGCCCGCTCGCCCTGGCCCAGGGCGAGGCCTTCCCCCGCAAGGACGCGGCCGACCCCTTCCCGCCGCTCGCGCTGGCGGCGGACGACCCGACCCGCGCCGCGCTCGAGCTGCTCTCGGCCCAGGTGAAGCAGATGGTCGCCGACGACGCCTGCGTCGGGGCCGAGCTGCACGTCATCCGCGGCCGGCGCACGCTCCTGCACGAGGTCCACGGCTGGGCCCATCGCGAGGAAGAGCGCCCCCTGGAGCTCGACTCGATCTTCTGCGTGCGCTCGATGACGAAGCCGCTGGTCGGCACGCTCGTGCAGATGCTGCTGGACGAGGGCGAGCTCTCCCTCGGCACACGCGCCGCCGAGATCCTGCCCGCCTTCGACGCGCAGCGCCTGCGCGACGTCACGCTGGAGCAGCTCCTGACGCACACGAGTGGTCTGCCGTTCTCCACCATCGCGCGGCCCCTGGCGAGCTACGGCTCGATCGCCGACGTCGCCGGCGAGGCGGCCGCGCGCGGGCTCGAGCACGCGCCGGGCTCCTTCCACTACAGCGACGCCGGCGCGGACACGCTGGGGGCCATCGCCGCGGCGGTCGACGGCGCGGGCATCGCCGAGCTCGTGCAGCAACGCATCCTGGAGCCGCTCGGGATGACCGAGAGCCTGGCGCTGCTCCCGCGCGACGGCCCGCTGCGCGCGCGCGTCCCCAGCGCTTACTCGGGCGGGCCCGGCGCCTGGAAGCGCCACTGGGGCCCGAACGACGAGCCGATCTTCCCGCTGTTCCTCACCTCGCAGGGCCTGTACGCGACGACCAGCGACTACGCGCGCTTCCTCGCGCTGTGGATGGACGGCGGGCGCGTGGGCGGGCGGCGCCTGCTCTCGGCCGCGGCGCTCGAGCGCGGCCTGGCGCCGCGCAACCCCCTGCCCCAGCCCGGCGGGTTCCGCGGGATCGAGACGCACTACGGGCAGCAGTGGATCGTCTACCGCGAGGGCGAGCGGCCCTGGGCCTTCGGCCACAACGGCTCCGACGGGACCTATGCCTGGGCCTGGCCCGAGCGGGACCTGATGGTGCTGCTCTTCACCCAGTCGCGCGGCTCGACCTGCGGCCTCGCGCTGGAGACCGCGCTGCAGGAGCTCCTGATCGACGGCGACGTCGCCGGGTTCCGCGAGCGCGCGCGGCGCAGCGAGGCGGCACGCGCGGACCTCGGGCGCTTCGACGGGCTGTACCTCGACGAGACGAACCGGCGCGCCTACTACGTCGTCTCCTCCGCCGACGGGCTGCTCACGATCGAGCGTCCGGGCAAGTTCCACGCGCGCCTGACGCCGACGGCCGAGGACGGCCGCTTCGTCCTCGAGGGCAGCACGACCCTCACCTTCGAGGACGGCGGGGACGGTCCGAGCCCCGCCTTCCTGCTCCCGCAGGGCGCGCGCACCGAGCGCGAGGTCCGGCACGTGCCCGACCCGGGCCTGCCGGCGGCCGAGGAGGTGCTGGAGCACGTGCGCGCGGCCCACGGCACCGAGCACCTGGCCGAGCTGGGTGCCGTACGCCTCACGGGCACGATCACGCTCCCGCAGCGCAAGCTGTCCGGGACGGTCGAGCTGCTCTTCGACGCCCAGCGGTACCGGCTGGTGGTCGACCTCGGCGTGACCCGCGAGAGCGTGTGGATGACGGCGGACGGACGCATCGTCACGCAGAGCACCGGCGCCGATCCGGTGGAGGCCGAGGGCTCCGCGCGCGCGGACGCGCTGGCCACCCACCCGCTCCAGCGCCTCGGCGGCTGGGATCGCGCGGGCCACTCGGTCGAGGTCCTGCGGCGGATCGCGGCCGGGGATGGCCACGCGCTGCTGCTGCGCGTGACGGCGCCGGGCGCCCCGGGCGCCTCCAAGCTGATCGAGGAGGAGACGGGCCTCCTGCGCTTCGAGGACCGGCTCGAGCACGTCCCCGGCGTCGGGCTGCTGGGCGTCGAGATCACCTACGGCGACTTCCGCGAGGTCGGCGCGGCCCGCCTGCCCTTCGCGATCCGCTCGAAGTACGCCTTCGCGCTGCTGGGCGAGATCCACGTCCAGTACGAGGAGGTCGAGCTGGGGGTCGAGGTCGG
>DASVAP010000398.1:0-21594 GCA_036376275.1 Planctomycetota bacterium | reverse complement strand
GCGACCTGAACGGCGAGGATAGCCGGGGCCGGCCTATCGCCCGTGCCCCCCGACGCTACAGTCATGAGCAGGTTTGCCATGACGATTGCTGCTCACGGTTCGTTCCTGTGGCTGGTCGCCTCGACCGCGGGCGCCGCGGAGGGCACGGTGGCGGGGCCGAGCTGCGTGCAGGCGTGGCTCCCGACCTTTGGCTCGCTGCCCGGGCTCGACGGAACCGCGACGGCGCTGGCCGTGTTCGACGACGGTTCCGGGCCCGCGCTCTATGTCGGCGGCGACTTCTCGCTCGCCGGCGCGGTCGACGTGAAGGGCATCGCGCGCTGGGACGGGGCGTGGTCCTACGTCGGGAGCGGCGCGAACGATCCCTTCGAGCAGGTCAGGGACCTCGTCGTGCACGACGACGGGACCGGCCCACAGCTCTACGCCTGCGGTCTCGGTCCCTCCGGGTGGCGCGTGGCGCGCTGGGACGGCGCGAGCTGGGACATGATCGGGAGCGGGGCGAACGCCACGATCTCGGCGCTGGCGGTGTTCGACGCCGGTGGCGGCGCCGTGCTGGTCGCCGCCGGACACTTCACGGTCATGGGCGGCAATTCCGCGCCCGGGATCGCGCGCTGGAACGGCCTCGGCTGGCTGGCGGTCTCCGGAGGGCTCGACGGAGCCGGGGAGGCGCTCGAGGTCTTCGACGACGGCGGCGGTCCCGCGCTCTTCGTCGGCGGGGAGTTCACCACGGCGGGGGGCGTGCCGGCCCAGAACGTCGCGCGCTGGGACGGGTCGAGCTGGTCGGCGCTCGGCGCGGGCACCGGCGACGACGTCGACGACTTCTGCGTGTACGACGAGGGCAGCGGACCCGCGCTCTTCGCCGCCGGCGTGTTCACCGCGGCCGGCGGGGCTCCCGCGAGCCGTATCGCGCGCTGGGACGGCGCCGCGTGGTCCCCGCTCGGTGCCGGACTCGGCGGGAGCTGCGATTCCGTCACGGTGTTCGACGACGGGGCGGGCCCGAAGCTCTACGCGAGCGGCTTCTTCACCTCGGCCGGAGGCGCGCCGGCGAACGGCTTCGCGCGCTGGGACGGCGTGGGCTGGGAAGCGATCGCGGGGCTCGCGTCGGCGCGCTTCCTCGCCTGCGCGAGCTTCGACGATGGCAGCGGCCCGGCGCTATACGGAGCCGGCACGGTCACCACCACGGACGGCGCCACGAGCTCGATCGCCCGCTGGAACGGGGCCTGGAGCTCGCTCGGGAGCGGGCTGGCCGCGCCGCCGTCCGCCCTGGCGAGCCACGACGACGGCAGCGGCGCCGCGCTCTACGCCGGCGGCGCCTTCGTCGTCCCGGGCCTCGGTCCGACGTCGATCGCGCGCTGGGACGGAGCGACGTGGTCGGCCGTCGGCAACGACGACTCGGCGGGCGAGGTGCTCGCGCTCTGCACGTTCGACGACGGCGGCGGTCCGGCGCTCTACGCCGGCGGCGACCTGACGAAGCTCGGCGGAGTTCCCGTGAGCTCGATCGGACGCTGGGACGGCGCGAGCTGGGCTCCGCTGGGGCTCGGCACGAACGACGAGGTGCACGCGCTCTGCGTGTACGACGACGGCAGCGGCCCCGTGCTCGTCGCCGGAGGCCGCTTCACGAGCGCCGGTGGCGGACCCGCGAACCGGATCGCGCGCTGGAACGGCGGCGCCTGGTCGGGCTTCGGCGCGGGCGCGAACCTCGACGTGCGGGCGCTCGTCGCCTTCGACGACGGCCAGGGCGACGGGACCGTGCTCTACGCCGGCGGACGCTTCTCGACGATGGGCGGGGTCAGCGTGAACCGGATCGCGCGCTGGGACGGCGCCGCCTGGTCGAGCCTCGCTGGCGGTGCGAACCACTGGGTCCACGCGCTGGCCGTGTTCGACGACGGGCTGGGCGACGGCCCCGTGCTCTACGCGGCGGGACCGTTCACCGCGATCGGGGGCGTCCCCGCGAGCCACGTCGCACGCTGGGACGGCTCGAGCTGGTCCGCCGTCGGTGGCGGGGTCTCGCACCTCGTGAACGCGCTCGCCGTGTTCGACGACTCGAGCGGCTCCGGCCCGGCGCTCTACGCCGGCGGCGTCTTCACCGCGGCGGGCGGCAACCCGGCGGCCCGCATCGCGCGCTGGGACGGGACGGCGTGGGCGGGTCTGGCGCTCGGGCTCGACGACGACGTGCTGGCGCTCGGCGTGCACGGCGACGGCAGCGGCCCGGGGGCCGCGCTGTACGTGGCGGGCCAGTTCCCGCGTGCGTCCGACGCGCTCGACGCCTACCTCGCGCGCTGGCAGGGCTGCCCGGACACGACGCCGCCCGAGCTCGCGTGCCCGACGCGCGTCCTCGCGCCCGACTCCCGCTCCGGACCGCCAGGGCGCGTCGTCCCCTTCGCCGTGCAGGCCGTGGACGCGCTCGATCCCTCGCCCACGGTCGTCTGCACGCCGCCCTCGGGCTCCTTCTTCCCGCGCGGCACCACCCTCGTGACCTGCACGGCGACCGACGCCGCCGGCAACCAGAGCTCGTGCCAGTTCGAGGTCGTCGTGCAGCCGCGCACCGAGCGGCGCTGAGGCCTGGTTCCGGCGCGCGGCAGGGGCGACACCGACCTCGATGGACTCGCGGACGGCCAGGAGATCGCCCTGGGCCTGGACCCCTGCAGCGACGCCGACGCGGACGGCCTGATGGACGGCCAGGAGGTGCTCGACTTCGGCACCGATCCGACGGACCCCGACAGCGATCATGACGGGCTGCTCGACGGCACCGAGGTCGACATGGCCCTGGGCGGCAGTTGCCCCAGTCCCCGCGACCCGGACTCGGACGGCGACCTGCTCCCCGACGGAGCCGAGGTGAGCGCCACCCTCGGAACCGATCCGTGCAGCACCGACACGGACGGGGACACGGTTCCCGACGCAACTGGACGACCTCCCCACGGTCCCGGGCGTCAGCTCGGGCTCGAGCACTTCTCGGCGCCCAACGACAACGCGCGGCGGGGCCGGCGCAGTGCGCTCTGCAACAAGCTGAACTCGGCCGCCAGGGCGCTCTCGCGAGAGGCGTACGCCGAGGCCCTGGAGGAGCTGGAGAGCCTGCTGCAGAAGCTCGACGACCAGGAGCAACCGCCGGACTGGATGGTCCACGACACGACCCTGGATGCCAAGCGCCAGGTGCACGACGCACAGCTCGCGTACCTGGTAGGGCTGGGACTCTGGTCGATCGAGGAGGGAAGATCCTTGCCGGAGCGGGGCGTTCGTCCCAGGGACGCCCGCGCTCGTTTTCCTGGGGAAGGCGGCGAGAGGCGCGTGGACCGAGCCAGGCCGGGCCCGGACGATGCGCCACAGTGTGCACCTGGCGGGCGTTGCCAGGTGGGAGCAGGCGGATCAGGAGCGAGAACGCCATCGGGATCTCCTTCCCCAGAGGTGGCCAGTCTGGTCGGCGGCAGTACGGCAGGCGTCCTCGACTCGTCCACGCGACCGGGCGAGAGGTCGCGTCCCTTGACAGCACCGCGTGGCGCTGCTGGATTGCGTCGGGCGCAGCTCCTCCACACCCAGAGGACCCCCACGAGCGCCGAAGCGGTCCGCAGCCAACCAGGGAGGGCGTCCTCGGGAGGCCTTCGGACCGGCACGCACCCGACCTGCTCCCCAGTTCACCGCCTCCGACATGAACCGCGCTTCCTTCCTCTCCGACAGCTGTCCGCCGATGGGGATCTACGAGACGCTCTACGCGTTTCGCGACAGCTTCGGCCAGTTCATGGGCTCGCCGGGCACGCACCCGTGGTCGCAGGGCTTCCCGCTGACGACGCAGCTCGAGGGCGGCCCAGAGCTGCCGGGCAGCGTCGCGGTGACGTGGGAGGATCGCTTCTATCCGAAGGCCTGGGGACACCCGGCGCTGCGCGCGGCGATCGCCGAGCACTACAACGGCTTCTACGGCTCGCGCCTGGCTCCCGAGAACGTGATGGTCTTCGCCGGCGGGCGTCCGGGGATCTACACGGTGCTCGCGTTCCTGAAGAAGCACGTCGAGGTGCGCATCGGCAACGTCGAGTGGCCGGCCTACCTCGACATCCTGACGCAGACGGGGGCGAGCTGGAGGGTCGTGCCGTTCACCAAGCAGAACGGCTTCCACCCGCCGAACTCCGCCTACTTCGACCGCACGGGGCTCAATGCCCGGACGCACCTCATGCCGGTCATCTCCAACCCCGGCAACCCGACCGGCCACACGCGCCACGGGGCCGAGCTGGAGGAGCTGATGGCCCTGGCCGAGGAGCCCGGGAACGGGATCCTGCTCGACGAGGCCTACGAGATGTTCCACGCGTCGAGGGGCGTGAGCGGGATCCGCCACGTCAGGGACCTCGACAACAGCAACGTGTTCCTGTCGGGCGCCTGCACGAAGGGGCTGCAGTGCCCGGGCATCCGCATCGGCTGGATCATCGCGAGCCGGAAGAACATCGAGACGATGGCCAACTACTCGAGCTTCGGGATGGGCGGCGTCAGCCATCCCTCGCAGCTCTACGCCGTCGAGCTCCTCGAGCCGCGCCGCGTGGCCCAGGCGCGCGCGGCCGTCGCGCGCCACTACGGCTCGCAGCGCGCGCGCTACGGCGAGGCCTTCCAGAGCATGGGGCTCGGCGTCCACACCGGCGACGGCGGCTTCTACCACTGGCTCGAGCTGCCCGAGGGGCTCGCGGCCGACGAGCTGAACCGGCGCCTCTTCAAGCACGGCGCCGCGGTCCTGAAGGGCTTCGACTGCGACATGGCGCGGCCGCACGACAAGGACCCCGGCTACCGCTCGCCCTACGCGTCGTTCTTCCGCTTCTCGTTCGGCCCGCTCCTGCCGGAGTCGTTCGAATCCGACATCGAGATCCTGGGCAAGGTGCTCGAGGAGTACCGGGCGGACGTCGCGAAGCCGGTGCGCAGGTGAGCCGGGCGTAGGGCCGACCCCTCGCAGGCATCCACCACCGCGGCCACGGCTTGCTGGATCGGGCAGTTCCCCGTAGTCTGGGGCACCGACCTTTAACGGCGTCGTCGGCCTCCAGGAGAGCACGATGTGTGATGGATTCCGTTGGTGTCTGTACTTCTTCCTCCTCGTCGCGACGTGCGCTGACGTCGCGCACGCCGGGACCGGCCGTGCCCAGGGCACGAGCGATCAGCGGATGAGGGCGATCCTCGAGGGGTTCGTGCTCGGACCCGACGGCTCGCCAGCCGAGAACGCCGTGGTCGTCAGCAGCGCGGGCGGGAGGGCCGTCTCGGACGTGGCCGGCAACTATCGCCTCGAGGTGGAGGTTCCGGTCGAGGCGACGAGCGTGCAGGTCACGGCCGTGGGCGGCGCGAGCGGGAACCTGGTCGCGAGCGCGAGCGTGGCCCTCTCCGGGACGACGGGCCCGATTCCCGTGGATCCGCTGGCGCTCTCGCGGGGCTCCTCGTGCTCGCCGCTGTGGCTGCCGACCTTCGGGGTGCGGCCGGGGACCAACGATGCCGTCGAAGCCGTTGCCGCATTCGACGACGGCAACGGGCCGGCGCTCTTCGTCGCCGGTTCCTTCACGATCGCGGGCACAACGAACGTGGCCCGGATCGCGAAGTGGGACGGCTCGGGCTGGTCGGCTGCCGTCGGCCAGCTGTATGACGGCGCTGTCCACGCTCTGGTGGTTCACGACGACGGCAGCGGGCCGGCCCTCTATGCCGGAGGTGCGTTCGAGTCGGCGCTTCCTCCCCTCTTCCTGGTAGCGAACCGGATCGCGAGGTGGAATGGCTCGAACTGGTCGTCCCTCGGCAGCGGGATGAACGACACCGTGTACGCCCTGGCGTCGCACGACGAGGGCGGAACGCCCGTCCTGTACGCGGGGGGCGAGTTCACGACCGCCGGGGGCGTGTCGGCGAGCAGGATCGCGCGCTGGGACGGGTCGAGCTGGACCGCGCTCGGGAGTGGAATGGACGACGCCGTCCATGCCTTGGTGTCCTACGACGATGGCGGCGGGTCGGCGCTCTACGCTGGCGGCGACTTCACGACCGCGGGAGGCGTTGCAGTGAGCCGGATCGCGCAGTGGGACGGCTCGAGCTGGTCGTCCCTCGGCAGCGGCTTGAGCGGCACGGTCAATGCGCTTGCGACCCACGACGACGGTGGGGGCACCTCGCTCTACGCTGCGGGCGCGTTCTCGACCGCGGGCGGTGTCACGGCGAGACGCGTCGCAAGGTGGGATGGCGCGAGCTGGGCGGCCCTCGGCGACGGCGTGAGCAGCACGGTCCTTGCGCTTGCGACCTACGACGACGGCGGGGGCACCGCGCTCTACGCTGCGGGCGCGTTCTCGACCGCGGGCGGTGTCACGGCGAGCCGTATCGCGAAGTGGAATGGCTCGAGCTGGGCGGCCCTGGGCAGCGGCGTGACCGGCGGCCAGGTCAGGGCCCTGGGGGTCCACGATGCGGGCCAGGGCCCGGTGCTGTTCGCGGGCGGCACCTTCCAGGCCGCCGGCGGCGCCTTGGCGTTGCAGATTGCCGCGTGGAACGGCTCGAGCTGGACGACCCTCGGTACGGGACTGAACGAACGGGTCGAGGCTCTGACGGTGCACGACGATGGTGGCGGGCCGGTGCTGTACGCCGGAGGAGAGTTCACGACGGCCGGCGGAGTGGCGACGACCCGGGTCGGGAAGTGGGATGGTTCGAGCTGGACGGCGCTCGGCAGCGGGATGAACCTCTCCGTCGAGGCCCTCACCGTGCATGACGACGGAGGTGGAGCGGCCCTCTACGCAGGGGGCAGTTTCACGGCGGCGGGCGGCGGGGTCGCGAACCGGATCGCCAGGTGGGACGGCTCGAGCTGGTCGTCCCTCGGCAGCGGGATGAACAACGTCGTCCACGCGCTGGCCGTCTATGACGATGGTGGGGGGCCATCGCTGTACGCGGGAGGCGTATTCACGACTGCGGGGGGCGTGGCGGCGGCCGGGATCGCGAAGTGGAACGGCTCGAGCTGGTCGGACGTCGGCGGCGGGGTCGGTGGCACGAGTAGTTGGGTCTTCACCCTGAAGGTGTACGACGACGGCTTCGGCCCCGCGCTCTACGCAGGAGGCCTCTTCTCGACGGCAGGTGGCATGGCGGCGAGCAGCATCGCCCGCTGGGACGGGTCGAGCTGGACTGCGCTCGGCAGTGGAGTCTCCGACGGGGGTTTCAACGGGAACTTCCCCAGGGTAAACGCTCTTGCCGTTCACGACGACGGCGGCGGCCCGGCACTCTTCGCCGGCGGGGACTTCAACTCCGCCGGCGGCATGGCGGCGAGAAAGATCGCCAAGTGGGACGGCGCCAGCTGGACGGCCCTCGGCAGCGGGATGAACGCCGGCTCTGCCGGCACCGTCTACGCCCTTGCGTCACACGACGCGGGCGCCGGGCCGGTGCTCGTCGCGGGAGGCTCCTTCACGAGTGCAGGCGGCGTGGCGGTGAATCGCATCGGGAAGTGGGACGGCGCGAGCTGGTCGGCCCTCGGCAGCGGGCTGAACTCCTCCGTCAGCGCCCTGGTGGTGTTCGACGACGGGAGCGGGCCAGCGCTGCACGTCGGAGGCAGCTTCGATCGCGCCCTCGATTCCGAGGACAGCTTCCTCGCCAAGTGGGGCTGCGACACGATCCCTCCCACGCTCTCCTGCCCACCGTCCGTCTTCGCTTTCGAGCGCTACGGCACAACGCCCGGCGAGGTCGTGCACTACACGATCTCCGTGAGCGACAACGTCGACCCGGCTCCCAGCGCCGTGTGCGTTCCCCCATCGGGGAGCTTCTTCCCCCTCGGAACGACCGTGGTCACTTGCACCTCCACGGACACCGCCGGCAACCAGACGAGCTGCGAGTTCCCCGTGACGGTCGCGCCCAAGGTCCGCCAGCGTTGAACTCGTGGTGACGCCAGCTCCGCGCGCCCCGTCCAGGACGGTGTTCCGGGAAGTCCCGCACGCGGCCTCGGACCTGCCCCGCTCCCGCCAGGGTAGGTGCCGAAGAGACGCCAGCGTGCCGTCCTCCAGCACCCCGTACAGCGTCAGGCCGTCCGCAGCATGGAACGTGTCGCGGAACGTGCCGCACAGGCTCGCGTGGGGCTCCGATGCCGGGCACTCCCGTCTCCCGATCCGACGGCGCGATCGAGGCCGCGAGCGATCGGATCCCTGGGGCGCCCGCGCGAGATCACGTCCCTTGAGAGCGCCGCACGGCGCTGCTGGATTGCGTCCGTGGCGCAGGCGCGCGAGGCCGTCGCGCGCCACTACGGCTCGCAGCGCGCGCGCTACGGCGAGGCCTTCCAGAGCATGGGGCTCGGCGTACACACCGGCGACGGCGGCTTCTACCACTGGCTCGAGCTGCCCGAGGGACTCGAGGCCGACGAGCTGAACCGGCGCCTCTTCAAGCATGGGGCCGCGATCCTGCAGGGCTTCGACTGCGACATGGCGCGGCCGCACGACAAGGACCCCGGCTACCGCTCGCCCTACGCGTCGTACTTCCGCTTCTCGTTCGGCCCGCTCCTGCCGGAGTCGTTCGAGTCCGACATCGCGATCCTGGGCAGGGTGCTCGCCGAGTATCGGTCGGATGCAAGGAAGCCAGTGCGCAAGTGAGCCGAGCAGCGCGGCGTCGAGCCTCCGGTGGACGGCCTGCGCGCTCCTCGTCCTCCCTGACCAGCGCCGAAGGTCGCGACTGGTCGCGCGCGCCCCGGGCCGATCCTCGTCGACGTCGGCGAACTCACGACCCCTGGGCGTACGCGCTCGGTCGAGCACCCCTCCGCTCCCGCGACCACCTCTCCTGCGCCGAGCGGAGGTCACCGCCGGGCGGGATCCGGAGCCGGCTTGACCCGCGCTTTCCGGATTCTCATTGAAGGCACCGGAGGCCCGGGGACTCCAGGGGATCGATGACCGACGAGCAAGCATGGATCGAGGCCTTCCGGAACGCCGGGGAGGGGGGCCGCCGGGCGCGCTGGGAGTGCGCCTACCTCGCCCACCGGGAGGCCGTCTTCGCCCTGGGCCGCTCGGTGCTCGGCGATCCGAGCGGAGCGGAGGACGTCCTGCAGGAGACCTACCTCGCGGCGTGGCGTTACGGGGATCGCTTCCGGGGCGCGGGCAGCCTGAGGGGCTGGATCCTGCGGATCGCGGCCAACCTCTCGCGACGCGCTCTGCTGCGCGAGAGGGCGCGGCGGGAGCTGATCCGCCCTCTGCTGCGACCCGAACAGGAGCGCGAGGGAGCGCCGGAGCCCGCGACCGAGCTCCTGGCGAAGGAGCGCGCGGTGGCCGTGCGCAGCGCCCTCGCGCGCTTGCCGGCGGAGCATCGCATGGCCGTGAGCGTCTCCGCCCTCGGCGGGCTGAGCACGGAGGAAATGGCAGCAATACTCGGCTGTCCGCCCGGGACGGTCTGGAGTCGGGTCCATCACGCGAAGAAAAAGCTCGCGCACGCACTCCGCGGGCTCCAGCCAGGAGAAGGAACATGAGCCAGCACCCCAGGGAAGCCCTCGGACGCTTCGACCAGATGAGCACGGACGACCCCGAACGCGCGGCCGTGGCTGCGCACCTGGAGCTCTGCGCCCCTTGCCGGACGGTGATCGAGGCCTTCCGCGAGATCGACCGGGTCGTCGCCGCCCCGTCGGGTCGTCTTCCCGGCTTCTCCGAGCTCGAGCGGCGGCTCGAGAGCACCGCCGGGAAGATGCGCCGGGCCTCGCGAGCGATCCTCGCCGTGGTGGCCGGCCAGGTGGTCCTGGGTGCGATCGCGATCTACCTGCTCACCGACCGGGCGATCCTGGTGGCCGCGGGCGTCGTGTTCCTCCTGGCGGACAGCGTGCTGCTCGTGGGCATGGCCCTGCGCTCGCGGTCGCAGGCCCACCGCTACGAGGAGGTGGCGGAGAGCTGGGACCGAGGTCGCTCGCTGTGGCGTGGCCATCTGGCCGCCGATGCACGGGCCTCCCTGATCGCCGCCGTGGTTTCCGGGCTGCTGTTCGCGCTGGGGGCCGCGATGCTGGGAACAGGAGCAGGCACGGACCGGCTGCTCCCGGTCGCGGTCGGCAGCCTGCTGACGGCAGTGGGGCTCCTCGGACTGCTCGTCCACCCTCGCCGGCGCATCCGGGCCCGACGCGAGCTGCGGGTCTTCGACGACCTGTATCCGCTCCGAGATGAGGGCTGCCCGACCTAGTTCATGAGGCTTCGAGCGAAACGTCGCGAATGGCCGCACGCGCGACCTCGCTCCCGCAGCGTGATGCGAACCTCCTCGCGGGGCGCGGCCTGGCGCGGAGCTGGGCTCCTGCCGGCCGCGCGCCTGGAGCCCGGGCCGGGAGACGCGTGCGTGGTATACCGACCGCCCCCGTCTCCGGAGCAAGCATGCGCACACGCTGGGCCCTGGTCGCTCTCCTCCTCCTCCAGCTCGTCTCCTGCAACGCTCCGACGAGTGGAGCGGCCCGGCCCGAGCCCGGGAGGCCTACGCGCGCGTCCTGACGGGCGGCTCGACGGGGGGCTGGGTCTCGGCCGCGCTGCAGATCTACCCCCCCGGACTTCTTCGGGGGCGCCTGGAGCTTCTGCCCGGATCCGGTGGACTTCCGCGCCTTCCTCGGCCTCGACATCTACGCGGAGGAGAACGCCTTCCACCGCTCGGGCGACACCTGGACGCCGCCGGAGCGCTTCCTGTCGCGCACCGTCGCGGGCTATCCACGCGTCTCCTTCCGCGAGGCGAGCCGGCTGTCGCGCGTCCTCGGGAGCCGGAGTCGCTCGGGGGAGTTCCTGGACATGTGGAACGCGCTCTACTCGCCGGTGGGAAGGGACGGCTACCCCATGCCGCTGTGGGATCACGAGACGGGCGTGATCGATCGATCGGTGGCCCGCCACTGGCGCGACCAGGGCTACGACCTCCGCCACTACCTCGAGCAGAACTGGGCGCGCATCGGGCCCGCCCTCGTCGGCAAGCTGCGCTTCCTCGTGGGGGACATGGACAACTTCTACCTGAACCTGGCCGTGTACCACATGGAGGCGTTCCTCGAGGGCACGAAGGATCCGCACTACGCAGGCGCGTTCACCTACGCGCGGCCGCTCGTCGGGCACACGTGGGCGGGATACGAGCAGGACTTCCCCATGCGCCTGCTGCGCGACATGGCGGACCACATCGAGCGGAACGCTCCGCCCTCGCGGCAGGAGTAGCGTTGCCTCGCCGGACGCCGACGCTGCCTTCACCCTCCTCAAGGCCACCCACGCGCACGACGCTGCCGGCCGAGGGCCCGGGCCGGAGTTCGTCGACGGCCGAGAGGAGCGAGAGGCCATCACTGCGCTACCGGCGCACTTCGCCGCCTGGCGGGCGAAGGATCGAGGCCGATTCCCGACGTCCGAGGCCCGCTGCGCGGTGGCTGGCTCTGACTCCCCCAGCACGATGCGGGGCTCGCCAGGAGGATGAACCTCGACCGAACGGCGCGTTGACCTGGGGTGGCGTGACCGCAACGGGAGGATGGACTACTGCCGACGGTGCCGGCCTCCATCCCCCTCGAGGAGTCACAGATGAAGCAAGGGTTCGGTTGCGGTCGTCGGCCATGCGCCTTCACGCTCATCCTTCCGGCACTCCTCTGGCCGGTGGCCGGCGCCTCGGCGCGGCTCCAGGAACCGGGGCCGAAGGCCACGATCGGCCAGGTCGTGCCGGACTTCACGTTCCGCGATTTCCTGGCGGGAGGCGACGGGCGTCAGAGGCTCGCGGAGTTCCGCGGTCAGCCCGTCCTGATCGTGAACTGGACCGATACCGACTTCGGGCGGGGAGCGTCGGGCGAGGTCGAGAAGCTGGCCAAGGAGCTCGTGCCCGAGGGGCTGGTCCTGATCCTCCTCGACACGCACAACAAGACCGCGCCGGAGATCGAAGCCGCGGTGATGCGCCTCTATCCGGGCAGTCCGGCGCGGCTCCAGGAGAACCAGAAGCTCCCGATCGAGTATCTCGACAACGGCCCACCCCCGGACATCGCGCTGATCGGCGTCGACGGGACGCTGCTCGTCGCCGGGAGCTACACCGCCGACCTGAACAGGGCCTCCAAGCTGGTCAAGTCCGAGCTGAAGAGGCTGGAGAAGGGCTGGGGCGAGAGCGAGCCGGCGCGCGCGGCTCGCGCGCTCCTCTACGGGCAGGAGCGGCTGGCCGGGGCGAAGGCCTACGTCGAGGAGGGCCTGCGCATCGTGCCCGATCACGTCGAGCTGACCGCGATCCGCTCGGAGGTCACCGGCCGGTTCGAGCATCGACTGCGCGCCGTGAGCTACTTCCGGGAGCAAGGGCAGATCCTCCGCGCGCAGGAAGCCGCCCGCGCGCTCGCCGAAGCCGTGAAGGGGGACGCGACCTGGGAGGCCCGCTGCGCGACGCTCCTCCAGGAGTTCGAGGACAAGGAGGTCGCGCGCGAGCTCGAGCTCGATCGAAAGCTCTCCGCCCTGGTCGCGCCCCTGGCCAAGAAGGCCCCCGACCGCGAGCCGGAGAAGCTCCGCAAGTTCGCCGCGGAGGCCGGCGGCACGCGCGTGGGGAAGCGCGCGCTGCACCTCGCCGAGATCGGGACCCTGGCAGCCAGGAAGTAGTCCGCCGAGCGCAACGCGCTCCATGGACGGAGACGGACCGCGCGGTCTCCGGCTGCGCACGTCCGGGAGTGCGAGCGGCAGGGGAGGGGCCCAGCCCCCGGCGGTGGCAGGAAAGCCGCTGGACCAGCCCGCGCGGCCCGCCCGCGGGCGCTACTCGCGGGTCATCAGGTAGCGGTCGCGGCCCCAGAGCAGGTACTGCTCGGGATCCCAGTCCTCGGACGCGTAGCCCTCCTTCGTCATGCGGTAGACCGACCAGTGGTCGGCCCGCAGGTGCACGCGGCCCGCGGCATCGCTGCGGGCGTCGCCGGCGCTCTCGGAGTGCAGCAGGACGTCGTGGACGGGTTCCAGGGAGTCGGCGTCCAGCAGCCTGAAGGTGTGGTCGAGCCCGGGGTCGAGACCTACGCGCAGCCGCTGGCCCGGCTCGAGGGCGTCCAGCTCGTCGAGCAGCTGCAGCTCGCGGGTGACGTGGCCGCTCGCCTTCACCCGCCAGCGCGCCCCGGGCAGCAGCGCCAGCTCGAAGCGCCGCCGCGGGGCATAGGAGTCGCTCCAGTCCTCGGTCCCGGGGCCGCGGTCGATCTGGGCCACGAAGTGCTCGAGCTCCTGTCCGGTGACGGTGTCGTACACCTCGACCTCGAACACGCGCGGCTCGGCCCGCTGCACGCGCCGGAAGACCAGGAAGTCGGCTCCGAAGTCCTCCTCGATCTCGGCCGGCTCGAAGCGGTCGCCCTGCTGCACCGCGTTGGGGCCCACCCAGACGCGCCGTCCCGCGGGACGGAACACGCGGAACGCGCCCTGCTCGTCGCTCTTCACCAGCCCGACCCGGTGTCCGTCGATCGCCACCGCGAGCTGCTCCCCGGCCAGCGGACGACCCTCCTCGTCCAGCACCTGTCCGGCGACGGCCAGGGGGTGCTCCGGCCGCTCCAGCACGACCTCCAGCGCGCGCCGCTCGCCGCGCAGCAGCTCCACGGATTGCCGCTGCCAGCCGCGCGTCTCCGGCACGGCCACGCTGAGCAGGTATCTCCCGGCGAAGAGGCCGTCGAAGGCCCAGCGCCCCTCCGCGCCGGTCTCCCGGTACTGGTGCCCCGGGAGCAGGAGGTCGCTGGCCAGCACCACGGTGTGCTTCGCCGCCGGGCGTCCGTCGGACTCCAGGACGCGCACGTCCAGGCTCGCCGCCGGGCCCAGCACCAGACGCCGCAGGCCGGGCACGAAGGGCGTCTCGATCCTCAGCAGCTCGCTGACGTGGCCCTCCTCGTCGCGCGCCCCCAGCACGCCGTCCTCGAAGGCCTCCGTGTCCCAGACGCCCAGGTTCGCGCGGCCCCCGGCGTCGGTGCGGCTGCCCAGGTCGACCAGGGGCTCGTCCTCCTGGATCGACGCGAACGTCACGATCGCGTCCGCGGCCGGGCGACCGTCGGGGTGGGTCACCTCGACCAGCAGCACGCCCGGCGGCAGGCGCGCGTGCAGGGTCTGCTCCTGCACCGTCCCCGGCTCGGCGGCCAGGACCTCGAAGCGCTGGGGCGTCAGCGCGCGGGACAGGGAGGCCTGCCCCACGCCGGCCGCCGCGCGGTGCAGCACGAGGTGCTCGCCGGGCTCCAGCTCGAGCTCGAGCGTGCCGTCCTCGCCGGTGGTGGCCGACCGACCATGGACGTTCTGGAAGACCGGGAAGAACTCGAGGCGGTACCCGGGCAGGGGCGTTCCGTCCCCGGCATCGAGCATCGTCACTCGCAGGCGAGGCGCCGCCGGCTCCGGGGTCGGGGTCGTGGCCACGGTGGGAGCAGCGGCCGGGGCCTCGCGCCCCGGCTCGGCCTGCGGGTCCAGGTCGCGCGTCGGGTTCCCGGACCTGAGGACTGCGGCCGCCGGCGCGCTCGCGGGGCCCGGCTCCCCGGGCCGCGGGGCCAGCTGCCGGCTGGCGCGGCCGAGCCCGTGGAGTCCCAGCCAGACGAGGAAGAGGACCGCGAGCAGTCCGAGGAGCATCGCGAGGGGCCGCATGGAGGTCCCCGTAGTGGCGCAAAGCGAGCCTGGGGCGCGCCAGGATATCCGCGTCTCTCGGCCCTCGGGTCGTCCTCGGGCCCACGGACTTCCAGCGAGCTGGCGACGAGATCCGGCAACGCCTGCGGGCGAGAACGTGAGGACTACCTCCCGGTAGACGCGTGTCGCGCAACCGAGAGGTAGTCCTTCACAGGGGCGGCCCCCTCCTCGATCCGTACCTTTCAGGGCACGGTGATGTCGTAGACGTGGTCGTACTCGAAACCGCCGTTGAGCGAGCTGACCACGTGCACCCAGATCGAGTGCACGCCGGAGTCGAGCGGACGGAGCATGAGGTAGTAGCCGTCGGAGACCTGCGGGCCGTAGGTTCCCGCGGGCACGTCGGCCCCGAAGAAGGCCGCGATGTTGTCGTCCGGGACGGTCACGTCGAAGGTCGACGGCGAGAGGGCCCGGTAGGCGGTGGGGTTGGTGATCATGCGCCCGTCGATGACGATCTCGATCGTGGTCACCGCTCCGGCCGCCGCGGCCGCCGAGGCGCGCAGGCTGGGCACGTCGCAGGACACGTCCGGAACGGACGGTGCGCAATCGAAGACCGTGGCGCCGAAGATCCAGGGGTGCACGGGGAGGAAGACCGAGACGTTGCTCGGGATCGTGACGCTGCGCGTGAACGAGTCCCCCAGGCTCCCGCCCAGGAACCAGACCGGGCCCTGCTGCCCGATCCCGGCGAAGGCTCCGGTCGGGTCGTTGGCCCAGGGGTTGGTGGCGATGGGGATGCTCATCGCCCATTGCCAGTAGGAGACCGCCCACTGACCGTAGGTCTTCCCGTAGGGCTTGGACCCAATGGGCGCGATCCCAGGGTTGCCGGCGGTCCCCTGGAGGCCAGAGGCGGGTGCAGCGAGCAGTAGCGCAGCGGCGACGGCCAGTTGCCCGGCGGTGCGCGTCATTCTTCGGATGTCCTGTGCGATGGCCATGTCGTCTCTCCCCTGGAACTCCGGGGTGCAAGGTCCTCGATTCACGACGAGTCGGCCGCTGGCGGAGTGCCAGCGCGCTCGTCCGGGAGAGAATTGCACGGGCCGCCCGAAGCGAACGTGGATTCCCGCGGCCTCTCCGGGCGCCCGGTCCGCCGCCGTCGCGACTCGAGGATCGATCCTCACGGCGCCCTCGGCCTCGCCAGGTGGGCGGGCAGGGCCCGAGGCTGCCCACGGGGCTCTTGGACAGGGACATCTCGAGAACCCCGCTGGCGGCGGTCGGGAACTCGCCGGACTCCCGCATTCCCCCTTGACCTGCAATGTTACCCTGGTAACAATCAACCACATGAAGCACCCGGCCGCCGACCGTCCCTCCCCGCGCCCGCGAGGCGCGCGGCCCACCGCCGGCGACGCGCGCCGGACCGTCGAGCGCGTGCAGACGGGGTTCCGCATCGAGAAGCGCCTGCTCAAGGTGCTCAAGGCCCTCGGGGAGTCGCTCGACCTGTCGCTCGGCGACCTCGTCGAGGGCATCGTCCTGCACGCGTTCGAGGGCAAGGCGGCGTTCCGGGCCGAGACGCTCGCCGTCGTCGCCGACCTGAAGCGGATCTACGGGCTCGAGCTGACGGCCGAGCACAGCCACCGGCTGCGCGAGCTCCCCGTGGGGCCGGCGCGCACGAAGCCGAGGAGGTCGCCGTGAGCGTGGGCACAGGCACGTCGGCTCTCGGCGCGGACGCCGTCCTCGACGCACTCGAGGACCGGACGCTTCCGCCCGCGCGGTTCGACCACCGCGCGCACGTTCGCGCGGCGTGGGAGTGCCTGCGCCGCGAGCCCTCGCTCGGCCGCGCGCTCGAGCGCTTCGCGCGCGCGCTCTCGGCCTACGCCGCCGCGCAGGGCGCCACGGGCAAGTACCACGAGACGCTCACCGTCGCGTTCGTGCTCCTCATCCACGATCGCCTCCGGCGCAGCGGGCCCGTCCCGTGGGACACGTTCGTTGCCGCGAATCCCGACCTGCTCCTCTGGCCGAACCCCGTGCTCGCGCGCTGGTACTCGCGCGAGACGCTGGGCAGCGAGGTCGCACGGCGGTCCTTCGTGCTGCCGGACGCGCTCGCCGAGCCCGCGCGCCAGCCCCGGCTCGAGGCCGCGCGGCCGACGGGCTGATCTACCAGCAGTTCCACGAACCGGAAGGAATCGGCACCGCTCATGAATCTTGCCTACCTTGAATGCTCCACCTTCGGTGGTGGAAGTTCCAAGGCCGAACCGCCGAAGATCCGCCGTGGTCTCCCCTGTCTCTGGATCGCGGCCAGGTCGATTCTTGGCCTCGCGGTCGTGGGCTGCCAGGTTGCTGCACCCCGCCACGAGATCGAGGAAACCGTCCACGCACCCGAGGACGTGGCGGTCTCCCAGCAACAAGTCCGCCTCCGGCTGCGCGCGCTGATCGAGCCGCTCTCCGGCGCCATCGTTGCTTCTGCCGATCGAATCATGGCCGGCACGACCGATCGTTCCGTGCGGCGCGAGGCGCTGGTCTGGAAACTGGAGGCCGTGCCGGCGTTGCGCGAGGCATTGTTTCGTCCAAATCCCTTCGTGGCGGCCATGGACACCTGGGTGTTGACGCTCCAGATGGCCGGCTACTTCGAGTCCGGCCCCGGCCGTGCCGCTCTGGGAGACGCAGCACCCGTCGCAGTCACGACCTGCCAGGCACTGGCCACCGAGATCGAACGCATCGCCGCCTCCATGACGAAGTCAGGAGACGTATCCGACGTGCGCGAGTTCGCGCAGAAGTGGGCTGGTGAGCACCCCATCCAGCATTCGATTGCCAGCCGCGAGTCGACGCTGAGTCGTGTGACCGAGCGTGAGTTGCAGGAGACCTTCACGACCGTGGAGATTGCCGCGAACGTGGCGGTGACCCTCGACGATCTGTCCCGGCGCATGGACATCTTCAGTGGGCAACTCCTGGATCAAGCGCGCTGGCAGGCGGAAGTGTTCGCCATGGATCAGGCGACGACGCTTGGGGTGGACAGGGTCATGCCGCTGGCCGAGAACGTCGCTCGCTCCGCCGATCACGCTGTCGCCATGATGGATCGGATTTCACTCGCCCTGGAGGAATGCCTGGCCGTGGCGACCCACGCGCCAGGCTCGATGATCGCCGAGCTTTCCAGGATGACCGACTCCGTCCAGGAGCATCGGGAGGTGGCCTTGAAGCAACTGGCAGAGGAACGAGTTGCGGCCGTTCGCGACCTCGGCGGAGCCGCGCGGGCCGAGCGTGTCGCACTGGTCGCCGACATCGAGCGGATCAGCCAGAAGGCGGTGAATCATGCCTCCTGGCGAGCAGCGCAAGTGTTCGGTGGTTTGGCCCTGGCCGCCTGGATCGGCGCTGTCGGCCTGCTGTTCCTGGCACGCCGCCTGTTCTTCAACTGCCCACCTCGAGTCAAGACGCAGGAGCCCGCTCCAGGGCCTTCGTGACCGGTCCAGATCCCACGAGTGGTCTGAACCTCCTGCTTCGGCCCAACTCGGACTCGAGACCCGCTGCGGTGCGGTCGCAGTCCGTCCCAAGAGGCGCCCTGGAGGGCTCGAGAGCGCCGCCTGCGGGTCGTCCGCTACTCGCGGGAACCCTGCATCGACCGGCAGGCGATGCTACGCCAGCAACTCCTCGACAACCCTTCCGGCCACGTCCGTCAGCCGGAAGTCGCGACCCTGGAAGCGGAACGTGAGGCGCGTGTGGTCGATGCCGAGCAGGTGCAGCAGCGTGGCGTGCAAGTCGTGCACGTGCACGCCGTCCCGCTCGGGCTCGAGCAGGTTGTAGCCGTAGTCGTCGGTCGCGCCGTGCACGTGTCCGGCGCGCACGCCGCCCCCCGCCAGCCACATCGAGAAGCAGCGCGGGTGGTGGTCGCGGCCGTAGTCGTCGGCGGTGAGCTTGCCCTGCGAGTAGCAGGTGCGTCCGAACTCGCCGCCCCACACGACCAGGGTGTCGTCGAGGAGCCCGCGGCGCTCGAGGTCGCGCACGAGCGCGGCGCTGGCCTGGTCGGTCTCGCTGCACAGCGTGCGGATCCCGCTCGGGAGGTTGCCGTGGTGATCCCAGCCCGGATGGAAGAGCTGCACGAAGCGCACTCCGCGCTCCAGCAGGCGCCGCGCCAGCAGGCAGTTGCGCGCGTAGGTCCCGGGCTTGCGGGCCTCCTCGCCGTAGAGCGTGAAGGTCTCCTCCGGTTCGTCGCGCACGTCGGTCGCCTCGGGCACGCTCGTCTGCATGCGATAGGCCATCTCCGCCTGAGCGATGCGCGCCTCGATCTCGGGGTCGCCCTCGCGCTCGAAGGCAAGGCGGTTCAGGCGCGCCGCCGCATCGAGCATTCGCCGGCGCAGGACCGGCGTCACGCCGGCAGGGTTCGCGAGATAGAGCACGGGCTCGCCCGAGGAGCGGAAGGGAACTCCCTGGTACGCGCTCGGCAGGAAGCCGGGCCCCCAGAGGCGCGCGTAGAGCGGCTGGTCGACGGGCTTCTCGCTCAGGAGCACGACGAAGGACGGGAGGTTCCTGTTGGCGCTCCCGAGGCCGTAGCTGAGCCAGGCGCCCATCGAGGGCCGGCCGGCGATCTCGGAGCCGGTGCAGAAGAACGTGATGGCGGGGTCGTGGTTGATCGCGTTCGTGTGGAGCGAGCGCACGACGCACAGCTTGTCGACGATGCGCGCGGTGTGCGGGAGGAGCTCGCTGACCCAGGTGCGTGACTGGCCGTACTGCGCGAAGCGGAAGAGCGAGCCCGCCAGGGGCAGCGTGCTCTGGTTGCCGCTCATGCCGGTCAGGCGCTGCCCGCGGCGCACGGACTCCGGCAGCTCGCGCCCGTTCTCCGCGACGAGGCGCGGCTTGGGATCGAAGGTCTCGAGCTGGGACGGCCCGCCCGACTGGAACAGGTACACGACTCGCCGTGCGCGCGGAGCGAAGTGCGGTTGGCTCGCCTGCGCTCCCAGCACGTCGCCGAGCCCGAGCGCGCCGAGGCCGAGCATCGAACCGCGCAGGAAGCGCCGCCGGGTGGTCGTCAGGGGGTCGATGGGCTCGTCCACCACGGTCACCGTAACGTCACCGCTGCGTCGAGGGTGAAGATCGTCGAGGCGAGCGTGCACAGCGCGGCCCACTCCACCCGATTGACGTCGGGTGCGAGCTCGGCGTTCGCGCTCTGGCGCAGGGCCTCGGCGTCGTCCGGCGCGACCGTGAAGGCCTCGCGAGCGTCCGCGAGCAGGGCCTCGAGCTCGGCGCTCTCCTCGGACCGGGGTCCGCGGCCGGTCACGCGGCGGAAGAGCTCCCGGCAACGCTCCGCGTCGCTGGCGGCCCGTCCCAGCGCCGTGCGGGCGAGCGCCCCGGCGGCCGCGACGAACTGCGGATCGTTGAGGAGCACGAGCGCCTGCTGCGGCGTGTTCGTGCTCGCGCGTCGGGCCACGCAAACCTCGCGGCGAGCGGCGTCGAAGAGCGTCACGTTCGGCGGCGGCGACGTGCGCTTCCAGAAGGTGTAGAGGCTGCGGCGACGGCGACCCGGGCCTTCGTCGGACACGTAGTCGCCCGCCGACGTGAAGCTCCACAGGCCCGGCGGCTGCCACGGCTTGACGCTCGGGCCCCCGACGTCGCGCACCAGCAGCTCGGAGGCGGCGAGCGCGAGGTCGCGCACTTCCTCGGCGGCGAGACGGTGCGGCGGATAACGCCCGAGGAGCACGTCTGCCGGATCGATCGCGCGCGCGGACTCGCTCGCCCGTGAGCTCTGCCGGTACGTCGCGCTGTGCACGATGCGGCGGATGAGCGCGCGCTGGTCCCAGCCGCTCGCCACGAAGTCGAGCGCAAGGAGGTCGAGCACCTGCGGGTGCGATGGGGGCGTGCCCTGGATCCCGAAGTTCTCGGGCGTCTCGACCAGACCGCGCCCGAAGAGGAGCTGCCAGGTGCGGTTCACGGCCACGCGCGCCGCCAGGGGATGGTCGGGGCGGGTCAGCCAGCGCGCCAGCGCCAGGCGGTCGCTCGGACCGTCGGGCGCGAGCGGCGGGAACACGGCCGGCGTGTCCGGCTGCAGCGCTTCGCTGAGGTCGGGCGCGTCGTAGCTCCCGCGCCGCAGCACGTGCGTGGCGCGCGGCGGAGCGTCGTCACGCATCACCATGATCTCGGGCACGGCCTCGCGCAGCTCGGCCAGCGCTCGGCGCGCAACGGAGAGCTCCCGGCGCACGGCCGCGGCGGTCGGGTCGACGGCGAGGGCGTGTGCGCTGCGCTCCGCGGCCGAGCTCGCGCGCTCGACGCCGGCCAGGCGCCGCACCTCGAGCGCGGAGAGCTCCACCCCGAAGATGGCGAGCTCGTCCAGCGCTCCACCGGCGAGTCCCTGGTCGCGGAAGCGCTGCGCCAGCGTCGGCGGGCCCGGGTCGCCGCTCGCGATCGTGCGCGTCAGGTGATCGCGCACGACCACGCAATCGGCTCGCTCGCCCTCGAGGTAGAGCGCGAGTCCGCTGGCGCGCGCCGAGCCGTCGTAGGTGGCTGCCAGGTGCACGAAGCGTCCGAGCGGTAGCTCGGCCCTGGTCTGGATCGCGATCGCGTCGCCAGGCCAGAAGTGGACCAGGGCGAAGGTGACGCGCCCGTCCTCGATCAGGAGCTGATAGCCCTGGCTCGCCGCGTCCGTCCAGGCGTAGGAACGGTGCAGCACGACCGCGCGCGCCTCGTGCGCCGGGAGCTCCAGCCAGAAGGAGAAGCTGAAGGGCTGCCAGGCCTGGAACGCGCCAAGGCCGGGGAGACGTGCGCCGTTGTCGCCGGAGAAGCGCAGGGCCTGTCCGGCGCGACCCGCGACGAGCTCCGGACCGTCGAAGGTCTCGCCCGGGTGCTCGGCGTCGTGCTCGTTGGCGAACTTGCCGTCGGCCGTGAGCGCGTCGAAGGAGTAGCGCCCGAGCGCCGGACGCACGGCGATCGGCTCGCTCGGGACAGCCCCGCCGGCTTGCTCCCGAAGCGCCGCGAGCTCGCTCTCGAGCGCCTTCTCGCGCTCCACGGCGGCGGCGATCCTGACCTCGTCCTCGGCCGTCGCGAGCGCGAGCTTCGGCGTCGGCACGGCCGCGGTGAAGTGCGAGTAGAGGCCGCTCTCGTCGCCGTCGTCGAAGAACGAGGAGAGCGCATAGAACTCGCGCGTGGAGATGGGGTCGTACTTGTG
>DASVAP010000385.1:0-6789 GCA_036376275.1 Planctomycetota bacterium | reverse complement strand
GGACGGCTTCTTCCTCGGGCACGGGCAGCCGCAGGGTGGTTCCGGTGGGACGCCCGGCACGGAGCTCTTGCGCACGAAGGTCTACCGCGGCCCGGGTGATTCGGTCTCTCCGAGCCCGGCCGAGCCCGTCGCCCGAGAGCGCCTGCGCGCCCTCGGCTACGTCGGCGCAGCCTCGAACGAGCTGCCGCAGCTCGACCAGGAGGCCGCGCAGATGCTCGAGGCCCTCGGCTACGGTGGCGAGGACGAACCGCACGCGGACGAGATGGTCGACGGTGTCGCGAGTCTCGCCCGGCAGGCCCTCTCCGCGCCGCAGCCCGCCGAGGGCCGCACTCAGGCGGAGAACGGAGCCGCTCTTGCCCGCGAGCGCGTCGCCGCCGAGGTCGAGCAGATCATCGGGGTCTGCCGCGTCGGCTCCGGCGAGTCGCCGCGCGACATGTTCTTCCGCTACTTCGGCGACGGGCCCTTCGTCTCGACGCGCGAGCAGCACCTCTCGACCTTCGCGGCCGACGTCGACACGGCGAGCTACGCCCTCGCCCGGGCCTACCTGAACCGCGGCGAGCTGCCCCCGCGCGAGGCGGTGCGCACCGAGGAGTTCGTCAACTACTTCAAGGCCGACCAGCCGCCGCCGACGGACGGCGCGCCCTTCGCGATCGGCCTGGAGCTCGCCCCGAGCCTGTTCGGCGGCGGGCGGGCCGAGATGCTGCGCGTGAGCGTGCGCGCGCGCGACGTGGCCGACTTCCAGCGCCAGCCGCTGGCGCTGACGCTGGTGATCGACAACTCGGGCTCGATGCAGGACGGCGGGCGCCTCGAGCTCGTCAAGCGCGCCCTGGCGCTGCTCCTGCGTCAGCTCGACGGCGCGGACACGATCGCGATCGTCAAGTTCTCGAACTCGGCCTCCGTGGTCACTCCGGCGATCCAGGCCTCGCGCCGGGGCGAGCTGGAGGCGCTGATCGCCGGCCTCCCGATCGAGGGCGGCACGAACGTCGAGGCCGGCCTGCGCATCGGCTACGAGCAGGCCCTGGCGAGCCTGCGCCCGCGCACCGTCCACCGGGTCGTCCTGTGCTCCGACGGCGTCGGCAACATCGGCGAGACGGACGCCAAGGAGCTGCTCGCGTTGGTGACGGAGGCGCGCAAGCAGGGCGTGTACCTGAACACGGTCGGCGTCGGGATGGGCAACCACAACGACGCCTTCCTCGAGGAGCTCGCCAACAAGGGCGACGGCGTGTGCAGCTACGTCGACTCCGACGCCGAGGCGAAGCGCGTCTTCGTCGACGGCCTCGCCAGCCTGGTCCAGCCGGTCGCGCGCGACGTGAAGATCCAGGTCGAGCTCGATCCGGCCCAGGTCGAGTCCTGGCGCCTGCTCGGCTACGAGAACCGCGCCCTGCGCGCGCAGGACTTCAGGAACGACGCGATCGACGCGGGCGAGGTCAACGCCGGACACCAGGTCAGCGCGCTCTACGAGCTCGTGCGCCGTCCGGGGCTGGCCGGGCCGCTCGCCACGGTACGCGTGCGCCACAAGCCGCCCTTCGCGATCGATGGCGGCAAGGAAGGGCGCGCCGCCGCGGCCGAGGCCGAGCAGGCGCTCGAGGTCGAGCGCACGCTGACGGGCTCGGCGGCCCTGCCGGGCTTCGCCGCGGCGACGAATGGCTACCAGCGCACGGTGCTGGTCGCCCAGCTCGCCGAGGTGCTGCGCCAGAGCGTCCACGCGCGCGGCGACTCCTTCGCGACCCTACTGGCCGAGTCGCGGCGCCTCGAGCGCGTCCTGAGCGATCCGGACTTCACGGAGTTCGTCGCGCTGCTCGAGAAGGCCAACCCGCTGCTCGATGCGCTGGCGAAGCAGGAGACGCCGAAGGCCCAGGAGCTGCTCGACCGCCTCGCGCAGCTCCGCTTCGAGCAGGCCCGCCGCGGGCTCGAGCGCGAGCTGGCGCGCGAGGCCGGCGAGCCCGCGCCCTCCGAGGACGCCCGCCGCGGCGTGGAGCAGCTCGAGGCCGAGGCCCTGGCCGAGATCACGCGCCTCGAGGGCGAGCTGAGGGCCGAGCTCTACCGCGCGCGCGGGATCGAGCCGCCCCCGGAGACGCTGGAGCGGCTGGAGGACCTCGGCTACGGCGAAGGGGAAGATCACTAGCCGGCGTCCGATCGGCCGCGGACCAGGCCGTGCGCGCGCTCCGTCCAGGTTCCCGGGCGGGTCCGCGCGACGCGCCGCTTCCATCGCTATCCTCGCGGCGTGACGGGGACGGTGCGGCTCGAGCGACTCTACCTGTGGCTCGTCGTCCCCTTCGGGCTCGCCTTCGCGCTCTTCAACCCGCCCTTCCGGGGCGTGCCGGACGAGCTGGCGCACTACCTGAAGGCGCTGGCGCTGGCGCGCGGCGAGCTCGGCGCGACGGCCACGGCGCCGGCCAACTACGCGAACCTGGCCGACGTGCTCGAGGCCGACCCGCCGGCGCCGGGGCCCGCGCTGGAGGCGCTCGGCCGTGACGGTGCGCTGCCCGCCAAGCCGCGCTTCTCCGCCGCGAGCCGCGCGCGGCGCGGGGTCGATCCGGCGGGCGTGCGCGCCAGCCTGACGGAGGGCCCGAGCGCGGAGCTGGCCGAGTTCCACACGCGCGCCGGCTACGCCTACCCCTTCGGCTACGTGCCCCAGACGCTCGGCCTGTGGCTCGGCCTGACGCTGGGCGCGCCGCCGCTGGTCGCCTTCGCGCTCGGACGGCTCCTGACCCTGGCCGTGGCGGCGGCGGGGATCACCCTCGCGATCCGCGTCGCGCCCTTCGGGAAGTGCCTGTTCCTGCTGCTCGCGCTCCTGCCCGGGACGCTGCGGCAGACGGCGTCGTTCAGCTACGACGCCCTGCACATCGCGGGGCTGTTCCTCTTCACGGCCTACGTCCTGGCGCTCGCGCAGCGGCCGGGGCCGCTCGGACGCGGGGAGCTCGCGCGGCTCTTCGCGCTCTCGCTGACGGGCTCGCTGACGAAGCCGGGCTATGTCCTCATGCCGCTCCTCGTGCTGGTCCTGCCGCGCCGCGCCTTCCGCTCCGCGCGCGCCCAGGCGGGCTTCGCGGTCGCGACGGTGGGCGCTGGGCTCCTGCTGACGGCCCTCGGCCGGGTCGTGCTCGAGGCCGACACGGCGACCGCGCTCAAGGCGGATCCCGGGGGGCAGCTCGCCTTCGTGCTGGCGCATCCGCTCTCCTTCCTCGAGGCCGTCGGGCGCACGTGCCTGGAGAACGGGCCGCGCTACCTGGAGAGCCTCGTGCTCATGGTCCCCGGCCAGGCGGACCTGCTCTCCGCGTGGCTGTACCCGCTGGTCGTCCTGGGCCTCGTGATCCTCGTGCGCAGCCAGGACGAGGTGGTGCGGCTCAGCGCGATCCAGCGCGTCGTGCTCCTCGGCACGAGCCTGGCGCAGGCGCTGCTCGTGTTCCTCTCGATCCACCTCATCTCGAGCCCGGTGGGCCACGGGCAGGTCCTCGGGATCCAGGGGCGGTACTTCCTCGCGCTCGTGCCGCCCGTCGTCCTGTGCTTCCAGGGCGGGCTCCCCCTGCGCAGCGAGTGGGTCCGGACGCACCTGCGCACCGCGCTGCTCGCCTTCCTCCTCGCCGTGCTCGGGTACGTGGTCGTGAAGCTAGGGTTCCACTACTACTGACGTGAGGTGGCGCCGGAGCCGAGGTCGTGGGGGCGAGGCAGGCGCGCAGCGCGTGGGGCTCGATGGAGACCGGCCGACGGCCCCGGTCCGCTCGGGCCGACGGTAGCATTCACGCAACTTGCGCTACGAACGGCTCTTCCTGTGGATCGCGGTCCCCTTCGGGCTCCTCTTCGCGCTCTTCAATCCGCCCTTCCGGGGCGTTCCGGACGAGGTGACCCACTACCTGAAGGCGCTGGCGCTGGCGCGCGGAGAGCTCTCGGCGACGGGCACGGCCCCATCCAACTACGTCGAGCTCGCCGAGGTGCTCGAGGAGGACTGGGCGGCGGTGAGGTTGCGAGAGGAGTGGATCGACCCGGGCGGCTCGCCCGCCGAGATCCCACCCCTGTCGCTGCTGGACAGGCCGAAGCGCGGGATCGATCGCGAGGGCCTGCGTGCCAGCCTGACGCAGGGCCCCAGCGCGGAGCAGACGGAGTTCACGCTCCGGTTGGGTCACGCCTACCCGTTCGGCTACGTGCCGCAGACGCTGGGGCTCTGGCTCGGACTGACGCTGCGCGCGCCGCCACTGATCGCATTCTGGATGGGGCGGCTCGCGACCCTCGCCGTGGCCGTTGCGGCGCTCTACCTCGCGATCCGGGTGGCGCCCTTCGGAAAGCGGCTCTTCCTGCTGCTCGGCCTCCTGCCCGGGACGCTGCGGCAGATGGCCTCCTACAGCTACGACGCCCTGCACATCGCGGGGCTGTTCCTCTTCGTCGCCTATGCCCTGGCCCTCTCGCAGCGTCCCGGCCCGCTGAAGCGCGGGGAGCTCGCCAGGCTCTTCGCGCTCTCCTTGACCGGTTCGATCACCAAGCCGGGCTACGCCCTCATGCCGCTCCTGGTGCTGCTCCTGCCGCGCCGGGCCTTCCGCTCCACGCGCGTGCACGCCTGCTTCGCGGGCGCCACCATCGGCGCTGGCCTGCTGCTCATGGCCCTCGCCCCCTGGATCCTCGACGCGGCCTCGGTCGGCGCGAGCAAGGCGGATCCGGCGGCGCAGGCGGCCCACGTCCTGGCGCACCCGCTGGCGTTCCTGGAGGCCATCGGAGAGGCCTGCATGGAGCGTGGCCCGAAGTACCTGGAGGGTCTCGTCCTCCTCGTCCCGGGCCGATCGAGCTCGCTCTCGGCCTGGCTGTTCCCGCTCGTCCTCGTCGGCCTGGTGATCCTGCTGCGCAGCCAGGACGACGTCGTGCGCCTCGCTCGCTTCCAGCGCGTCGTGCTGGTCGGCACGAGCGTCGCGCAGGCTCTGCTCGTGTTCCTCTCCCTGTACATCATGTGGACCCCGCTGGGACATGGGCAGGTCCTCGGGATCCAGGGACGGTACTTCCTCGCGCTCGTCCCGCCCGTCGTCCTCGGATTCCAGGGGTCCGGGTTCACGCTGCGCAGCGAGTGGATCCGTGCGCACCCGCGCGCGGCGCTGCTCACCTTCGTCCTCGGCGTGCTCGGGTATGCCGTGGTGAAGCTGGGGTTCCACTACTACTGAAGCGGGCGCGGCCGCTACCCTGTGCGCCGCCGTCCGCCGCGCGACGGCGCTCGCGATGAACCCCCGTGCCTGGATCTTCGTCGGCTGCGTGTGGGCCATGATCGGCGTGGGCCTGGGGGCCTTCGGGGCGCACGCGCTGAAGGGCCTGCTGACGCCGGAGGAGCTCGTGAACTGGGACACGGCCGTGCGCTACCAGCTCGTGCACGCGCTGGCGCTGATCGCCTTCGGGCTGTTCGGCGAGCGCACGCGCGGGCGCGACTATCCCGGCGCGCTGTTCCTGTTCGGAAGTTTTTTCTTCAGCGGCTCGCTCTACGCGCTGTGCCTCGGCTTCGCGCCGCGCGTGATGGGACCGATCACGCCGCTCGGTGGCGTCCTGATGATCGGCGCGTGGTTAGGATTCGCACGCGAAGCGCTGCGCCGACGCTGAAAACGTTTCATCTAGGCAGGCACGGCGACTCGCATAGAATCGAGCCGTTCGCGTTTCCCCGCGCGACACTCCCCGCTCCCCGGGAGGCTCGCCCTTGCTCACGTCCCTGCCCCTCATCCTGCTCGCCGTGACGAGCGTGACTCCGCCCCAGATGGTGGAGAGCTGCGACTGTCACGCCGTCAACGCCCGCTACAACGTCGTGGCCCAGCCCAAGACCGGCTACGACTACGTCCCGATCGTCGAGGACGACTCGCTGGGCTTCTACGTGGCCTACAGCGCCAAGCAGAACGGCGCGAACACGGACTTCGTCAGCACCTCCTGCATGTACGTGCTGCCGCTGGTGAACGACGAGGTCCTGATCTTCGGCGGGGGCTTCGGCGACACCTGGTACGTCCCCGGCGGGGCCTTCTTCGACGCCGACTACGACGTGGCCATGATCAAGGAGGCCATCGTCGGCTGCATGCAGCGCGACCTGGCGCGCACGCGCATCCGCTTCCTGGCGCCGCACGGGCACCCGGACCACATCACGGTGGCCTTCCTGCGCGCCCTCGAGCGCGCGGGCTTCGCCCTGGCCGAGATCGCCTACCACGAGGGCGACCGGACGTGGATCGAGCAGCTGCCCTGGCTGGGGCACCACCCGCAGCTCTTCCGCGCGCTGCCGCCGGCCAGCTGCGGCGCGGAGCTGCGCGCCTACGCCTCGCCCCTCGGGCGCCTGTGGGTCACGCACCGGCCCGGGCACACGCCGGGCTCGATCGACCTCGTGCTGGACGTGCGCGGCGATCCGACCAACCGCTGGCTGATCCAGGGCTCCGCCGCGGGCGGCTGCCCGGCCCCGAGCGGCGTGCAGATGACCCTGGCGGCCCACGGCACGGTCATGATCGGCGGCCCGCGCCGCGCCGCGGTGACGCAGTACAACGGCATGGGCGTCAACCGCACGTGCTTCACGAGCGTGACCCCGCCGCGCGTCGGCAGCACCTGGGTCGTGCAGCTCGACCTCGCGGCGCACCCCGGCGCCACGCACACCTACGTCTTCGGCACGGACTGCCACTTCGAGCCCGGACTCGCCACGCCCTACGGCGAGATGCTGGTCAACCCGCTCGGGCGCTACCCGCTCAACGTCACGCGCCCGGTCTTCGCGCTCGACAAGGAGCTGATCGGCATGGACATCCCCAAGATCCCGAGCCTGATGGGGCGCGTGCTGTACGTGCAGGGCGCGATCCT
>DASVAP010000382.1:0-8499 GCA_036376275.1 Planctomycetota bacterium | reverse complement strand
CCCTGCGTGGCCGAGCTGCCGGAGCTGCTCGAGGTCGCGGCCGAGTACGAGGGCCGCGCCACGGTGCTTGGCGTCAGCTTCGACCTGATGCGCCCGACGGACCTGCCCGAGCCGACGCTGGCCAAGGTGCGCCAGTTCCTCGCCTCCCGGAACCTCGCCTTCGAGACCCTCATCTGCGAGCGCACCGACCTCGGCAACCTGATCACGCGCTTCGCCCTGCCCGACGGGATCCCGATCACGCACGCCTACGACGCCCAGGGCAAGCTCGTGGACTCGCACTTCGGCATCGGCTCGCGCGAGCGCTTCCGCGAGATGCTGCAGAAGGCGCTGGGGAGCTAGATTCACCCGCCTCGGCTGCAGCGGCGCGAACTGCCGGCATCTGCGGCGCTTCGCCGTCCGCGAGTCCCCGACGACCTGTTCGAGCTCGCCTCCGTGCCAGGAGCTTCGCCGTCCGCGTGAGCGCGGATTCCCCGCACGAGCTCACCCGGGCCGCAGCTCACACGGCTCGACTCCACGCGCGAGCGAGCACTCGCGCCAGCGGGCTCGACGCCTGGCCAAGGCCGGTGACGACACGTGGGAATCGATCCGGGATGGCCTCGAGTCCGCCTGGGGTGCGCTGAAGAGTGCGGTGCAGGAGGTCTCCAGCAAGCTCACCTCGGGCTCGAAGCCCCAGAAGAAGACGACCCCTTCCGAGTCCGTCTCGAGCGGGCGCTGATTGCCACCGGGCGATGGGTCGTCGCGCTGCCGTGCGAGGCAGGACGGCCCGTCGCCCGTGCTCCAGGGCTACCCTAGGACGACGCCACGAGCCAGCCGCGCGCCTGCGGCGCGCGCACCCACCCATGCAGAAGCCCAAGCCCTCCGGCATCTACAACGCGCCCAAGATCAAGCGACTGCTCGCCGACATCCCGGAGATCCCCGAGAAGCACGGGAAGAAGAAGAAGCGGCCGCGCGAGCTCGCGCAGGTGCTCGAGCCGCAATGCACGGGCTGCGAGGTCTGCATCCCGTTCTGTCCCGTGGACTGCATCGAGGTCGAGCCGGCCTCGAAGTGGCCGGACCGCACGATCCCTCCCGTTCGCATCCGCTACGACGAGTGCATCGGCTGCGTCATCTGCGTGCGCGTCTGCGAGAAGCTCGCCTGGGACGCGATCGTCATGCGTCCCACCGACGAGATCGAGCGAGAGGAAGGCCTGGTGATCCACGCGACCTACCCGCCCGCTGGCACGGCCCCGTCGTAAGCCCGGTCCCCGGACCTCGAACCGGTCGAGGCCGATGCGCCAGCCCTTGCCACCGACGGGCCCAGGCGGACTCGTTGCGCACCCGCCCCGCCGGCGCAGGCCCGCGGGCCTGGGCAGGACCTGACGCGTCTGGAGCCGCGGGCGGAGTTACCCGGTCCGAACGGCAACGCGGTCCTTCCGAGCGGAGTGTCCCCACATGGAGCGTCCGCTCGCCTGCCTCGTCGCGACCTTCCTGCAGGCCCCGCCCGCCGCCACGTGGCGCGAGTGCGCGGCCGCGATCCCGTGGGAGCACGCGATCGAGCTCGAGAACGGCGAGGCGCGGCTGGGCGAGCTGGCCATGGCCGGACGCCTGGGGGCCTGGAGCGAGGAGTGGGTCCGCGCGGCCCTGGAGGCCGCCCCGTCGCTCGAGGAGCTCCTGGAACGCGCCGCGGAGCGCGGCCAGCCCCTGCTCTGGTACGTGCCCCACGCCGCGGGCCAGCAGGTGATCCTGCCGCACTTCCTCGACCGCTACTTCGAGCTGGGCGTGCTCTCGGATCCGGACGTCGCGACGCTGCTCGCGCGGCGCTTCGTGGCGATCAAGCGTCCGGCCGGCGGCGAGGTGGCGCGTGACCTCGGGCTCGTGGCGCCGGACTTCGTCGAGCCGGGCCTGCTGGTCTTCGCCCCGGGCGGCGCGCTCCTCTGCCAGGTCGACCGGCTGCACACCTTCCAGCCCGAGTGGGTCGCGCAGTGGCTGCGGGACGCGCTGGCGGAGCTGGGCGAGGCCGCCAGGCCCAGCGCGGAGTTCCTGCGGGCGCGTGCGGCCCTCGAGCAGAGCCCGGGAGATCGGCGCGCGGCGCTCGCCTTCGCCGAGGAGGCCCTGGCGAACGGCGAGCTCGAGGCCGGGCGCGAGGCGCTCCGCTCATTGGCGGAGAACGCGCGCGGCGCGCAGGGGTGGCTGCTCCTCGCGCGGCTCGCACGCGCGCGACGCGACGGGCCCGAGGCATTCGACGCGCTGCGCCGGGCGCGCGCGCTCGGACTGGAGCGGGACCTCGCCGGCGAGGCCGACGCGCTCGAGGGCCTGGTGCAGCTCGCCCTCGGCCATGACGCCCTGGCCGAGCCGCTGCTCGCGCGCGCCGCCGCGGGCGCGACGGCGCTCGCCCACGAGGCCCAGTGGGCCCTGGGCGCGCTCCAGCACCTCTCGGCGCGCGACGAAGCCGCGCGCGCGACCTGGCGAGCGCTGGCCCAGCGCGCGCCGGACTCGCTCTTCGCCGCGCGCGCCGACGCCTGCGCGCGCACCGCCAGCGACGGCCTGCAGGGCGAGAGCCCGCTCGTGCGCGCCATGCAGGACGTGCGCTGGCTCGCGCCGGAGGTGTATGCGCTGCCGAGCACGCACTGGGAGCGCAGCGTGGACGAGCGCGCCGACGTGCTCGCGCGCGCGCTCGACTTCCTGCTGCGCCAGCAGCGCGCCGACGGCTCCTGGCGCGGCACGCGCTGGGGCGGCGACGGCGGCGACGACCCGCCCGCGCCGCCGCCGGAGGGCGAGCTCGACCTCGGCGGCCTGGGCGTGCTGTGGAACATCCACACCGCCATCACGGCCCAGGCCGCCGCGGCCGTCCACGCCTGGCGCGCGCTGCGTCCAGCCGAGTGCGAGCGCGCGCTCGCCCGCGCCGAGCGCTTCCTGCTGGCCGACGAGCACGTCCAGCGCGAGAACGCCGTCCTGTGGGTCTATCCCGACGCGCTGCGCGTCCTGCACTTCGCGCGCCGCTTCCCCGACCCGGCCACGCGACCGCCCGAGGTCACGCACGCCCTGGAGGAGTGGATCGCGCACCTCGTGGACCACCAGGACACGACCGGCGGCCCGTTCCTGCACTACACCTACGCCTCGTCCTTCGTGACCGCCTGCGTGCTCCTGTGCCTCGCTCCCGCGCGCGACGCCGGCCTCCCGGTGCCGGAGCGCGTCTTCGAGCGCGGCGCCGACGTGCTCGAGCGCACGCGTGACGGCGCGGACGGATTCTTCGGCTACCTGGTCGACGCCCCGGGCCTCAACCGCACCGTGAAGGGTGCCGCCGCGCGCCAGGCGCTGTGCGAGTGGGCCCTCTTCCTGTCGGGCCGCCGCGACGAGAGCCACGTCGCCCGCGCGATCGAGGTCTACCTCGAGCACTACACCGTGGCCGCCGAGCTCGGGCGCCACACGAACTTCCACGTCCCGGCCCTCGACGCCCAGGCCGGCTACTTCTTCTTCCACGACCTCTTCGCGACCTGCCTCGCCACGCGCGACGCCGGCCCGGCCCGCGACGAGCTGCGCCGGCGTCTGGAGGCGAAGCTGTGCGCGCTCCCGGAGATCGACGGCAGCTTCGTCGACTCGGCCTTCAGCTACGGCAAGGCCTACGGCACGGCCATGGCGCTCCTGTCGTTCGACGCGCTGCGCTGACGGCCCGCGCGCCCAGGGCCCGGTCTTCGGGCCCGTGCGGCGCTCACGCCGGGAGCGCCTCCCCCGCCAGGTCCTCGCGCGCGCGGCTCGCCAGCGAGCGGCGGTAGATCGCGTACGTGCTCCAGCACATGAACGGCAGCACGACCGCGCCCACCAGCGGGATCGGCTGGAGCGCGATGACGGCGAAGTGCAGGAAGCGCACGACCCACTTCGTCGTGCAGCCGCGCAGCGGCGGGATGTAGCCGCGCAGGCCGGCCACGAGGTTGAGGCGGTAGTAGATCACCCCGGGGATCACGCCGAGCAGCGGGATCGCGCCGAGACCGAGCGAGACGAGCAGCGTGCGCGGCAGGCGTGCGGCCAGGACGTCGAGGTAGCGCTCGAACTCCGCCGTCGAGGCGAAGGTGACCTTGGCGCACTCCGGGCAGGCCTGGCGCACGGCGCGCTTCGGGAGGCGCGCGGCGCAGCGCGGGCAGCGCTTGCGCGCCACGAGGTCGAAGGCGTGCCGCGCCAGGTCGGGCGCGGGCGTCGCCTTGGGCTGGCCGAAGACGCCCACGGCGCGTGGGGCGTCGAGCGGACGCTGGCACTGCGGACACTGCGTCGCGTGGGCCCGGACCGGCTTGCCGCAGCCGGCGCAGGGAATCTTGGCACGCTCCTCGCGCTCCTCGGCCCGGCGGCGCGCCCGGGCGATGCCGAGCGTGGTCAGGGCCGAGAGCACAAGGGCCGCCAGCGGGAAGATCACCAGGAACAGGAGCCCCAGGATCGCCCACGAGTTCTCGGCCCAGGCGAGCAGCGACTGCAGGCCCACGTCGTCGCCCTCGTCGGCCTCGACGACGAGTTCGACCACCTTGCGCCGCAGCCCGGCCGCGAACCAGGTGGCCGCGCCGACCACCGCGGCCCAGGCCGACTCGAGCGAGAAGCCCGCCTGGCGGATCGCCTCCACGCTCCTGGCCGTGTCCGCGTCGATCAGCGCCAGCGCCACCAGCATCGACATGGCCGTCTTGACCAGCCCGTCGACCTGGTCGAGCACCGCGCGCACCTCCGGCGACTTCGCCGAGAGCACCTCGAGCAGCGCCAGCACGCCCAGGATCGCCAGCGCCACGTCGCTCCGGAACCACTCCGGGGCCCCGGAGAGCGCCACCACGATCGCGTTGTCGCCGACGAACGGCAGCCCGGTGCCGAAGCGCGCCAGCAGCGCCGTCCCGAAGGCCGCCAGGAACGGCCGCGAGGCGAAGATCGGCACGCTGGAGAGCGTGTAGAGGATCGTCGACAGGGTCACGATGGGCTTATTACGGCGGCGGCGTGCCCGCTTGCATAGCGCAGCCGGCGGAAAGCCGGTGCACGGCCTCCGCGCTCTCCGGGTAGGCTCTCTGCCGGCCTCCGCCCCGCCCCGCCATGACCACCCCCAAGGAATGCCTCCGCTGCCGTGGCGCGATGGAGCCCGGCTTCGTGCTCGACAAGGGCCACCACAACTCGCGCGACACGCAGAAGTGGGTCGAGGGCGATCCCGAGCGCTCCTTCTGGCAGGGCCTGAAGACCAAGGACCGCGAGCAGCACCCGGTGCGCACCTTCCGCTGTGCGCGCTGCGGGTACCTCGAGTCCTACGCGCTCGACGGCTGAGCGAGCCGGCTCAGCCGGGCCGCTCGACGCCCGCGAATCCGCGCGCGCGCAGGTGCGCCACGGTCAGGTCGCGCAGCATGCGCTCCTCGCGGCGCGTCTCGATCCGGCCGAGGTCCTGCGCCCCGTCGTCCAGGGCCCAGCCGGTGGTCGCGACCGCGTAGACGCGCTGCGGCTCGAGCGGGCGGCCCAGCTCGGCGAGCTGCGCGCGCAGGTGCGGCCCCAGGTTCGCTCCGCGGATCCCGGCCACGACCGCGGTCTCCTGCCAGCTCTCGAGCACGTAGACGTCGCCCGAGCGGATCGCTCCGGCGCGCAGCCGACCGACGACGCTCGCGCGCGGGTAGTGGGCCAGGTCCGCGCCGGTCTCGGCCCGCAGCGCGCGCTCGAACAGCGCCTTCACCGCGTCGCCCTCCAGCGCGCGCGGGTTCTCCCCGAGCGGCTCGCCGACCGAGAGCGGCGCCTCGCCGTCCAGAGCGACGTTGACGAAGGCGTGGACGTGGGGATGGCCCCGGAAGTGGAACACCGCCGCCGGGCCCTCGAGGCGGAAGACCTGGCCCTCCGGGATCGGACCGTCCTCGCCGTGCTCGAAGCTCGCGAAGTGCAGGGCCGCGATCCCGCCGTTCGCCTCCAGGCACTCCTGCGCGTGGCGCACGTCCTGCGGCGGCCAGGTGGAGAGGATCGTCTCGACCAGCCGGCGCACGAGGGCGCGCTCGTCGGTGCCGAGCTCGGCCACGGGGATCCCGGGCGGCGTCGCGCTCCGCCCGCGCACCTCGATCTGGGTCTGCACCGGCGCCTCGGGCAGGGTCGCCGCGCGACGCCGGCCGGGATCCAGCCCGCGCAGGAGCTGCTGCGCCAGCAGGAACTGCTCGCGATACAGGTTCCCGGGCAGGCCCGCGACGCCGTTCCCGCGCTGGTCGCCGTAGACCTGCGGGCCGCCGAAGGCCACGCCCTCGCGGCTCTTCCCGCCGAGCCGCAGGTTGACGTGGGCGCCGGTCAGGATCATCTGCCAGGGCGACGCACCCGGGTCGCCGCACAGGAGCACCCGCATCGAGTGCACGCCGGGCCAGCGCGTGTAGTACTCCTCGGGCACGCGCGCGCGACCCGCATCGGAGAGCCCCGCGTGGAGGAGGTCGCTCAGGAGCGCGCGCTGAGCCCGGTCGAAGCCGAGGAAGATCCCCCGGCCTCCGCCCCACACGCCGCGGTTGTGGTACTGGCGCAGGGGATGGTCGTACTCCACGCAAGAGGTCGCGCGCTGCTCTTCGTCCAGCGAGTCGTGGAAGCGGCGCGCGAGGACGTCGACGCCCTCCAGCACGCGGCTCGGGCGCGGCGGGAGCAGCCGGTAGCGGGCGAGCAGGCCGGCGCCGGTCAGCGCTCCCAGTCCAGCACCGAGCTGCAGGGCTCTGCGGCGGTTCATGGCTGACCTCCACCAGGATAGACGGGAGCAGCTTGGTGAGGCCCCGATCGTCCCGAGAACACTCGCTCGGGTACCGTACCTGCCCCGCCAGGCGCCCAGGATGAAGGACGGATGAAGGACTACGAGAAGCTCGGCCTCCTCTACCTCGGCCGCCCGCTCGACGAGCGCGGCGAGCCGCTCGACGCGCCGCTGCTCTACGACGCGCGCGAGCTGGTGACGCACGCGCTGTGCGTGGGCATGACCGGCAGCGGCAAGACCGGCCTGTGCCTGGCGCTGCTCGAGGAGGCGGCCATCGACGGCATCCCGGCCATCGCGATCGACCCGAAGGGCGACCTCGGGAACCTGATGCTGACCTTCCCCGCGCTCGCGCCGGCGGACTTCCGGCCGTGGATCGAGCCGAGCGAGGCGGCGCGCGCGGGGCGCACGCCGGAGGAGCACGCCGCGGCGACGGCCGAGCTGTGGCGCAAGGGCCTGGCGGACTCCGGGCAGCCGCCGGAGCGCATCGCGCGCTTCAAGGACGCCTGCGAGGTCGCGATCTACACCCCCGGGTCGAGCGCCGGGCTCCCGCTCTCGATCCTGAAGTCCTTCGCGCCGCCGCCGGCGAGCACGGCGAGCGATCCCGACCTCCTGCGCGAGCGCGTGCTCGGCACCGTCTCGGGCCTGCTCGGCCTGCTCGGGATCGAGGCCGACCCGCTGCAGAGCCGCGAGCACATCCTGTTCGCGCTGCTCCTCGAGCGCGCCTGGAGCGAGGGCCGGGCCCTGACGCTGGCGGACCTCGTGCGCGAGGTGCAGACGCCGCCGATCGAGCGCGTGGGCGTGCTCGACCTGGAGACCTTCTTCCCGGCCAAGGAGCGCGGCACGCTGGCGCTGCGCATCAACAACCTGCTGGCCGCGCCGGGCTTCGCGGCCTGGATGCAGGGCGAGGCGCTGGACGTGCAGCGCCTCCTGTGGACGCCGGAGGGCAAGCCGCGCATCGCGATCCTGTCGATCGCGCACCTCTCCGACGCCGAGCGGCTCTTCTTCGTGACGCTCGTCCTGGAGGAGCTCGTCGCCTGGATGCGCACGCAGGCCGGCACGACCAGCCTGCGCGCGCTCGTCTACATGGACGAGATCTTCGGCTACTTCCCGCCCAGCGCGAACCCGCCGACGAAGACGCCGCTCCTCACGCTCTTGAAGCAGGGGCGGGCCTTCGGCCTGGGCTGCGTGCTCGCCACGCAGAACCCGGTCGACCTCGACTACAAGGGCCTGGCGAACTGCGGCACGTGGTTCCTCGGGCGCCTGCAGACCGAGCGCGACAAGCTGCGCGTGCTCGACGGGCTCGAGGGCGCCTCGGCCACCTCGGGGGCCGCCTTCGACCGCGCGGAGATGGAGCGCATCCTCGCGGGCCTCGGGAAGCGCGTGTTCCTGCTGCACAGCGTGCACGCCGAGCGCCCGCAGCTCTTCCGCACGCGCTGGACCCTCTCCTACCTGCGCGGCCCGCTGACCCGATCCCAGATCGCCACGCTGATGGCCCCCGCGACCGCGGGGCTCCAGCCCGGCTCCGTTCCTCCTCCTCCTTCTTCTCCTTCCGCCTCCGCTCCCTCCACGCCGCTGCCCGGCGAAGAAGCCACCCTGGAGCGTGCCGGCCCTGGGGGAGCGCGTCCGCCGCTGCCCGCAGGCGTGACCGAGCTCTTCCTGCCGCCGGTGCACGCGGGAGCGGTGCGCTACGCCCCGCACCTGCTGGGCGAGGCGCGCGTGCACTTCGTCGATGCCAAGCGCGGCGTGGACGCCTGGCAGTCGCTGGCCGTGCTCGCGCCGCTCGCGCGCGCCGACGGCAACCCCTGGGA
>DASVAP010000377.1:0-9187 GCA_036376275.1 Planctomycetota bacterium | reverse complement strand
CCGTAGGCGCGCGCGTAGTCCTGCATCATGTGCTCCATGTGCAGCTTGGTGCGCCCGTAGGGGTTGATCGGGTCCTGCGGGTGGTCGTCGGGGATCGGCACGACCTTGGGCTCGCCGTAGGTGGCGCAGGTCGAGGAGAAGACGATGTCGCGGCAGCCGGCGGCGCGCATCGCCTCCAGCAGGTTCCAGGTGTAGGTGACGTTCTCGCGGTAGTACTTGGAGGGCTCCGTCACGCTCTCGCCCACGTAGCACTTGGCCGCGAAGTGCACGACCGCCGCCGGGCGGTGCGTGTCGAAGACGCGCGCGAGGGCCGCGCGGTCGCCGAGGTCGGCCTCCTCGAAGGGCACGCGCACGCTCGCGCGGTGCCCGGTCGAGAGGTTGTCGAGCACCACCACCGGGACGCCGAGGCGCTCGAGCACGCGCACGAAGTGCGAGCCGATGTAGCCGGCGCCGCCGGGGACGAGGATCGGACCGCGGGGAAGCGGGGAGGGCGTCATGCGGGCAGCGGTCCTAGCCTAGCGGGCACGCCGCACCGGGATCCAAGGGCGACCTGCTACTGGTCGCCCTTCTGCTCGAGCGGCTGCCAGGCCTTGACCGGCGGCGGCAGGTCGCTCCGCGCGAGCCCCAGCAGGGTGAGCGGGTCGCGCCGGTCGGCGCGCCAGGCGGCCACCGGGAACTCGATCTTCGACCACGCGATGGCGGTGAAGGTCGGGTCGGCGGCCTCCTCGGACGGGATCTCCCAGGGCAGCTCGAAGTCGCGCAGGTTCTCGTCGAAGTGGAAGCGCGTGCCCTGCTTGACGTCGATCTGGTCGGCCACGAGCGCCCCCCACACCTCGGCCCCCTGCTCGACCACGATCTGCCCGTTCGGCACGTAGAACCCGACCTGGATCTTGCTGCCCTGGTCGAACTGGACGACATCGGTCGAGCTGATCAGGAAGGCCGCGTCGAGCGCCGTGCCGGGCGCTGGTCCGACGACGTAGCTCTTGTCCACCGACCAGATCCCCGTGTCGTAGACCGTGATCGGCCCGTTGCTGCAGTCGAGCTCGAGCGTGGCCGAGGCGCCGGCCGTGTAGCCGCCCATCACGATCGTGGACGGGCCCATCACCTTGAGCTTGCTGAACTTGCCCTGCGTGACGCTGGTGAAGGCGTAGGTGCCCGGGTTCAGGGTCTTCGTCGTGTTGTTGGCGACGCTGTAGGCGCCGCTCGGCGCGATCACCGGCACGGGGACCGGCGCCAGGGGGATCTTCTGGCTCTTCGAGGCGGTCGAGCCCGAGACGTAGGTCGTGGCGGCGAGCGTGGCCGTGGAGCCGGGGCCGGCGCTGACGTCGCCGAAGACCTTGACCCCCGCCTCGAGCTGGATCGTGCTGTTGCCCGAGGCACCGCCGGCCGAGCCGGCGTAGGCGGTCGTGCCGAGCAGGTTCGTCGCCTGGGACTCATAGGTCCCGAGGGTGGAGTCGTAGCTGTCGATCACGATGTCCTGGTCGATCTGCAGGTGCTGGTTGGCGAACAGCATCGTCGGGAAGCCATTCGAGCCGCCGGCCGCGCCCGGGGCGCCGCCGGCGTCGCTCTGCACGACCACGCGCAGGGCCGCCCGTCCGCTCTCCTTCATCGCCATCGCGTCGAGCTGCGTGCGCCCGCCGCCCAGGTCGGTGGCCTCGACCCACACCACCCCGCCGCCCAGGTAGGCCGGGAGCTCGGCCGTGCCGATGGCGCCGCTCTGCCCCTCGCGCAGGGACTCGATGGCCTCGGCGATCCCGGCCTCCGCCAGGAGCGCCGCGCGCGACGTCTCGAACCCGGCGCCCTGCTCCTGGCTCATGCGCTGCCCGACGCGCAGGAAGACCAGGGCCAGGACCGTCATCGTCCCGATCAGGATCGTGACCGGGATCAGCGTGCTGCCCCGCCGGCCGTCGTTCTCTCGCCGCATCGCTCGCATCGCAGCCTCCTCGTAGGCCCTCAGTTGCCCTGGTTGCGGAAGGCCACGCTGCGCTGGACGGTGCTCACGAGCAGCCGTCCGTCGCGGTCGCGCCCCTCCAGGGTGAGGCGCACGGTCACGCGGTTGCCCGAGAAGTCGAGCGCGAAGCCGCGCTCGTCGATCAGGCCGTTCTGGTTCTGGTCGTCGCCGTCGAGCGTCTCGCCGGCCAGGTACTCGCGCACGTCCTGGCACAGGACGACGCGGCGCTCGTTCGCACCGCCCGGGTCCTCGATCCACACCAGCCGGCCCTCGTCCACCAGGCCGTCGCCGTCGTCGTCCGCGCCGTCGTCGGCCTCGTCGTACTCGAGCGCCAGGCGTTCGAGCGGCCCCCACACGACGGACCCGGCGGCGTCCGCCCCCAGGCCGCGGCGGAAGTCCAGGGTCGAGTTCGAGAAGGGCGCCTCCGCCTGGGGCGTCGCCACGCCGGCGCTGGAGGCCTTGAGCCCGTCGCACATGCGCTCGAGCACGCGCAGGGCCCGTCCATCGAGCTCGGCCACCGCGACGCCGGTGTTCACCGCGTTCGAGGTCGAGTCGGCCGTCAGGAAGAAGAGCCCGCCGAGGACCGACATCAGCACGAGGGCCACAGCCATCTCGATCAGCGTGAAGCCGCTCCTGGACCCCATGGCGCCCCTACAGGTCCGTGAGGACCGTGACGAGCTCGACCGTGCGCGCCCCGTTCTTGCCGCTCCACGCCACGACCACGCGCACCGGGAGGATGCGGTAGTCCGCGGCGTGGTCGAGCGCGTCCACCACGCCGTCGCCGTTCAGGTCACGCGGCAGGCCGAGCTCGGCATCGGCGACGTCCTCGCGCAGCTCGGCGCCGATCACGGGGAACTCGACGCGCCCGACCAGCCCGTCCGCGTCGCCGTCCTGGACCCCCAGGCCGGAAACGGCGAAGCCCGCGCCGGGCGACGAGCCGAGCGCCGGGTCGTTGGCGGTGCTCGCGTCGAAGCGCGCGAAGACCTCCGCGAACTCGGTGCCCTTCAGCTCCTCGAGCAGGCTCTCGGCCGCGCGCGTGGCCTGGGCCGTCTCGCGCGCGGTCGTGTTCAGCGCGCTGGAGACGACGACCGAGGTCGTCACGGCCCCGGCCACCAGCAGGAAGACCGTGGCGGAGATCATCAGCTCGAGCAGGGTGAAGCCCGCCCGACGTGCGCGCGCGTGGGGCCTCATGCCGCCTCGCGCCGCTCGAGCGGAGCCGGTCCCGCCTCGCGCAGCGGCGCGGTGGCACGGTTCAGGAGCTCGCAGAGGTCCTGCAGCTCGTCGTCCTGGCGGATGCGGCAGGGGGCGGGGCGCTCGCCGCCGGCGAGCTGCGTCAGGTACACGCGGAAGCGGTACAGCGGACCGACGATCTTGTGCGTCGAGACCACGCCCACGGCCAGCGTCAGCGGCACGAGGAAGGCCACCGTGTAGAGCAGCGAGCTCGCCAGGATGCCGGTGATCTCGGTCTTCAGCTCCCAGCCGTCGTTCGGCAGGCGGTCGGCTGCGCGCAGCAGCAGGAACGAGACCACCAGGGCCTGGACCAGCGCCGCCAGCGAGGCGGTCGAGAGGAAGATCAGCACGAAGCGCTTCTGGATGCGGGGCTCGATCAGGCGCTTGGTGCGGCGGTTCGGGGCGCTCATCGGGGTCCTCTTCGGATCGGGGGCGGGTGCGCTTGAGCACCGGGCCGGGTCGCGCGGCTCACGGGATGCCCACCGTCCCCTCGACCCCCAGGGCCTGGAGGGCGCGCCGGGCGGGCGCGACCGACTCGCCGCCCGCCTCGACCAGGGCCTGGAGCTCCGGGATCGCCGCGCCCGAGCCGATGCGGGTCAGCGCGAGGCACGCCAGGCGGCGCACGGAGCGGTCCTCGTGCCACAGCGCGGCGGCCGCCTCCAGGGCCAGCTCGTGGCGCGGCCAGCGGTGACTGGAGAGCTCGCCCAGGGCGCGGATCGCGAGCCCCGGATCGGGGCTGGCGAGCTCGGCCCGCAGGCGCGCGAGGGAGCTCGTCCACCAGCCCTCCTCGGACGCCCGCCACGCCTCCCAGCGCGAGGGGTCGGCCCCGAAGCCGAGGCCGCTCAGGCGCTCGAGCGCGTCCTCGGCGCCCGCGCGCACGCTCGGCGCCTCGTGCGCGAGCAGCGCGATCAGCCCCGGCAGCGCGTGTGGATCCTCGGCCCGCGCCAGGGCCTGGGCGGCGGCGCGCAGGGTGCGCGCGTCGTCGCGCTCCAGGGCGGCGCGCAGCGGCCCGAGCGTCGGCTCGTCGAGCGGCTTGGGGTGCGCCGGCGCGAGGCGCGCGATCGCCTCCAGCAGCTCGGCCTCGAGCGTGGCGTGGAAGCCGAGCGCCTGCGCCAGCGTCCCCAGCGCCTCCGGGCGCTCGCTGTCGGCCAGCCCGCGCGCCAGGACGGGCCCGACGCGCTGCGGCGACTCGATCAGCCAGCGCCGCAGGGGCTCGAGCGCGCTCGCGTCGGCGCGCACCATGGCGGCGCAGGCCGCCTGCAGCGCTCCGTCGATTCCCGGCGGCGCGCCGTGCATGGCCTTGCGCAGCAGATCCACGTCGGCGCCGGTCCCGATGCGCGCCATGAGCTCGAGCGCCGCCAGACGCTCCTCGGCCGGCGGCGAGTCGCTCAGGCGCGGCGCGAGCCAGGGGCGCAGCGCGCGGCTGCCGGCGACGCTCAGGGCGCCGAGCAGGGCCGCTGACTCCTGCGGCTCGAGCGCGCCCTCCGCGTCCGTTCCGAAGGCGAGCACCGTGAAGAGCTCGGGGTGCAGGGCCGGGCCGAGGGCCGCCAGCTCGCGCTGCAGCCGGGCGGCATCCGGCGCGGGCCAGGCACGCGCGCGCTCGAGGCACGCCACGACCGCGCCGACGTCGGACCCCGACGCGGGAAGCGAGCCCAGGGCGAGCGAGAGGACGAACGTCGCGAGCAAGCGGGAGTCTCCGGCCCTAGTTCGACCCCCCGCGGTGCGCGGCTTGAAGAACCCTCAGGAGCCGACCGGACGCGCGAGGCGGGCCCCGAGCCGCTCCATGTCGCTCCAGAAGGACGGCCAGCCCCGCGCCGCGCAGTCCGGAGCGCGGACCCACAGCTCCGGGCGCAGGAGGCCGAGCAGCGCGAAGGCGCGGGCCAGGCGCGGATCGCCGCCGGGGTCGAGCACCAGCGCTCCGGGCTCGGATCCGGGGCCCGGGCCGAGGGCCAGGAAGTCCGTTCCGACCTCCACCGCGAGCCCCAGGGTCCGCAGGCCGGACGCCAGCGTTCCCAGGCGGTCGGTCTCCGCCCCCGGCGGCGCCGCGAGGCCGCGCAGCACGCTGGAGGCGCCGGTCGCCAGCGTCACCGCCGCGGCGAGCACAGCCAGCACCGGGGCCAGGTCGGGCTCCTCCGCGAGGTCCAGCTCCGCGCCCCGCGCCGGGAAGCCGCGCGCGGCCAGGCCGGTCGGCGTGCGCCTTGCCACGCAGCCGAAGGCCGCCAGGTGCTCGACCAGCCGCGTCTCGCCCGGCCGCCCGTCGCACCCGAGGCCGGGCACCTCGAGCTCCCCGCCGCTCAGGCACGCGGCCGCGAGCGCCACGACGGCGGCGCCGGCGTCGGGCTCCAGCTCCAGCGGAGCCGGCGGCGCCGCAAGCGGGCCGCGCACCCCGAGGCGTGTGCCGGAGTCGCTCGCTTCCGCCTGGAGCTCGGCCCCGAAGTCCGCCAGGAGCGCGCGCACCCGGTCCAGGGAGCGCGCGGCCGGCACTCCGGGGGACACGACGAGCTCGCGCGGCTCGGCCCGCGCCGCGAGCGCCAGGAGCAGGCCCTCGAGCTCCTCGGGCGCGAAGGGGGCGGCCAGCGCGAGGCGCGCGGGCGGCTCGACGGCGACCAGCTCGACCGGCCAGGTGCCGGGCAGGTTCTGGCGCGCGAGCTCGACGCGGGCCTCGGCCAGGGTCCGGAACAGCGCCCGGCTGGGACGCGCGAGCAGGCGACCGCGCGCCACGATCGTCCAGCGCTCGCCCACCGGGCTCGCGAGCGCGACGAGCGGCGTGACGAGGCGTGCCAGCGCGGCGGACTCCCCCACCGCCAGCGGACCGCACGCGCGCGGACCGGCGCCGGGCGGAGCGCCCTCCAGCGCGACCTCGTCCGCGGCCAGCCGCTCGCAGGCGATCCCCGCGGCCGCCAGCAGCGCGATCGTCGCCTCGAGCTCCGCGCCGACCGGGAGCCGCGCCACGCGCGTCCGGCCCCGGGCCCAGGCCGCGGCCAGCAGCACGCGCCGGGCGCGGGCCAGCGCGCCCGCCGGACGGAAGCTCCCGCCGATGCGCGCGCCCGCCGCGAGGCCGAGGAGCTCGGGCGGGTCGCTCTGCGTCATCGCCCGGATTGTAGGGCCGCGCCCGCCCTGCCATACTCGCCGGTCTGGACCCCACTTCCCCCCCATCGATGAGCCATCCCGATCTCTACCTCGGCCGCACGCCGCGCCTCGGCAGCCTCGCCCTGAAGAACTCGGGCAAGGTGCGCGACATCTACGAGGTCGACGCCGAGCACCTCCTGTTCGTCACCTCCGACCGCGTCTCGGCCTTCGACGTGGTCATGCCCCAGGGCATCCCCCACAAGGGCCGCGTCCTGACGACGATCGCCGCGCACTGGTTCGAGAAGACGCGCGACGTCATCCCGAACCACCTGGTCTCGACGCGCGTCGAGGACGTCGCCGGCCTCTCGAGCGCGGAGCACGAGCGCCTGCGCGGGCGCATCATGCTGGTGCGGCGCGCCCAGCCGACGACGGTCGAGTGGGTCGTGCGCGGGTACCTGGCGGGCTCGGGCTGGAAGGAGTACCAGAAGTCCGGAACGGTGTGCGGCATCCCGCTGCCGAAGGGCCTGGGCTTCTGCCAGAAGCTGCCGAAGCCGATCCTGACCCCGACCACCAAGGAGGAGACGCACGACCTGCCGCTGACGCCGGCCGAGGCGCGCGAGCGCGTCGGCGCGGCGATCTTCGACCCGGCCGAGCGCGCCTCCCTGGCGCTGTTCGAGCGCGGCACGCGCGAGCTCGAGAAGCTCGGGATCCTCCTGGCCGACACGAAGTTCGAGTTCGGCCTGGTCCCTAAACAGGAGCAGGGGGCGGGCAAGCTGATCCTGATCGACGAGGCGCTGACGCCCGACAGCTCGCGCTTCTGGCCGGCGGAGGGCTACCGCGTGGGCGCGAACCCGCCCAGCTACGACAAGCAGGTGCTGCGCGACTACCTCGAGACGCTCGACTGGAACAAGCAGCCGCCCGGACCGGAGCTGCCGGCCGCGATCGTGAATCGCGTGGCCGAGCGCTACCTCGAGATCTGCGAGAAGATCACGGGCCGCTCGATCGCGGAGGTGACGGCGTGAGCGTGGCCCTCCTGATGGGTTCGGACTCGGACTTCCCGCGCCTCGAGCCGGCCGTCAAGGCGCTCAAGGAGCTCGGCATCCCCGTCGTCGCGCGCGTGCTCTCGGCCCACCGCACCCCCAAGGCCGTGGTCGAGTTCGTCGAGGGCGCGCCGAAGCGCGGCATCAAGGTCTTCCTGTGCGCGGCCGGCGGCGCGGCGCACCTGGCGGGCGTGGTCGCGGCCCACACGGACCTGCCGGTGGTCGGGATCCCGATGGACAACCCGCCCCTGGGCGGCCTGGACGCGCTGCTCTCGACGGCCCAGATGCCGGGCGGCGTGCCGGTCGCCTCGGTCGGGGCCTGCGCCGGCGGTCCGCTCAACGCGGCGCTCTTCGCCGCGCGCGTGCTGGCGCTCTCCGATCCCGCCCTGGCCCTGCGCTATGCGAGCTGGCGCGAGCAGGAGACCGCCAAGGTCGCCAAGAAGGACGCGGCCCTGCAGGCCAAGCTCTCCGGCTGAGCGCGAGCGGAGGAAGGGGCCGCGCGCCAGCCTCCCCGGCCGGGCGCGCGGCTGCGGCCCTCTCTCGGCCGCGGAGTGCTCGGCTGCCCCCTCCGGAACGCGAACCTTCCGCGCCGTCGCCCGACTTTCCGGCGAACTTCCCATTGACGCGCGCGGCGCCGGCGCTGTCCTGTCTGGACATGAGCCCGGACAACATCACCATCCACTGGGAGGGCGACGCGCGCGCCGGCAAGGCCCGCCTGCTCGACCAGACGCGCCTCCCGGACGAGGAGCTGTGGATCGAGGTGCGCGACCTCCCGAGCATGGTGGACGCGATCCGGCGCCTGGCCGTGCGCGGCGCACCGGCCCTGGGCGTGGCCGGCGCCTACGGGCTCGTGCTCGGGCTGCAGGGGCACCTCGCCAGCACGCCCGAGGCCTTCCTCGGGCACGTGCGCGCCGCGGCCGCCGAGCTGGCGGCCGCGCGGCCGACCGCGGTCAATCTCCCCGCCGCGCTCGAGCGCTCGGTGCTGCGCGCCGAGCGCGAGGCGAACCGAGCTCCGGCGGCCGTGCTGGAGGCCCTGCTGGCGGAGGCGCGCGCGCTCGAGGAGGCCGAGCGCGCGGCCTGCGAGCGCATGGGCGCGCACGGCGCCGCGCTGCTGGCGGACGGGATGGCCGTGATCACCCACTGCAACGCCGGTGCGCTGGCGACGGTCGGGATCGGCACCGGCCTGGCCCCGATCTACGTCGCGGCGCGCCAGGGCAAGCGCCTGCGGATCTTCTCGGACGAGACGCGCCCGCTGCTCCAGGGCGCGCGCCTGACGGCCTGGGAGCTCGCGCGCGCCGGGCTCGACGTGACCGTGATGGTCGACGGCGCGGCCGGGCACCTCCTGCAGCGCGGGGGCATCGGGGCCGTGCTGGTCGGGGCCGACCGCATCGCCCGCAACGGGGACGTGGCCAACAAGATCGGCACCTATCCGCTGGCGGTCCTGGCGCGCCGCCACGGCGTGCCCTTCTACGTGATCGCCCCGCTGACGACCTTCGACCCACGCTGCCCGAGCGGGGCCGCGATCCCGATCGAAGAGCGCCCGGCGAGCGAGGTCACGCACCCGCTGGGGGTCACGGCCGCGCCGGCCGGCGTGGGCGCCTTCAACCCGGCCTTCGACGTGACGCCGGCCGAGCTCGTCAGCGCGATCGTCACCGAGCGCGGCGTGATCCATCGTCCGGACGAGGCGCGCGTGAAGGCGTTCCTGGAGGGGTAGCGGGAGGAGAGTGGGGAGTTCTTTCCGGGGCGGGCAAGCCGAGCGCTGAGCTACTACCTCCAAGAGTCTTCGCGTCCCGCAAAGACTTCTCGGGAGGTAGTAGCTCACCGCGTCCGGCGAAGCCGGACGCCACCAGCAACCCTTCTGGAAACCGTCGGCCCTGCAAGGCCTCCGCGGGATCGA
>DASVAP010000374.1:0-11588 GCA_036376275.1 Planctomycetota bacterium | reverse complement strand
TACGACGTCTTCGGCAAGCCGCTCGAGCTCTACGTCTTCGACGAGGTGCCGGAGATCCACATCAACGCCGACCCGAAGGACTACCGCTCCCCGCCCGTGGCCGGCCGTGCGGCCTGGTTCGAGCGCAACGCCAACGTCCTGAACGTGAACGGGCAGCAGGTCCGCGAGCGCGGCACGATCATCGCCGAGTTCGCCGAGGCCCTGCTCTTCAACGCCTTCCGCCGCACGCTGGCGAAGACCGGCGAGCTCGAGCCCTGGGCACGCGAGGGCCTGCGCCAGGCCTTCGCCGCCGCCGCGCGACCGGCCCCGGGGCACCTCGTCTTCGACTTCACCTCCCCGTACCTGCCCCACTTCCAGGCCCACGCGGGTGACGCGAAGCCGCTCTCGCTCTCCCAGGTCCTGCGCGCCGGCCTCGCCTCCTTCGACTCCGGCACGGACCAGGCGCGCTACGTCGCCCAGTCCTACACCCTGCTGCACTTCCTCGCCTTCTACGAGAACCACAAGCACCGCCTGGGCCTGGCGAACTTCCTGCGCGAGTCCTACCTCGGCAAGGGCGGCACCGCGAACTTCTTCAAGGCCCTCGGCGTGGACGAGAAGACGCTCGAGGCCGAGTGGAGCGCCCACGTGAGGGCGGTCGCGGGGGGCTGAGGGGCTGAGCAGAAACGCCGCGGCCGAAGGCCGCGTCGTTCTGCCAGGCTCTCCGGATCGTCCCTGGCGCGCGATCCTCGCGCGCTCTTCCGGGTCTCGCTCAGGCTCTGGGGCGGCGGCGACGACGAGCGGACCGCCCTCGGCCGCTCAGCGCCAGCTCGGAGTCCAGACCCAGGACCGGCGGCCCTCGGGCGCCAGCTCGTGCTCGCGCTCGATCAGCTCGGAGAGCGGGATCCACAGCTCGCCCTCCCAGCGGCGGCGTGCCTCCCAGAGTCCCCAGACCTGCTGCGAGGTACCGCGAACGCGCACCGACCAGGCCGCCTGGGCCGTTGGGTCCCGCTCCAGCGCGGGCGGCGGGGACTCCAGGGCGCAGAAGGAGATCGGCTGGTTGCGAGTGGCGTGAACCGAGTTCGTCCCGGCCAGCGGATCGCGCGTGGACGGGATCAGGTGCACGGACTCGCGCAGCGCGCTCCCGAGGAGCACGTCGATGCTCAGCGACAGGCCGAGCCCGGCCAGGCCCGGATCGCCGCGGATGTCCGGGTCCACGACCAGGATCGCGGTTCGCCCCCTGGACCAGTCGTCGAAGGCGAGGGAGATCGAGCGCCGCACGGCCTCGTCCAGCACCGGCGACGAGGCGGGCGGCACGGCCTGGTCGACGGTCGCCATGACCTCGACGTCCAGGGCGAGCTCGCCCGTCCAGAGCACGCCCGGCGGGGCCGGCTTCTCCTCCTCCTCGAAGAAGGCCGAGCGGAAGCCGCTCCCGCGCTCCACCGTCACGTCGAACACGAGGTGGTGCCGGCCGACGGGGAGGGTTCCGAGCTCCTGGTACGACCACTCCTGCTCCTTCCAGCCCATGAAGGTGCCGCAGGTGGAGCGGTACAGGAGGCCGACCTCGGCCGGCGCGAGGCCCGCTCGCCTCGGGACGAGCCGGACCTGGGTCACGGCGAGCCAGCCCGGGGAGCGCATCGAGAGCGCGAAGGGCTGCTCCGCGGGCCAGCGCTCGCGGGAGCGGAGCGCCCCGGTCCCGATCAGGGCGCGGCGCCACTGCGCCGGAGAGAGTCCTTCGCCCCGCTCCAGCCGCGCCTTCATCTCCTTCGCAGCCGGGACCAGGCTCCACCGGTCCTCCTCGCGTAACCACTCCTCACCCACCGGTGGCAACCGGTCGATCAGCGCGTCGACGGAGAGCAGCGTCAGGTCCTGCGGACCCGCTGCCGCGGGAGTGGGTGCCTGGAGCGGGAGAGCGGTCACGGCGCCGAGGAGCAGGACGATGGCGAGGGGACTCATGCGACTTCACTCCTTCGAATCGGTGCCGGACGAACGGCGCGCAGCGAGCTGGGTTCAAGCGGCGCAAGCCCCGGTCCGCGAAGCCACGCGCATCGAGACCCGCCCCGGCATGGCGCCTCGTGCCCCTCTCCGCCGCCACCATCGCCCGCGCGGCCGCGCGCGCCTCGGCCGGGTCCCGCGCCAGGCTGTCCGCGCCGGGCCCTCGGCGGTCGCGCGCACGAAGGGGTCGGCCCACAGGAGGTGCAGCGGCTGCCCGTGGGGGAGCGGCCTTCAGGCGCCCGGGCCCGCGGCGCGTCCCGTGCGCTCTCGCCGGGAGCGGAGCGCGCGCAGGCCCAGGACGATCCCGGCGGCGGCGAAGCCGAGCTGCGGGATCCACCACCAGCGAATCCACGGGCGGTACTCGAGCGTGATCCGCTCCGTACCGGCCGGCACGAGGACGCCCTGCCAGATCACGTCGACGGGCACCGTCTCGAGCGCGCCCTCGTCCGTCCGCGCGCGCCAGCGCGGGTGATACTGCTGGCTCACCCACAGGAGGCCCGGCTCGTCGCGGGGCTCGAGCACGAACTCGAGCCACTCGTCGCGCCGCGTCTGGCGCTCCACCGGCACGGCCAGGGGCGCCAGCGGCGCCGGGATGCTGGCGGCGCCCGGGGCCGTGCGGCAGGCGTCGAGCGGCACCCAGGCCTGCATGGGCGCCGGGTCGAGCACCTCGAACCAGCGCAGGCCCCGCTCCACGCCGGACTCCCGCAGGAGCGGCGAGTCCAGCGGCTCGTAGGAGGCCACGACGCGCACGCCGGCGCGCCAGAAGTCCTCGCTCGCGAGCGCCGGGCTCGCCACGAGGTTGAAGACCCGCTGGCGATTGACCATGCCCTCTGCGCTGACGCGGCGCACCCAGTCCTTGTAGCGCTGGGCTGGGAGGCTGTCGTATCCGTGGATGCTCACGAGATCGTGGAGGATCTCGGTGTTGGGCGCGGGCCAGGGAGGGGCTTGCGTGCCCACGAGGGCGAGGCGGCCGCCCGCGGCCGCTCCACGCAGCTCGTCCGCGACGGGCTGGTAGTTCGCCAGGTAGCGCTCGATCCAGCCTCGCGTCTGCGCCTGGAACCCGGCGACTCCGTAGTGCCCGGCGGAGAGCGCGGCGCCGAGGGCCAGGATCGCCCACCACGGCCGCACCAGGACCAGGCCGGCGCCGAGCGCGAGAGCGCAGGAGACGGCCACGTTGAACCATGCGTGAGGACGGTCCGTCGCGAGGCTTCCCAGCGCGGCGAGGACCGGCAGCACGAGCGCGAGGCCCGCGCGCCAGACCCGACCCGGCTCGCGCCAGGCGCGGTCGAACCCGATCGCGGCGAGCAGGAAGATGGCGGCGTGTGCCGCGGCGAACGGGTGGAAGCTCGAGAGCCCCACGCCGAGGCGACGCGCCGCGAAACCGTGGATCGGCTCCGACCAGGAGAGGACCAGGGTGGCGAGCACGAAGACGGCGGCGGCGAGCACGAGCCGGGTACGGACCGCCGCCACCGCCAGCAGCACGGCGGCGCCGAAGAACGGCGTGAAGGACACGCCCCAGAATCTCAGGCCGTCGAGCTGCAACGGGACGCGCCCGTTCCACAGGGGATCCCCGAGCTCCCCGAGCTCCACGAGCCACTCCCGCAGGTCACGCTCCGGCCACGCCGGGATCATCACGGACCGGGATGCAGCCAGGGCCCTGTCGGCGAGGTCGAGCAGGAACGGAGCCGCGGAGGCCAGGCCGACCCCGGACCACAGGGCGAGGTGCAGCAGGACACGCCGGCGCTGACCACGCGGCGGGACGAGCGCGAAGAGCAGGAAGAGGCCGAACCAGCCTGCCCACACCAGCTGCTGGGGATAGGCCGAGAGCAGCGCGGAGTGCAGCACCAGCGCGAAGAGCAGCCCGCGCCGCGGCGACGGCCGCTTCAGGTTGGCGGCGAAGGCCCAGTAGAGGCCCATGCTCCAGACCGAGCCGCTCACGTAGAAGAGCTGCTCGCCCACGTGGCCGTGGAAGGACGAGAAGCCGAAGCCGAGCGCGCACGCGGCGGCGGACCAGGGATGCAGGTCGAGCTCGCGGAACAGCCCGTAGGCGAACAGGCCTCCCAGGACCAGCGACACGAGCACCAGCACGCTGTGCAGCTCCCACTCGTCACGGAGAACCGCGGAGGCGAGCAAGCAGGGCCAGAACGCCTGGGTCATGCCCCCGGTCTGGAACGCGGGCCGGCCGAGCTGGACCTGGGGCGCCCACAGGGCCGGCCCGAAGCCGTGGTTCCCGTGCAGATGCAGGCGCAACTCCGGTACCGAGGAGCTGTGCATGTCCCGGCGCGCGTAGACGACCTCGCCCCTCGCCGGCAGCCATGCCGCCGCGACGAGGAGTCCCAGGATCAAGAACCAGAAGGGGGCGCGCGAAACGTGTGCCCCACCCAAGAGCTGCATCGGCCAGCCAGGATACGAGGAACCTTCGCATCCCTCCGGGTTCCTGCGGGGAAATCGCGCGCGGGGCCTCCGCTGCCCGGGAGTCCGTCATGGCCGCCGACACGGGTGGCCGACCTCCGGTCTCCTGGCGGACCTGTGGCTGCCGTCCCTAGGATGCGCCGCGATGCGGGCCGGCCGACCAGGATCGGTGACTCCCGGCGGCCGTCGCTCGGCGGTGATCGCCGCGCTGATCGCGCTGCTGGCCGTCTCCTACGCGCTGCGGGTCGCTCTGGTGCTGGGCGGTGGGCAAGGGTTCTGGCCGGACGAGTCGCGTTACCTGCGGGTGCTGGAGGCGGTGCAGCAGATCGCCGGCGGCGACGTCGCCGGTGGGCTGCAGGCCGTGGTCGGGCGGGCCGACCACCTCGGCTTCAAGCTGCTCGCGCTCGTGCCGGCCTCCCTGCAGGCGGGCCTGGGCCTGAGCCTCGCGGCACCTGCGGGCATGCTCGCGCTCGCCTCCACGTTCGACGTCCTGCTCGTGTACCGGATCGCCAGGCGCGCCGGGGCCGATGGGCTCGAGGCGCTGGGCGCGGCGCTGGCGATGGCGGGCTCGAACGCGATGTTCTACTGGTCGCGACACCTCGTCCCCTACGACATCGCGCTCGCCTGCGGCCTCGCGCTCGTGTACGTCGGGCTGAAGAGGGAGGTCCGCGCGCGCGACTCGATCCTCGCCGGCGCGCTCGGGTTCGCGACGTTCTTCGTCTACAACGGCTACTGGTCCCTGGCCGTCTCGGGCTTCGCGCTCCACGCGAGCCTGGCCCTGCCGGACATGCGCGCCACGGCGCGGCGCACCGGGTGGATGCTCGTCGGGTTCGCCGGGAGCGCGGCCCTCGCCGTGCTCGCGCTGCGCCAGGCGCTGGGATTCGACCTCCTCTCTGCCTGGCGGGGCTGGTCCGGCATCGTCACGCAAGGCGATCTCGACGACGGCCACGGCATGGTGTTCGGGTACGTCTGGGAGGCGGAGCGGGCACTCGCCCTCGTGTGGGGCCTCGTGGCCGTGGCCGTGCCGCTCGCCTGGCTGCGCGGCCGACGGGTCGACGGGCGCGCCTGGATCTGGCTCGCCTGCGCGCTCGGCATCGTCGCGCTGCTCGTCGCCGGCTCGAACCTGCTGGGCAAGTTCGTCGTCTACGGGCGTCTCGTGCGCCAGTCGATCCCCTTCCTCTCGCTGCTCACCGGCTACGTGCTGTTCGGGCCGTGGCGCCGCGGCGCGGGCGCCGGGTGGCGTGCGCCGCTCGCGGCCGTCGCGCTCGGCCTGATCGCCGCGCTCAACTTCGCCGCGCCGTTGCGTCTCACCTTCCCGGCCGAGTTCGTCGCGCGCGGCCGCGCCCTCCTGGCCGAGCGGGACGGTGTCGCCCCGGCCGCCGTGGACACGGAGACGGGCCGCCATCTCTTCGTCAACACGCGCTTCCTCTGGCCGATGCCGCCGCGCCAGGCCCTGCCCGAAGGCGCGCGGGTGCTGCTCCAGGCGCCGCATCCGCAGCACTTCCGTCCCTATCTCTACGAGGGCTGCAACCGCCGGCAACGCGCAGCCTTCCTGCGCGCCGACCTCGACATGAAGCTCATCGAGGTGGAATAGAGCGGCTCCAGCCCTCCCCCGGGCCGACGCCGCACGACTCGTGGAGCGAGTGCGCGCTCCACTCGACCCATTCGGCCCTCGGCTGCCGGCGCCCCGCCGTGCCCGGCGGCAGGCCTCACGTCGTCCGGAACGCTCCAGCGGTAACCGTGTCCTGGGGTCGTGGTAGTCTCTTCCTGTCCGCCTTTTGGTTCGGTCTCCTTGGGAGGATCGTCATGGCGAGAGCCCCGATCGCGTGGAAGCTGCTGGCCGTTGCGCTCTCGTGCTCGGGATGTCACGACGGGGACGACGCCCGGCCTCCGTCGGCGGGCGCCCCGGCCGAGGTCGGCTTTCGCTTCGAGGTCGCTGCGCTCTGGGTCCGCGAAGGCGATGCGCCGGTAGACCTTGCCATCGAGCTCGAGACGTCCTTGCCGGGGCTCGTGACGGAGGCGTCGGTCGAGGTGTTCGACCTGGGCACCGGGAGCGCGCTCACCGGCCTGGACCACGCTGGATTCGAGCCACGGAGGGTCACCTTCCCCGCCGGCTCGGTCGACGGCGCTCGGCAGCTCGTGCAGGTCGACCCGCTGGACGACGACCGGGTCGAGGCCGCGGGCGAGACGATCGTGCTCGGGCTGCGGCGGCCGATCGGCGCGGCGCTCCTCGGGGCGCCCCGCCTCACGCTCACGGTGATCGACGCCGACGAGGCCCGCGTCGGCTTCGCCGCGGCCGCGGGCGCGGCCGCGGAGGGCAGTCCGGCCCACGTGGCGATCGAGCTCGACTGCGGGCCAGGGGTGATCCTGGACGTGCCCGTGCGCGCCGTCCTCGCGGACCTCGCGACGGGGACGGCGGGGGCAGGAGACTACGCGGCCTTCCCCGCCGAGACCCTGACCTTCGCGGCCGGCAGCGCCGACGGCGCCGTGCACAGCGCGCGCCTGGACCTGCTGGACGATGCCGCTCCCGAGCTCGACGAGACGATCGTGCTCGGCCTGACGAGCCCCTCCTCCGGGATCCTCGGCGCGATCCCGGTGCACCTCCTGACGATCGAGGACGACGATCTCTCGGGCGAGGCCGTCTTCCTGGTCACCCAGGGCCCGAACGGGATCGAGAACGAGCTCGACCACGACGACCCCATCGATCTGGGCAGGGAGCCCGTCGGAGGCCCTCCGAGCGCGGGCACCCTGGTGCGCGTCGCGAACTTCGGCGGCCAGTCGATGGCGCTCGGCGCGGCGCTCCTGAGCGTGAGTCACCCCCAGGACTTCTCGATCGTGGTCGAGGACTCGAGCTTCGCGACGGCCCGCCTCCCGGTCGTGGGTGGGCCCCCCGTGGCCGCGCGTCCGGTGGTGCTGACGCCCCTCCTGGACCAGCCTGGTCCCGGCGTGCTCCACCGCCTCTGGCCCAACGAGACCCCCCGGATGGGCCCGGGAGCGGCCCTCGCGGTCCACGGCGTCGTGCTGCCGGAGGTCGGCCCGGTGAGCTTCGAGCTCGTGTCCCGGCCCCTCCCGCTGGCGGCCGACGCACGCCTCGCGATCGACGGGCAGGAGATCGCCGGCGGTCCGCAAGCGCTGCTCGGCGACCTGGAGCTCCTGAGCGGATCGGTGGCAGGCCTGGAGGGCTCACGCGTGTTCCTGGCGCGCGACCGCGCGGGCCTGCAGGGCTACGTCCGCCTCCCCGAGCCCTTCGCGACCGTCGTGCAGGTCGTGCCGCAGGGCCCGGAGCACGTGCGCTTCGTCGGCGACCGTGAGCTGCTCGGGGCCCGCCTTCCGGACGCGCTCTGCGCAGGCCAGCTCCTCTCCCCCCGCTCGACCCCGCGCGCCCTCGACCCCAGCCCCACCGGGAGCAGCGCCCTGACGGTGCCGACCTGCCGCCTCGCGATCGAGACGGACCATCCGCTGTTCGTGACCCTCGGCGGCTCCAGCACGGGCGTGACGAGCTACGTCACCAGCCTGATCGCGGCCGTCTCCGAGCTGTTCGCGATCAACGTGCCGGCGACGCTCGCGATCGCCTACCTCGGGATCCACACGACCGAGGACGACGGGTGGGACGCCCAGGAGACGGAGGGGGCATCCGTCGTCGACCTGCTCTACGAGTTCCAGGCTGCCTGGAGCGGGCCGGGGGGCTGGCCCGCGGAGGCGGACCTGGCCCACTTCCTCACCAGCGCGCGCCTCGGCGGCGGCGTCGCCTTCCTGGACGGGGTGTGCAGCCAGGAGTTCGGCTTCGGAGTCAGCGGGAGCCTGCAGGGGCGGATCGACTGGTCGAGCTGGACCGGACAGGCGGCCACCTTCACCTGGGACTTCACCGTCGTCGCCCACGAGCTCGGCCACGGCTTCGGGGCGCTCCACACGCACTCCTACTGCCCACCGGTCGACGAGTGCGCCCCCCCTCCGTTCTGGGAGAACTGCCAGGACGAGACGCGCTGCCAGCGGGGCACGATCATGAGCTACTGCCACCTCGAGTGCGGCGGCATGGCGAACATCGACCTCGAGTTCCACCCGGTCTGCGCCAACTCGATGCGCTCGCTGCTCAACATCGGCTGCCTGGAGTCCGCCGTGCTCTCTCCGGGGGACTTCGTGACGTATCGGCTGCGCTTCGACCCCGAGACCTCGACCGGTTCGCGTCGGACCAACCTCTCCTTCATCCACGACGCTCCCAACGCCCGCCAGCCCTTCCGCCTGCGGCTGTCCGGCGTGGCCGAGTGAGCTCCGACCCAACGAACCGTCTGGACGAACGGATCGTCCGCGCTGGGCGGACGGACCTCCAGGAAGAGCCACTCGCCGGCAGGGGCGGAGTGGCTCAGAGGCCGAAGGTCAGCTCCAGTCCGTTCGTCACGGCGACACGCCGCGTTCCTGCGGCGTCGTACAGCACGGCCTGCAGCCACAGGGTCCGGCCGGCCAGAGCGGTCGTCGCCGGTCCGAGCGGGAAGGTGAAACCTCCCTCGGCGGTGGCTCCCGGAGTGCCGCCGAGCACGAAGGGGAGTGCCGGCGTCCAGGGCGACTCGAGTAGCCAGGGCAAGTTCGGCACGAGCCCGATGCGGCTTGCCGGACCCGTGCCCACGAAGAGCACGCCCGGAGCCGCCCCAGGTCCGCGGCGCAGGACCAGGCTCGCCGTCGTGGAGCCCGGGCGCAGGGGCCCCGTGGCGCCGAGCAGCGGCCTTGCGACGCCACCGGCTGTCGCTCCCGCCCCGAACTGGCGGATGCGTCCATCCGGAGCTCCCTCGAAGCGCCGGTTGCGCACGATGCGGCGGGCGAGGACATCGGCGTCCCCATCCGAGTCGACATCGCCGCCGCTGTAGGCCGGCCACCCGAAGTAGGTGCTCGGGGCCTCGAACTCGAGCGCGCCAGCGCCATGGCGCCACACGAGCCAGCTCCCGCCGGTCTGCGCGTTCAGCGGCGCCGGGGCCCCGATCACGTCGAGCTTCCCGTCTCCATCGACGTCGTCGAGCACGAGGACATCGTGGGCGTGATCGCGTCCGGGAAGCGACAGGGGCGGGGCGAAGGTGCCGCCGAGGTTCTCGAACACGAGGACGTGGGCGGAGCCGGCGGTGCTGCCCACGGCGAGCTCGGGGTCCCCGTCGCCGTCCAGGTCGCCGAGCGCGGGCTCGCGGCTGTAGCTCGTGTAGGCCTCGGCGACGAGCAACTCGGCCACGAACGTGCCAGCGGTATTGCGCTGCAGGTACAGGTGGGTCGAGCCCGTGCGCGTGAGGAGATCGGGATCGGAGTCCCCGTCGACGTCCATCGCCGTCAGCGGGAGGCCGGTCCAGGCGGCATGGAACGTGGCGAAGTAGCCGGCTCCATCGTTCTCCCACCAACCCGTCGCCCCGAGCAGGTCCATGTCTCCGTCCTGGTCCAGGTCGAAACCCGGGAAGCGCCTGTTCGCCGGCTCGATCGGTACTCCTGGAGCGCCCGCGGCCCGCGCGTCGACGAAGCCGCCAGTCGCCGTACCTCTCAGGAGCCGCATCTCGATCAGGGGGAAGGACGGGTACTGATCGCGGCGTAGCTGCTTCAGCAGGTCACCGCGGCCGTCGCCATCCAGATCGAGATGGATGATGTCCGCTCGATAGAAGGTTCCTGGCGGGGCCGGCGGCAGCGTCCACGCTCCACGGGTGAGGCTCCCCGACGCATCGTTCGTCCACGGAGAGTAGTAGTCGACGAGGTCGAGGTCGCGGTCCCCGTCCATGTCGCGCAGGTGTCCGTCGCTGAGCGGGTAGACGGACCAGGAGCCGCTGAACCCTCCGCTGCCGAGATAGACCACGCGGCCCCCGGCGAAGTCGAGCCGCCCGTCGCCGTTCAGGTCGGCGACGCCGCCGTCTCGACTGCCGTAGGTCGGGGATCCGCCGATCGACCCGCGGGCGATGGGGACCTCGTCGGCGAGCGAGAACCGGCCGCCACGGTTCTCCAGGAAGAGCACCGATGTCCAGCAGGGACACACGAAGTCCGGATCCCCGTCCTGATCCCAGTCCACCAGGAAGCCGCGGCCGTCCGAGGCGCCGATGGGCGCGGGGAAGGTTTGCCGCGGAGCCGCCACGAGAGCACCGCCGACGTTCTCGACCACCACGGAGTGCAGCGCGTAGCCCTCCGTCCACGCGACCAGCAGATCCACGTCACCGTCGCCATCGAGGTCCGAGGGATGGGCCTTCCGGAACAGGCTGGTGGAGTCCAGGGAGAGCGCCTGGTGCAAGCTCAGGCTCCCGCCCGACACGGTGGCGAGACACTCGAGGTCGTAGGTGTCCCCTCCCGGCACGACGATGTCGAGCCATCCGTCGCCCGTGAGGTCCGCGACTCCGACCGGTCCGTAGCCGAAACCGACGGTGCTCGGGGGGTCCGGCACGAGCGTCGTACCGTTCCAGTGCCACCAGCCCACCGTGCACGAGGAGCTGGGGAAGGAGAGCAGGAGCGCGAGCTCGAACACGCCATCGCCTTCACGATCCGCGGCGGTGCCCCCGAGGGCCGAGCCACTGGTCGGAATGTCGAGCGGCGCACCAAACGTCCCGGCCGTGCCGGGGAACAGGCGCAGCCCGTTGCTGCCCGTGCCGTAGTCGTGCGTGTCCAGGACGACGTCGGGCTGACCATCGCCTGTGAAGTCCGTGAGCTGCACCAGCGAACCGACGAAGCCACTCGCGAAGGGCGCGACCGGGATCGTCGCTCCAGCGCTGAACTCGCCGCCTGCGTTGTCCAGCACGCGGAAGCCCGTCACCCCGCTCGAGCCGCGATCGACCACGAGGAGGTCGACGTCCCCGTCGCCGTCCACGTCTCCGACGCAGGCGATCTCGCTCGCGTTGCCTTCCAGCAGCACCCGCGGCGCATCGATCCAGTCCTGGGCCTCGATCCAGCGACCCGACAGGAGACAAGAGAGACCAAACAGAAATCCCATGCGCACTGTGTTCATGTGCACTCCCAAAGTCCGTTTGCTCCAGGGAAAGAACTGACGACGCGAGTCTAGCTGACGACGGGCTCGCAGGGGGGGTCTGGGGGCATTCGCTCCAGGGCGAGGCTCAGGGGGGATTGCATTCTCTTTCTTGGGCTTCGGGCTTTCGTGTGGGCTGGTGCTTTTCTTGGTGCGTGGGGCTCGCCCCCTGGGGCCCCGCCCTCGGCCGTGACCCGCTCGTCCGGCCCGCTGGCGCCCGTGCCGCCCTAGCTCT
>DASVAP010000370.1:0-19105 GCA_036376275.1 Planctomycetota bacterium | reverse complement strand
GAGCGACTCGTAGGGCCTCGTCGCCGTGACGCGGCGGATGCGCGCGCCGGCGAGCGGCTCGCCCGTCCCCTTCTGGACCACGCGGCCACGCACGAGCGTTCCCGCCGAGAGGCGTGCGACGAAGGCGGCCGGGTCGGGGGCGAGCTCCGTGCGCACGGCCTCGAAGGCGGCCGGCGCGTAGCCGGCGGCCACGATGGTGATCGCGGCGTACTGGCCCGGCGCGAAGTCGTCGTGCAGGCTCCAGCGGCCCTCGGGGTCGACGAAGCTGACGCCGTGGCTCCAGGAGGCCGGGTAGCTGCTGACCGCCTCCTCCGCGTGCTCCGGCGCGGGGAAGCCGACGCGCACGGCGAACTCGCGCACGGGCGTTCCCGTCGCGGCGTCGACCACGGTGCCGGCGAAGCCGGCCGCGCGCACGAGGCGCACCACGACGTCGTCGCGGTCGGGCCCGGGCACCTCCACCTCGGCCCGCGCACGTCCCTGGGAGAGCGCACCGACCAGCAGCGGCACGTCCGGCAGCCCTTCGAAGTGGAAGCGGCCGTCGGGGCCGGTGTAGCTCTGGAAGACCTCGATCGTGTCGTAGGCCTGCTGGCGGCCCTCGACGTAGACCATCGTCCAGGGCAGCGGCTCACCGGCCTCGTCCTGCACGATCCCGCCGACGAAGTGCGACTCCTCGAGCACGAGGTCGAGCTGATGCGGGGCCGCGCCGCGGCGGATCTCCACGGGCGTGCGCTGCTGGGCGAAGCCCGTGCGCCATGCCCACAGGGTCTGCGCGCCGAGCGGAACCTGCGCGAGCTCGAAGCGGCCCTCGCGGTCGCTCCAGGCCTCGATGCGGGGCTCGGACCACGGGTTGTAGCCGATCGAGATCCAGGCGCCCCACACCGGCGCGCCATCGGGAGCGCTCACGCGCCCGACCACGCGCGTGCCGCGCGCGAGCACGAGCTCGACCGGCGCGTCGCGTTCCTCTCCGTCGAGGCGCTTCGAGGCCGAGACGTAGCCCTCCCGGTGGGCCTCGAGCGCCAGGTACTGGGCCTCGCGATCGAGCGTGCCGAGCTCGAAGGCGCCGTCGGCGCCGGTCGTGGCCGAGACCCAGCGGAACGGGTGCGCGGGCTTCACGAGGGCGTCCGCGACCGGCTGGCCCTCCTCGTCGCGCACGACGCCGCGCACGCGCAGCTCCGGCTGCAGCACGACGTCGGGGGCCTGGACCTCGCCGGGCTCGGCTGCGTTCACGGTGATCGTGGTCTGCGCCAGGCCCGGGGCGTGGATGCGCAGGCGTCGCTCGCTGTCGGCCGGGATGTGCAGCGCATAGCGGCCCTCGGCGTCGGTCGTCGTCTCCTGCTCCTCGATCCGGTCGCGCTCGCGCACGTGGGCGCCGGAGACGGGCCGGCGCTCCGGGTCCAGCACGCGCCCGCGCACGGTGCAGTCGAGCGGCATGGCGCGCACGACGAAGCGCTCCGGCGCCGGGTCGCCGGGCAGGAAGACCTCCCAGGCGGACATCGGCACGTGGCCGGTGGGCTCGGGCGCGACCTGCACGGTGACCAGCTCGGAGGGCGGCTCGAGCGGCCACGCGAAGTCGCCGTTCTCGTCGGCGGCGAAGCGCGCCTCGAGCAGCGGGATCCCCTCCGTCTTCGTGCCGGCGTACACGCGGCCGCGCAGCGCGAGCCCGGGGAAGGACTGGCCGAGCTTGCGGAAGGCGTGGCCGCGCACGACCCACGCTCCGGTGACCGTCATCGGCTGCGCGGCGCTCTCGCGCTGGCCCTCGACGGCGGCCCGTGCTGGCGCGAGGCTCGGCCGCGGCTCCTCGCGCGGCGCCGGGACGGTCGCCGGGGCCGCCGCGAGCTCCACCGGGGCCGTGGCCGAGCGCAGCGCCGCCCGTCCCGGACGCAGCACGAAGTACGCCGCGCCGAGGAGCAGCGCCACCAGTCCCGCCAGCGCCAGCTTCTTCTGCATCAGCACCGCTCCTCCCGTCCCGAGCCCCGCCGTCCAGGGGATGCCGCCCGCGAACGGCACGAGCGCGGCGAGGCTCGCCTGCCGGTCCTCGCCGCGCTCGCCGTCCAGGTCCCGCCGCAGTCGCTCCAGCCCGCGCCGCACGTGCGTGCGGACCGTGTTCACCGGCAGCCCGAGGCGCTTCGCGATCGCGCGCGGCGGCTCTTCTTCGAGGTAGCGCAGCGCGACGGCGTTGCGGTAGGGTTCGTCGAGTCGTTCCAGCGCGTCGAGCAGCCGCCGCAGGACCTCGATGTGCGCCAGGGACTCGGCCGGATCGCCCTGCGCCTCGGGACGCGCCACGGCGCGCTCGCGCCGGCCGCGGCGGGCCTCCTCGCGCCGGCGGTTGAGGGCCAGGTTGCGCACCACGACCGTCAGCCAGCCGGCCCGGCTCGCCACGGGCGGGTTCGCGCGCAGCTCGGCGAGCCAGGCCTCCTGTACGACGTCCTCGGCTCCGTGGCGGTCGAAGAGGATCCCGCGCGCCACGCGCCGCAGCGCGTCCACCGAGACATCGGGCAGGTCGGTCATGGGGCCGCCCTCCATGGTCGCAGAGGGCCGGATCGATTCGGCTTCCTCCGGTCTTCGCGCCCGGCCGGGGCCCCCCCTGGCCGCCTCACCCCCGGGCCAGGCGCTCCAGGAGCTCGGGATCCACCTTGGCCCTCACCGTGCGTCGGTCGAGGTCCAGGTGCCGCGCCGCGCCGTCGAAGGAGCCCTCGCGTGCGTAGACCAGGGTGCAGTAGGCGCGCAGGAGCTCGTCGGCCGTCGGCTCGAGGGCGCGCAGGCGGCGCACGAGGTCCTCGAGCGGCGCCGCGCGGGCCAGGGGACGCGGCTCGTAGCGCTTGCGGACCAGCACGTTGCGCACGCACTGCTCGAGCTCGCGGAAGTTGCCCGGCCAGGGGTAGTCCAGGCCCAGCTCGGACTCGATCCAGGCCAGGGTCTCGCGCGCCAGGGCCTCGCCCTCGTCGCCGACCTGGCGGCGGGCGATGAAGGTCACGAGGCGCAGGAGCTCATCGGCGTCGCCCCGGACCTGCTCGGCCAGCGAGGGCGTCTCGACGTGGTCGGAGCACAGGCGGTAGTAGAGGTCCGCGCGGAAGCGGCCGGCGGCGAGCTCGGCCGCGAGGTCGCGGTTCGTGGCCGAGATCAGCTTGCCGCGGAAGTCCCGGGCGCGCGTGTCGCCCAGGCGCTGGAAGCGCCGGGTCTGCAGGACGCGCAGCAGCTTGACCTGGATCTCGGGCGCGATCTCGCCGATCTCGTCCAGGAACACGGCGCCGCCGGCGGGGCAGGCCTCGAACCAGCCGGTCCGGTCGGCCAGCGCGCCGGTGAAGGCGCCCTTGCGGTAGCCGAAGAGCTCGGACTCGATCAGCTGGGGCGAGAGCGCCGAGAGGTGCAGCGGCAGGAAGAGCGCCGACAGGTCGAGCGCGAAGCTGCGCGCGGGCTCGTCGAAGGGGAGGTAGCTCGCCCGCGCGACCGCGCGCGCGACCAGCTCCTTGCCGGTGCCCGAGGGGCCGGTCACGAGCGTCGCCAGGTCCGCCATGCGCCCGTACAGCGCGCGCTGATAGCGGCGGATGTCGTGGGTGAAGATCGACTGCCAGACCGCGGCGCGCAGGCGGATCGCGGCCGGCGAGCTGCCGATCAGGTTCACGTAGATCTGGTGGAAGGCGCGCGCGACCTGGAACAGGAGCGCCAGGAGGTGCGCGGGCTCGAGGTCGGTCGGGAGGCGCCGGCCGTGCGGGCGCAGGGCGGCCAGGGCCTCCTCGCGGAAGCGCGGGTACCAGGGGACGCGCAGCGGGCCCGCGCTCTCCTCGTCCACGTCGGCCAGGAGCGCACCGAGCTCGTCGCGCCAGCGGTGGTAGAGCACGAACAGGGCCAGGCCCTCGTACACCTCGAGCTCCGCGGGCGTGCCCGGCCCGGCGGCGAGGCGCGCGCGCGCGGCCGCGAGCACGGGCTCTCCGCGCAGGAGCAGACGTGCGGTGTTGGCCCGGCCCTCGGGGCCCTCGGTGAAGGCTCGGGCAGGGCCGACCTCGACGAACTCGGATCCGAGCAGGCGGCGCTCGAGCACGAGCCGCTCCGGCAGGAACGGGTTCGTGTAGACGATCGCGGCCAGGCCCTCGGCCAGCTCCAGCTCGGCGGAGGAGAAGAGCGACATCGACGACACTCAGTGTCATGTCGCTGCACAAAAAATGTCCAGCTCTCCCCGAGTCGCGGAGCCGGGCTAGCCCCCCTCGCGCGCGGCTAACACGTGCCCTCACAAGCCTTTGCGGGTGCTCTGGCGGCTCCCGGCACGGCCCCTGCCCTGCCGGCGCGCCCACCACGACCTCCCATGACCCACCCCACGCACCGGCACTCCCTCCTGGTCCGCATCGGGCCCGTCCTGCTCCCCGCGCTGCTCGCCTCGGCCTGCCTCGCGTCCACTCCCGCCCAGCAGCGCGCCGGGGTGCTCGAGTTCCTGTACCCGGCCGGAGTCCCGCTCACGCCGCCGGGCGACGTGCACCTCGCGCTGCCGCTGCGCGTGGGGGTGGCCGTCGCTCCCCGGAGCGCGGTGCGGGCCAGCTCGCCCGATCCCTTCTTCGACCGGTCCTACGCGCCCGAGCTCGGCCAGGCCGGAGAGCGGCGGCTGCTCGAGCGCGTCGCCGACGCCTTCCGCGCGACGCCGGGCGTGGCGGCGATCGAGCAGATCCCGGCCACCTACCTGCGCCCGGGCGGCGGCTTCGAGAACGTCGACCAGCTGCGCGCGCTCTTCGGCATCGACCTCCTGGCGGTGCTCTCCTACGACCAGGTCCAGCACCAGGACCTCGACTGGACCTCGCTCACCTACTGGACGCTGGTGGGCGCGTACTTCGTCGAGGGCAACCGGAACGAGACGCACACCTTCGTCGAGATCTCGGTCTTCGACATCCCCTCGCGCAGCCTGCTCTTCAACGCCTCGGGCAAGAGTCGCGTGGAGGAGGGCGCCACGGCCGTCGTCGCCCCGCGCGGGCTGCGCGACGACAGCGCCGAAGGCCTGCGCTCGGCGACCGACGACGCCCTGGTCGAGCTGCAGCAGGCGCTCGACGTGTTCCGCGAGCAGGCCCGGACGGGCACGGTGCGCGGCCCGGGCACGCCCGGCGTGACGGTGAGCGGGCAGGGAGCCGGCGCCCTCGGTCCGCTCGAGCTCGGGCTCGCCCTCCTGCTGCTCGCCGGTCTCCTTTCCGCCCGGCGACGGGCGGGCTCCACCCCTCTCCATTCGAGGTGACCCATGCGCTTCCTGCGACGAATCCTCCTTTCCTGCGCGGCGACGATGGCCTGCGGGCTCCCGGCCCTGGCGGGCGGCACCCTGAAGGCCAGGGGCTCGCCCGATCAGGCGATCCAGATCCGCGACCATGCCGTCACGGTCTCGATCGTCGACGGCTTCGCGCGCACCGAGGTCGCGCAGACCTTCTACAACCCCAACGACCGCGACCTGGAGGCGATCTACGCCTTCCCGGTGCCGGAGTCGGCCAGCCTCTCGGAGATGACGATCCTGGCCGGCGAGCGCGAGCTCCACGGCGAGGTCGTGCGCGCCGAGGAGGCCGAGCGCGTCTACGCCGAGGAGAAGGACAGCGGCCAGGACGCGGGCCTCGCCAAGCGTGATGCGTACCGCACCTTCGAGTTCCGCCTCGCGCGCGTGCCGGCCCAGGGCGAGGCGCGCTTCCGCTTCGTGTACTACCAGCCGCTGGCCCTCGACGCCGGGGTGGGGCGTTACGTCTACCCGCTCGAGGACGGCGGGACGGACGACGTCGCGCGCCGCTTCTGGGAGCGCGAGGAGACCGTGCAGCGCAGCTTCGAGTTCCACCTCGAGCTCGCCTCCGCCTGGCCGGTCGAGGAGCTGCGCCTGCCGGGGCTCGAGGCCTCGGCGGTGCTGCAGCGCCTCGACGTGGGACGCTGGCAGGCCGACGTGCTGGCGGGCGGCGGCCACACGCTGACGCGCGACGTGGTCGTCTACTACCGGCTGCAGGACGATCTGCCGGGGCGCGTCGAGCTCGTGCCCTACCGTGCCTCGGTCGAGGCGCCCGGCACGTTCCAGCTCGTGCTCACGCCGGGCATCGACCTCGCGCCGCTGGCGCGCGGGGCGGACCACGTGTTCGTGCTCGACGTGTCCGGCAGCATGGAGGGCAAGCTCCACACGCTGGCCGGCGGCGTCGCGCGCGCGCTCGGCGAGCTGCGCCCCGAGGACCGCTTCCGGGTCGTCAGCTTCTCGGAGGAGGCGCGCGAGGTCGTGCCCTGGACGGCCGCCACGCCCGAGGAGGTGGCCCGGGCCCTGAGCGCGCTCGAGGGGCTGCGCAGCGAGGGCAGCACGAACCTCTACGCAGGTCTCGCGCTGGGCATGAAGGAGCTCGACGACGACCGCGCCACGAGCCTGGTCCTGGTGACCGACGCGGTGGCCAACACCGGCGAGACCGACCCGCGGCGCTTCGCCGCGCTCATGCGCACGCACGACCTGCGCGTCTTCGGCTTCCTGCTGGGCAACTCGGCCAACTGGCCGCTGATGCGCACGATCGCCGACGCCAGCGGGGGCTTCTACGCAGCGGTCTCGAACGCGGACGACATCCTCGGCCAGATCCTCCTCGCGAAGCAGAAGGTCACGCACGAGGCCCTGCACGATGCCCAGCTCTCCTTCTCCGGCGTGAAGGTGCACGACGTGAGCGCGCTGCGCAGCAAGGTCTACCACGGCCAGCAGCTCGTGCTCTTCGGCCGCTACGCCGAGCCCGGTCCGCTGGAGATCACGCTGCGCGCACGCCTGACGGGCGAGGATCGCACCTACCGCGCCACGGCCATCCTGCCGCCGCTCGACACCGAGCACCCGGAGCTCGAGCGCCTGTGGGCCCTGGACCGGATCGAGCACATCGAGGCCGCCCGCGACCTGGGCGAGCTCTCCGCCAGCGAGTCGGCCGACGCCATCGCGCACCTCGGCGTGGCCTACCAGCTCGTCACCGACGAGACCGCCATGCTGGTCCTGGACGACGAGGCCTTCGAGCGCCACGGCGTCGAGCGTCGCAACCGCGAGCGCACCGAGCGCGAGCACCGCGCCCAGGCCGCGCGCGCCGCCGCTCCACGGCCGAGCGCCCGGGTGGACGCCGGCGCGCCGGCCTTCCCGGAGCGGGCGCACACGACTCGCTCGGGCGGGGGCGCGCTCGATCTCGGCGGGCTGCTGCTCGCGCTGCTCGGCGCCGCCGCCGCCTGGCGCGCGGGTCGCCGGGTGCTCGGCACGGCGAGGGACTCCGCGTGACTCGAGGGGACCTCGGCAGGCGGGGGTCCGGGCGCGTGCCCGGACCCCTGTTCCTCGCGCTGCTCGTCCCGCTCGCGACCGGCCTCCTGCAGCTCGGGGACGGAACGACTCGCAGGCTCGAGCTCGTGCGCGGGCGCGTCCTCGCCAGCGAGCCCTGGCGCCTGGCGAGCGCGCACTTCGTGCACTACTCGCTGCAGCACTGGCTGGTGGACGCGCTGGCCTTCGGAGCCCTCCTCCTCGTCTGCGGCCTGCGCGCGCCGGCCCGCACGCTGGCGACGCTGGCGCTGTCCGCGCCGGCCATCTCGCTGGCCGTGCTGGCCTGGGTGCCCGGGCTGGAGCGCTATCGCGGGCTCTCGGGGCTCGATTCGGCGCTGTTTGGCCTCGCGCTGGCGCTCGAGCTCCGCGCGCGCCGCGCGCCGCTCGTGCTGGTGGCCGGCGCGCTGTTCGCGGCCAAGGTCGCCTTCGAGCTCGCCACCGGCACGGCCCTCTTCGTCGATGGCTCGGGCCAGGGCTTCACCCCGGTGCCCCTGGCACACGCGGTGGGCGCGCTGGTCGGCCTGGCCTGCGGTCTCGTCGGTGCGAGCACGCGCTCTCCATGGCCGGTCGCGCCCATCCTCCCGCGGGCCGCGCCTACTCCTGGACCGGCTCGGCGGGCGGTGCTTGCGGCTCCGGCGCGACCATCTCGCCCATGATCATGCGCTGGTCGTCGTCGACCTGGCAGACCGGGTCGGCGCGCACCTTGCCGAGCAGGTGGCCGTCGCCGGGCTGCGCGTCGTCGGGCGGCGGGGTCACGGGGTCGGCGGGGCGCTCGGCCGGGCGGCAGCCGGGCAGGAGGAAGACGAGGCCGAGCAGGAGCGAGGCCGCGCGCGCGAGTGGCCGCAGGAGGCGGTGCGCACGGCCCGGCGCGCGGCGCAGCGCGACCGCGCCCGTGTCGGTGGGCACGTAGGTCACGCACACGCGGCCGCGGCTCGCGGCGAGGAAGCCTTCGGCCTCCGTGCGCGTCAGGGCCGAGAGGTTCGTGACGTGCAGCGCGCAGGCGGAGCAGAAGCGCCGGCGCTCGTCGCCGACCAGCTCCGACCAGCGCTTCGGGCACGGTCGTTCGATGGAAATCCGTTCCAGCCTTCCCGAGCTCATCGTCGTCTCCCTTCGGTGTGTCGTCCTTCGACCGCGAGAACGCCGCGGGGCGAGGGAGTCTTGGAGGCTCCGGATGCACAGGTGGATCCGGGACACGGGGAGCCTGGAAAGGACGAGGCCCGCGAGCCTTGCCGGCTCGCGGGCCCTCGGAAGCTCGGGCACTCTGGGGCCCGGAGCTCGCTCGCGCGCTGGATCGGATCAGAGCTGCTTGATCAGCACGGACTGACCGGCGATCCCGGGGGTGCCGCCCGTGCCGCCGTTGCCCGCGGCCGAGGTGGCCAGGGTCGAGCTGGCGAGCGAGAAGGAGCTGCCCACGCCGACCAGCACCGCGTAGGAGTGGCCGCCGCCGCCACCCCCGCCGGTGCCGCCGTTGCCGCCGCGGCCACCCAGGCCGCCGTCGCCGCCGTCGGTCGAGTTGCTGACGTTGGCGCCGAAGCCGCGGCCGCCGCCGTTGCCGCCGTTGCCGCCCGAGCCGCCGTTGCCGCCGTTGCGGCCGATCCCGGCGGTGAGCTGGCACTCGACCAGGCTGGCCGAGCTCGCGCTCAGGAACAGGGCGAAGCTCGAGCCGCCGGCGCGACCCCCCTGGCCGCCGCCGCCGCCGAAGCCGCCGCCGCCACCCCCGCCGCCGCCACCGCCCTGGAAGAACGTGACGCCGCCGCCGCCGCCACCACCACCCCCGCCACCGCCACTGCCGATGCCGCCGTTCAGGCCGTCACCGTTGGGGTTCCACTGCCCAGCCTGGAGGAAGCCGACGTTCGAGCGAACGCTGCCGGGGAAGCCGGCGCTGCCGGTGCCGCCGCTCGAGCCGTTGCTGCCGTTGGCGTTGATCCCGCCGCCGTTGCCGCCGTTGCCGCCATTCGAGCCGTTGCCGTCGTTGCCGTCGCTGCCGGAGGGATTGAGGTCGCCCCCGTTGCCGCCCCGGCCGCCGGAGTTCGCGCCGCCGCCGCCGTTGGCGCCGGAGTTCCCGCTGCTGCTGCTCCCGCTCGAACCGGACGAGCCCGTGAAGCCGGTGGAGCCGTTGCTGGCCGCGCCCCCGTCACCGGCGACCACCACGACCGCCTCGAGCGTCACGTCGTCGCACTCGTCCAGGAGGATCCCGTAGTTGTGGGCGTTCGTGGCGGCCGTCGTCGTCGTGACCGTCACGCTCCCGAGCGTGATCGGCGCCGAGAGGCCGGCACCATGGACGCCGACGCGCCCGTTGCCGACCGTGCCTGAGCTGGCGAAGGTCGTCACGTGGGCCGCGGAGCGCTCCCAGCCGTTCGCGGCCGAGTACCCGCCCCAGACCGACACGCCGTCGAGCAGCGCGACGAGCTCGCCGTAGGAGCCCTCCGAGACGTACACGTGGTCGCGCTGGGGGTGCACGGCCGCGAGCTGGATCGCGAGGTTCACGCTGGCGACCGGCAGGTCGCGCGTCCCGGGGTTGGCGTTGGAGCCCGTCGTGGCCACGAAGATCGCGCGCCCCTCGTCGCCGTCGATGCCGTCGCAGTTCGAGTCCTCGAAGCCGAGGTCGGGCACGTCCTCGCGCGCGTTGCAGGGGCGCACACCCTGGCCGGGCGGCACGGGCGTCCCGCCGCCGAAGGTGACGCCGGGCGTCGGACCGAGGGGAGCGACGCCTGCGCCTCCCGTTCCCGTCGAGCGCGGCAGGATGTCGAGCTCGAGCGCCTCGAACTCGCGCGCCCCGGCGTCGAGCTCGTGGGCCCGCACCAGGAGGCGCGTGCCGGCCTCGGGCGCGACCAGCGGCCAGGAGAACAGCCCCTCGGCGTCGGTCCGTCCGGTGAACAGCAGGCCGGGACCGTTGCGCTCGGCCCGTGCGCGCGTCTCCGCGCTGGCCACGCGCGAGCCCGGCAGCAGGTCCGCGGGCCGCGCGGTCGGCACGAGCTCCGCGGGCATGGCGAGCTCGTCCACCCGGATCAGGACGCGGGTCCCTGCCGGGCCGCGCACCTCGAGCCGCAGGGCCTGGCCCGCGAGCGGCGCGCCGCGCACGTGCAGGTCGAGCGCGGCCTCCGCGTGCCCCGCGGGCTGGGGGGCCTCGCCCGGACGCGCCTCAGGCGCGGTGAACAGGGACAGGACGAACAGGGAAACCGCCTTCATGATCGAACTCCTTCGTGGATCCTCGGATGCCCGGGCATCGGGCCTCGGTATCTGCCCACCCACGCGACATCCCCCCTCTGGACCGTCAGGGAATCCCCGGCTTTCTTGCGAGGAGGCCCCGATTTCGGCCGGGAGCCGGCCGGCGGGGCTGGAAACGCGCCCATCGGGCCGGCGCCCGCCGGTCCCGGAGGCGTCGCGGTGGACCTGGCGGGTCGGCCGGCGCACACTCCGCGGATGAGGTCCGGCTCGCAGCGCAGTCGTCGATGAGCACGCTCGAGCTGGAGGCGGCCTGGGACGCGGTCGAGGGCGGAGCCTCGCTGGCCGAGGCCTGCGCGGCGGCCGGGGTGCGCGGCGCGGCGCGCGGGCCGCTGCTGTCGGACCTGCGCCGGATCCTGGCCGGCGAGGCGCGCCTCGCGCGGCTGGCGCCGGAGCTGCGCGCGCCGGAGCGGCGCCTGCTCGCGCTGCGGGCCCTGGCGGGCGAGGCGGTGGGGGAGCGCGAGCTGGCGCGGGCCCACGTCGATCTCCCCGCCCTGCGCGCGGCCGAGGTGCGCCAGCTCGAGCGCGGCGACGCGCTCGAGCGGCTCGCCCTGCGCGGCTCGGTCTCGCTCCCCGTCGCACGCGAGCTGGCGGCGAGCCTGGGCGACGCGGCCGAGGCCTTCCTGGCGGCGAGCTGGGGGCTGGCGCCGCTGACGCTGCGCGCGAACGCGGCGCGCACGAGCCGCGCGGAGCTCGCCCAGCGGCTCGCGGACGAAGGCCTCGAGACCGAGCCCGGGCGCTGGAGCCCGTGGGCGCTCGTCGTGCGCGCGCCTGGCCCGCTCGCGCCGACGCCGTCCTTCGAGGAAGGCCTGTTCGAGGTCCAGGACGAGGCCAGCCAGCTCGTGGCGCGCCTCGTCGATCCGCAGCGCTCGGCGCCGACGGTCGACGCCTGCGCGGGTGCCGGCGGGAAGACGCTGGCCCTGTGCGCGCTGCTCGGCAAGCGCGGGCAGATCGTGGCCCTCGACGCGAGCCGGCGGCGCCTCGACGAGCTGCGTCGCCGCGCCGCGCGCGCCCAGGCCTTCAACCTGCTCGTGCAGCACGCACCACGCCCGGACGAGCCGCTCTCCGCGCCCCTGGCGCAGCTCGCCGGCCGCGCCGCGCGCGTGCTGGTCGACGCCCCGTGCAGCGGGCTGGGCGCCCTGCGCCGCAAGCCCGACGTCGCGCGCCGCATCGACGAGGCCCTGCTCGCGCGCCTGCCGGAGCAGCAGCTCGCCATCGCGCGCGCGGCGGCGCGCTGGCTGCGGCCGGGCGGGCACCTGGTCTACGCCACCTGCTCGCCCTTCACCTGCGAGAACGAGGCCGTCGTCGCGCGGCTCGCGGACGGGGACGGTCTGGAGCTCCTGCCGCTCGACGCATGGGTGCCGGAGGAGCTGGGCGCGCTCGCTCCCGACCGCGGCGCCACCGTGCTGCGGCTCCTGCCGCACGTCCACGGCACCGATGCCTTCACGATCCACGTGCTGCGGCGCAGGTCCTGAGGCCTGCGCCCGCTCGCGCTACGCGCGCCGCAGGGCCATTCGGACGAGACCGCTCGGCCGGCTCAGCCAGTCTCGACGCGCCGGAGAGCGCATCTTTCGGGCGCTGCGGGAGGTGGTCGCGAGCCCGGCGAGCGAGCCCGAGCAAGGTCGACGGAGCGACCTCCTGCAGCGCGGCACCTCCGCCTGATCACTCGCAGTCGTCTGGTGTGCCGCCGCCGTCCATGTCGAGCTCGCATGCGTCGGGGATGCCGTCGGTGTCGCAGTCGGGCTCGTCGCTGTCCGGGAGGCCGTCCCCGTCGCAGTCAGGCCGGGCGGGGCACTCGCCCAGCGGCGTGAGCTCGAGGTCCCACTCGCGCTTGCCTCCCGAGTCGGCGTCGTCGTCCCCGAGCATCAGCCGGCCGGTCCAGCGGCCGTCGTGGAGGCGCGCGAGCTCGCCGCCGCCCTGCTCCTCGCCGAAGAGCTGGAACGCGGTGCCGGTCGGCAGCCAGACGATCGTCCCGAAGCCCGCGGCGCCGTCGCCGGCGACGAGCCTCCTCCCGGTGCACGTGACGCCGGTGTAGACGAAGGCGACATCGGCGTAGCCGAGGAGCGGGCCGCGCACCAGGCCGCCATAGGCGCGGCCGAGGATGGTGACGGTGCCGGTTGCGGCGTCGTGGCAGAGCGTGCCCGACGTTCCCGGGGGCTCGAAGCTGAAGGAGACGGGATGGCCCATGTAGTCGAGCCGCAGCCCGTGGCCCGGACGCGAGCCTGACCCGTGGCGGTCGCCGAGCGCGTAGCAGCCCGTGTCGCAGGCGGCCACGGGCGCCGCGCAGCTCTCGCACGCGTCCGGGATGCCGTCGAGGTCGCGGTCGGGCTGGCACTCGTCCGGGACGCCGTCGAAGTCGCAGTCCGGGCTCGCGCCGGAGGCGATGTCGCAGGGGTCGGCCGTCCCGTTGGCGTTGCAGTCCGGAGCGGCGTCGCAGTCGTCGGGCAGCCCGTCGTCGTCGCAGTCGGGCTCGCACTCGTCCGGGATCGCGTTGCCGTTGCAATCCGGGCTCGTGCCGTCCTGGACATCGCAGCCATCGGGGCGGCCGTTCGAGTTGCAGTCGGGCGCGTCGCACGGATCGGGGATGCCGTTGCCGTTGCAGTCCGACTCGCACTCGTCCGGCAGGCCGTTGCCGTCGCAGTCGGCCTCGCACTCGTCCGGGATGGTGTTGCCGTTGCAGTCGTTGCTCGTGCCCGCGAAGATGTCCAGCCCGTCGGCGATGCCGTTGCCGTTGCAGTCGGGGTCCTCGCACTCGTCCAGCAGGCCGTTGCCGTTGCGGTCCTGGCTGAAGCCGCTGGCCAGGTCGCAGTTGTCGGGCAGTCCGTTGAAGTTGCAGTCGGGGCCGTCGCACTCGTCGGGGATCCCGTCGGCGTCGCAGTCGGGCTCGCACTCGTCGGGCGTGCCGTTCCCGTTGCAGTCCTGGCTCCCGCCCGCACCGTCGACGTCACAGTTGTCGGGCAGGCCGTTGCCGTTGCAGTCGGGGCCCTCGCACTCGTCGGGGATGCCGTCGCCGTCGCAGTCGGGCTCGCACTCGTCGGGGATCCCGTTGGCGTTGCAATCGCGGCTGACCCCCGCGGCGATGTCGCAGTTGTCGGGCGCGAAGTTCTGGTTGCAGTCCGGTCCGTCGCAGTCGTCCACGACGCCGTCGGCGTCGCAGTCCGCCTCGCACGCGTCGGGGATGCCGTCGACGTCGCAATCGGGCTGGCACTCGTCCGGCACGCCGTTCCCGTCGCAGTCCGCGCTCGCGCCGCTGGCGACATCGACGTCGTCCGGGACGCCGTTGGCGTTGCAGTCGAGGCCGACGCTGGCGAAGGGGGCCCCGCCGCGCTGGAACCTGCGCAGGGACAGGTCGAGGGAGGGCTGGAGGGGCGCCTGGCGCGACGGGCCAGCCCCCGTCCGGAGCGCCTTTCCTTCCTGGGTCCCCTGGGCGAAGGGGCTCGCCAGGAGCATTCCGGCCGCGACGAGGAGGCGCGCGGCTCGGCGCAGCGCCTGGGCGATCTGAGGCATCGTCTTCCTTGCTTTCTTTCCGGTTGCGGCTGGCGGCGCGGCCCGGCGCCACGGCCCGCACCGTAGGAATGTGCAAATAGGATACGCGATGCTGGCGCCCGGCGAGGGCGGCGGCGTCACCGACCTTCTCGCAGGCCCCCAGGCAGCGACCCGCTGCCGATGGACCCACGCACTTCGCGCATGACGCACCGGGCCCGACCGGGCGGCGGCGCGGAACGCGCTCGACCTGGAGGCGGCCTGGGCGCGAGCGGGCGGGGCGAGCCTGCCCGGAGCGCGCGCGGCGGCTGCGATGCGCGGTGCGGGCGCGGGCGGCTCCTGCCGCACCTGCACGGCACCGAGGCCATCACGGTGCGCGTGCTGCGGCGCGGGTCCTGAGCGAGCGTGCGCCAGTCCGTTCGCGCTACGCGCGCCGCAGGGCCGGGGCCGGGGCCGCGTGGATCTGCCCCTCGCTCAGGTCCATGCGGAACGCGGCCCCGTCGTGCGCGATGAGGATCGCGCCCTCGGCCACCAGCACGAAGTCCTCGAGCCGGACCGTGGCGGGAAGCTGGTAGACGATCACCGTGCCGGAAGCGATGGGCACGATCTTCGTGCGCTCGTCGCTCTTGCGCACGTACAGGCCCTGGTAGGGGTCGCGCGTCCAGGTGTACCCGATGACGCGCGCCAGGCCGTCGCCGTAGCCCTCGACCTGCCCGACGAAGTAGCGCGGTTGGTCGCCCTCGAACAGGCGGCGGTGGGCGATCAGGACCTTGATTCCGGGCTCGAGGATCATGGCGGGCTCCGTGGCGGGACTGGCGGCTCGATCGGCAGCGCGCGGGGCGGGCTTGAGACCGAAGTCTGGCGCACGATCCGTGCGGATCCCTCTCGCGCGCGGAAGCCCCCTTCCCTTGCCCGGAGGCGACAGAGCCGCGAGCTCACGCGCGGCCCTCCCGGGCGCCAGCGCGGCAGGGAGGCCTGCTAGGCTCTGGCCCAGGCTCCCGCTCCCCCATGCTGCTCCTCTCCGTCGCCTTCCTCGCCCTCGCTCCGCTCTCCCAGCAGGCCCGCTCCGCGCCGCCGAACCCGCGCGTGCTCGCGCACGGGCCGGTGCAGAACGAGCTCGGCGTGCCGCGCACGAGCGAGGTGCGCGTGCGCTTCAGCCAGCCGATCGATCCGGCCAGCCTGGACGCGACCGGCTTCCAGGTGCTGGGCCGCTGGAGCGGCGTGCGCAGCGGCACGTTCCACGTGTCGGAGGCGGGGCGCGTCGTGCGCTTCGTGCCGGCCAGCCCGTTCTCGGCCGGCGAGCTCGTCACGGTGAGCCTCGCGCGCACGCTGCGCAGCACGCTCGGGGCACCGCTCGCGCGCGGCTACGCCTGGAGCTTCTGGGCCGGCTCGCGCGCGGGGAACGGCACCTACACCCAGACCGGGACGCTCTTCCCCGGCCTGACGCCCTACGGCGTCTACGGCGGCGACCTGGACGGGGACGGCGACCTCGATCTCGCGGTGCCGAACGAGGACAGCTCGGACGTATCGGTGTACCTGAACCAGGGCACGGGGAGCTTCGGGGCCGAGGCGACCTACTCGGTCGGCTTCCACTGCAGCTCGAACGAGGCGGCCGATCTCGACCGCGACGGCGACCTCGACCTCGCGATCTCGAACATCCTCGACCACGACGTCTCGATCCTGCTCGGGAACGGCGACGGCACCTTCCAGCCCCAGGTGCGGTACGACGTGGGCGACGAGCCGCGCGGGCTGGCGGTGCTCGATGTCGAGGGCGACGGGGACACCGACGTCGTCACGGCCAACCGGATCACGAACGACCTGTCGCTGCTGCGCAACGCCGGCGACGGCAGCTTCGCGCCGGAGACGCGCTTCCAGGGTGGCGTCAACCGCGAGACCTCGGTCGTGACCGCCGACATGGACCGCGACGGCGTCCTCGACCTGGTCGTCGTCGGCTACTCGAGCCACGACGGGAACGTCCTGCGCGGGAACGGCCTCGGGGGCTTCACGCCGCTCGTGCCGCGCGCGCTGGGCACGAGCCCGTGGATGGTGGCGGTCGGGGACGTGGACGCCGACGGGTTCCTCGACGTGGCCGCGGCCTGCTCGAGCGCCAGCCGCGCGGCGCTGAGCCTCGGCGACGGAGCCGGCGGCCTCGGGGTGGCCACGACCTACGTGACGGGCAGCTTCCCGATCGCGGTCGAGCTCGGCGACCTGAACGGCGACGGGCTGCTGGACCTCGTCACCAGCTCCTACGGGGCCGACTTCGACCTCTACCGCAATCAGGGCGGCGGGGTGATGGGCGGACACACGACCCTGGCGGCGCCCAGCGCGGCGAGCTGCGTGGCGCTGCACGACCGCGACGGGGACGGTGACGTGGACGTGACGGCGGTGGACGAGCTCGCCGACCGCGTGCTGCTCTTTCGCCAGGACGGCTGAGCGCCGCCCGGGTGCTATCGCCGTCGCACCGGCGGTCCGCCGTAGTCGAGGCGGATCGTCGCGTCGGCCGAGGTGCCGGCCGGGGTGGTGACGCGGAAGACCAGCGTGTCCGTGCCGAAGGCGCCCTCGTCCGGGACGAGGATGCGCCAGGGGCCGCTGCCCACCGGGAGGATCGTGGCGCGCGCCGGCGGCGTGACGACGGTGTAGAGCGCGCTCGCGAGCGGGTCGTCGAAGGTCGCCGGGAGCTCCAGCACGAAGGGCCGCACGGCCGCCGGCTCGCCGCCGCGCACGCGCTCGGTGAAGGAGAACGCCTCCGGGAGGGCGCCGCTCGCGCCGCCGGAGTCGGCGATCGTGAGGGCGACCGGCGCGCTGGCGGCGCTCCGGCCGTCCGCGAAGCGGGCCACGGCCTGCAGCCGGACGGTGCCTGCCCCGAGCATCCGGGCGTGGAGCGTCACCGTGCCGCCGGACTGGGTCGTGGCGGCGACGACCCGTCCGCCCTGGAGCACGACGAGCTCCTCGAGCGCTCCACCCAGGGCCGTCGGCGTCAGCGTGAAGGCCGTCCCGAGGTCGCCCGAGGTCGGCAGGACCGCGAGCGCCGCCGTGCGGGCGTGGTTCGCGACCTCGAGGGCGCCCTTCCAGGTCGCGCCGTGGCGCGCGGGCGTGTCGTCGAGGGCCACGACGCGCAGCTCGTGCCAGCCGTCGTCGAGGCGCGTCGTGTCCAGCTGGAAGGGACCGCCCACGCTCGTCGCGCGCAGGACGCCGTCGACGAGCAGCTCCAGGCGCGCGATCGCCGCGCCCGGGGCGCTGGCCGTGGCGGCCGGCGTCAGGAGGATCGTGCCGCTCACCGGCGCGAGGGGCTCGTCCAGCACGTCGACCGTGGGCGGGTGGGCCCAGGGCCGCGTCAGCGGGTCGCCGACGAAGAGGTTCTGGAAGGGCTCGTACTCGAGGCTGCGGAACCAGGCCTCGCCCAGCGTGAGACCCTTGCGGTAGACGGAGTGCAGGCGCGCGTGCGGGAACTTCCCGGCGTAGTTGCAGGGCTCCTCGACCGTGCCGGCCGTGCCAGAGGCGCCCTTCGCGATCCAGCGCGTCATCTTGGTCTGCGAGACGTCGTCGAAGGTCGCCGCGAAGCTCGTCAGGTGGTCGGCGAAGGCGCCCGGCAAGAGCGTCAGGTCGGCCCCGTCGATGTCCTGGGCGGCGAAGCCGGTCATGATCCCGAGGGCGTCGTGGCGCCCGAAGGGCAGCCAGTCGAAGAGCTGCTCGGCTCCCGCGCCCGCGCCCAGGAGCTGCGTGACGGCCACCGCGTAGCTCCCGTCGCGCGGGTCCGAGCGCGCGGGATCGGCCGTCGCCATGAAGTAGAAGGTGCCGGCCGGATGGGTGGCGTCGACCGCCACGCTGCGGTCGATCATCGCCAGCACCTCGGCCTTCGTGTTCCCGTTCGCGCCCGTGTAGCCGAGCTGGGCCCCGATGTAGTAGCGCTGCGCCCCGGGCGCCGTGCTTGGATCGCCGTTCAGCCAGCGCAGCTCGCTGTCGAAGAACTGTGGCTCCCAGGAGCTCTTGTAGTAGCGGTTCCGGCGCTGCGATCCGATCCCGTCCAGGATGTCGGCGGCGCGGTGCGCGAGCGTGAACGGCGTGGGGGCCGCGAAGCGCGTGACCGGCGCGCAGGTATCGCTGACGTAGCCCGGCGCGGCCACGTGGAAGCCGTTCACCGTCGCCAGCACCACGAAGTCCACGTGGTTCCCGATCCCGCGCCGGGCCAGCTCGCCGAGGAAGCCGCGCAGGTGCGCGCCCGTGAACTCGGCATAGCTCGCGGCGAGGCCGAGGTGGAGCACGTTCGCGTCCGGGATGTCGCGCGCCTCCCGGTAGTGGTTGGCGACGTGCAGGGAGGTCGGGTCCGTCGGGTCGACGATCAGGAGCACGTTCTCGCCCGAGCCGCCGGCCGGGATGGGGGGCGCGAGGGCGGCGAGGGCCGCGGCGATGGCCGGGAAGCAGGGGACCCGGATCCGGTGCAGGGGGAGCATCCGGGGCTCATTCTACCGGCCACGCTCAGCGTGCGCCGGTACTCGCAGCGGGCTCGGGTCAGCGCGGCGCCGGGGCGGCACCGGCCCGCTCGGCCTCGCGCTCGGCGCGCCGGCCGGCCTCCTCGGCGGCGCGCTTCTCGAGCTCCTGCAGGCGGCGGGGCTCGTCGGGGTCGTCGGACCAGTCGAGCGTGAAGGTGAGGGTCTCCTCGCCGCGCTTGACCTGGATCGTCTTGACCGTGCCGCCCTCGCGCGTGGCCTCGCTCACGCTGCCGCGGTTGCGTAGCTCGCGGCCGTCGATCGTGAGCAGGACGTCGCCCACGCGCATGCCGGCCGCCGCGGCACGCGAGTCCTCGCTCAGCTCGGTGATGCGCGTGCCGTCGAGCTGCACGCCCAGGCGCCGCGGCTCGGGAGCTTTCATGTCCGTGCGGTCGAGCAGCGCCGGCAGGTCGGCCACGCCCAGCGCGGCCAGGGCCGTGACCAGGGCCGAGTGCTCCTGGTACTCGGGGACGATCGCGTCGAAGCTGTCGTGCTGGGTGTGGTGGTGGTGCTCGTAGTCCGAGCGCCCGCTCTGGCGCCAGAAGAGCCCCGGCACGCCGACGCGCGTGAAGGAGTCGTTGTCGCTGCCGACGAAGCTCGGCAGGTGCTCGATCTCGCTCAGCTCGAAGGGGAACTCGGGATGGAGCCC